>CAZKCD010000145.1:0-4832 GCA_964551235.1 uncultured Sphingomonas sp.
TGCAGCACCGCGCCGCGCACCTCTATGGCGAGATCGAGATCGCCCGCGCCGCCGCGCTCAAGGCCGCGCAGCTGCTCGACGCCGGCGATTCAAAGGCCGACCTGATGGTCGCGGTCGCCAAGGCCAAGGCCGGCAAGGTCGCCCGCCTCGCGGTGCAGGAAGGCGTCCAGATGCACGGCGGCATCGGCATGACCGACGAGCATGACATCGGATTCTACATGAAGCGCCAGGCCGTCCTCGACGAACTGTTCGGAAGCCCGCGCTACCACGCGGCGCAGGTCGCGGAATTGAGCGGCTACTAGGGCCGTTCGAGCAGGAAATTGATCCGCGCGGTGGCGATCGGCTTTTCGCGGTCGGTCTGCCACGCCACCGCGTCGACGTTGGCGATGCGGTTGCCCAGCCGCTCGATCACCGCCTCGGCGTGCGTGTCGCCGCGCGACGCGCCGCCGCCGCGCAGGTAATCGACCGTCACCGTCACCGGCTTCTTGACGACCGCCGGGTCGCCGATCGCTTCCGACAGGGTCGTGAACGCCGCGAATTCGAGCAGTCCCGCGATCGCCCCGCCGTGGAGGTAACCGGGCCGGCCGACCACGTCCTCGTGGAACGGCATGACGTAGCGGCGGCTGCCGTCGGGGCCGCGGGCGAGCGTCAGCTTGAGCAGTTCGGCGTAAGGCGGAAGGGCGGTCACGCCCCTCCCCTAGCGCGCCCGGACGCGCGCGTCAGCCCCGCGCCTTGTAGCTGGCGACGCAGCCCAGGATGAAGCTCGTCAGCAGCGCCAGCTGGACCTTCCCCTGCGGATCGGACCAGCCGAAATAGTTGGATCCGAAGCCGACCAGCGCCACGAACATCGCGATCGCAATGCCTGCTGCCATAATTGCCTTCCCCTCTCACGCATCGCGCGCATCACCCCCGCGCGCCTTTCGATCGACGCTCGTCCGAAATGGTGAAAAAGTGGTTAAGCCTTGCCCAGCGCGACGCGCTTCGTCATAGGGCCGCCAACGCCTTGCCACGAGGAAGTTCGCCACCATGAAAGCCCGCGTTTTCGTCACCCTGAAGCCCGGTGTCCTCGACCCGCAGGGCAAGGCGATCCACCACGCGCTCGAAGGGCTCGGCTTCGCCGGCGTCAACGACGTGCGCGCCGGCAAGCTCATCGAACTCGACGTCGCCGACACGACCAGCGACGCGGACATCGAGGAGATGTGCCGCCAGCTCCTCGCCAACACGGTGATCGAGAATTTCAAGATCGAGCGGGCCGCCTGACATGAAGAGCGCGGTCATCGTCTTCCCCGGATCGAACTGCGACCGCGACCTCGCGGTCGGGATCGAGGAAGTGACTGGCAGCAAGCCGGCGATGGTCTGGCACCAGGATACCGCGCTTCCCGACGGCGTCGATTTCATCGGCATTCCCGGCGGCTTCTCCTACGGCGACTACCTGCGCTCGGGCGCGATGGCGGCACGCTCGCCGATCATGCGCGCGGTCGCCGATGCCGCGGGCCGCGGCGTGCCGGTCATCGGCATCTGCAATGGCTTCCAGGTGCTGACCGAGGCGGGGCTGCTGCCGGGCGCGCTGATGCGCAACGCCGGCCTCCACTTCGTCTGCCGCACCGTCGCTCTGACGGTCGAGAACAGCCAGTCGATCTTCACCGCGCGCTACGACGCGGGCGAGACCATCCATTTCCCGGTCGCCCACCACGACGGCAACTACCAGGCCGACGCCGACACGCTCGACCGCCTCGAAGGCGACGGCCGCGTGGCCTTGCGCTACGCCGAAGAGGTCAACGGTTCGGCCCGCAACATCGCCGGCATCCTCAACGCCGGCGGCAACGTGCTGGGCCTGATGCCTCACCCGGAACGCGTCGTCGAAGCCGCCCACGGCAGCACCGACGGCCGACGCCTGTTCGAGGGCCTCCTGGAAGCCGTGGCCTAACGCCGACCTTGCGGCGCTGCGCGCCGGGGCATAAGTCGCACCGCAACGCGCCCGTAGCTCAGCTGGATAGAGCACGTGCCTTCTAAGCATGAGGTCGCTGGTTCGAACCCAGCCGGGCGCGCCACTTTGAGACCCCATCCGAACCGCCATGCCGTAACGACCGTTGCGGCAAGCGCGCACTTGTGGGAGGCTGCGCCCAACCAAGAGGGGCGGGCCCATGTTCCGGTTGATGAGGCTCCACCCGCCGAACGGCTGGAACGCGGTCGGCTGGGAGCTTGCGATCGTTGTCCTCGGCGTCGTGATCGCGCTGGCCGCGCAGCAGGCGGTCGATACGATACGCGGCAAGGACGAATTACGGCGCACCGAGGACGCGCTGACGATCGAAATCGCCGATTCCATCGTCCATGCCAGCGAGCGGCAGATGATCCGCCGCTGCCTTAGCGAGCGGCTCGATCACCTCATCGAAAAAGTCAGCACCAATGCCGGGCCGTGGACCGCCGACCGCATGCCGATGCGGGTAACGGCGACGACCGTGCAAAGCGCCCCCGCCGCCTACCGCACGCCCAACCGGAAGTGGAACGACGACGTCTGGGTGGCGACGCAGAATGGCGATGCCCTCGGGCACATGGCGCGCGACCGGGTCGCGGCCTTCTCGCGGCTCTACGCGATCATGGAAGGGCTGCGGAAGGACAATGAGACCGAGCACCAGATCTTCCCCCAACTGCTCTACCTGAGCTTCGACACGCAGCTCGACGGGGCGGCCCGCCAGCAGGCGCTCGCGGCGCTCGGCCGGCTCGACTGGCTTAACGCGACCAACCTGCTCGATGGCCGCCGGCTGATCGAGGAGGCGAGCAAGATGGGCCTCGATTTCGCGCGCACCGACCTGCAGAAGGACCTGGCCGAGGTGGAGCGCCTGCAGCGCGAGGCACGGGGCGACTGCGTCCAGCCCTATCCGGTCAACCTCTAGGGGGCCCGCCGAAGACTAGACCAGCTTGCCCGGGTTCATCAGGCCCTTGGGGTCCAGCCCGGCCTTGAGCGCGCGTAGTGCCGCGACCCGCCCGGGCGACAGGCGCGCCAGTTCGTCGCGCTTCATCTGGCCGATGCCATGCTCGGCGCTGATCGACCCGCCCGCGGCCACCACCAGATCGTGCACCAGCCGGGTCACCGCCCCGCCCTCGCGCGCCAGCCACCCGGCGTCGTTGCGGTCGGGGCTGCGGACGTGGAAATGGATGTTGCCGTCGCCGAGGTGGCCGAAGCCCGACGCGTGCGTCCCCGGAAAGGCCGCCTCGATGGTCCGCGCTGCCTCGGCCAGGAAGGAGGGCATGCGCGCCACCGGCACCGAAATATCGTGCTGCGTCGCGGGGCCATATTCCTTCTTCTCGGCCTCGGACAGGCTGTCGCGGATGTGCCAGAAGTCGCGCGCCTGCGCCTCGCTCGCGGCGATGACCGCGTCGGCGATCACCCCGCTTTCCAGCAACGGCTCCAGCCCCCGCTGCAACGCCGCCTCGGGCGCCTCGTCCTCGGCCGTCTGCGCCACCGCCTCGACCAGCGCATGCCAGCGATGAGCGCCCGCCAAGGGACTGCGAACATTGGGGATTTGGGCAATCGCGGCCTGTAGGGATTCGGCCGGCAACACCTCAAACCCCTCGATGCCGCCATATAGTGCTCGCAGTGTGGCCAGGACCTCAAGCGCGCCCTCCAGATCGTCGAGGCCCAACCACGCCACCGCCCGCGAATGCACCGCCGGAACGAGCGCCAGGCGGACCGCGGTGACGATGCCCATCGTTCCTTCCGCCCCGATCAGCAACTGCTCGAGGCTCGGCCCGCGATTGTCTTTCTTCAGCCCTGCCAATCCGTCATGCACCGTCCCGTCGGGCAGCACCGCCTCGATGCCCTGCACCAGCCCGCGCATCGGCCCGAAGCGAAGCACCTGCGTGCCCCCCGCATTGGTCGAGGTCAGTCCCCCGATCGTCGCCGACCCGCGCGACCCCAGCGTCAGCGGGAAGCGCAACCCGTCTTCGGCCACCGCCTCGTGCAACGTCTCGAGCACGACCCCGGCCTCGGCCACCGCGCTCATCGCTTTTGGATCGATGGTCCGGATCCGGTTCATGCGCCGCAGCGACAGGATCAGGGCCGATCCGTCGTCGGGCGGCGTCGCACCCCCGACCATCGAGGTATTGCCCCCTTGCGGCACCAGCGGCACGCCCAGCGCTGCCGCCTCGCGCACCGCGGCCGCCACTTCCTCGGTCGTCGCGGGCTGGAGGATGGCGGCGCTCCGCCCGGTCCATCGTCCGCGCCAGTCGGTCAGCCACGGCGCGATGTCGTTCGGATCGGTCAGCGCGATCCGTTCCCCGAAATCGGCGGTCAGGGTCGCCACCAGTTGCTGCTGCGCCGGGGTCATGCCTTCCCCTAACCTTGCCCCCGCCCCACCCGCAAGCGTAAGACCGGCCCATGAACGCGCCATCCAGCATCACCATCGTCGTGGCCCGTGCCCTGAACGGCACGATCGGCAAGGACGGCACCCTGCCCTGGCACCTGCCGGGCGACCTCAAGCATTTCAAGGCCGTGACCATGGGCAGCGCGATGGTCATGGGGCGCAAGACCTTCGACAGCCTGCCCGGCCTCCTGCCGGGACGCCGCCACATCGTCCTCACCCGCGACCGCGATTGGACGCGCGAGGGTGTCGAGGTCGTGCACAGCAAGGACGACGCACTGGCGGCGGCGGGCGGCGATCCGGTCTCGATCATCGGGGGGAGCGACATCTTCGCCTTGTTCCACGACATCGCCGACCGGATCGAGTTGACCGAGGTGCTGGCCGAGGTCGAGGGCGATACGTTCATGGACGACCCGCGCGACACGGGGAAATGGCGCGAAATCGCCTGTGAGGATCACCTGCCCGAAGGCG
>CAZKCD010000146.1:0-4712 GCA_964551235.1 uncultured Sphingomonas sp.
GCGCGCCGTTCGTGCGGATGGCGGACGAGGCGGTGCACATCGGCCCGCCGCCCGCTGCGCAGTCCTACCTGCTCGCCGACAAGATCATCGAGGCGTGTAAGGCAACGGGCGCCGAGGCCGTGCACCCCGGCTACGGCTTCCTCTCCGAACGCACCAGCTTCGCCGAGGCGCTGGCGGCCGAGGGCATCGCCTTCATCGGTCCGCCGGTGAACGCGATCGCGGCGATGGGCGACAAGATCGAGTCCAAGAAGCTGGCGAAGGAAGCGGGCGTCAACGTCGTCCCCGGCTTCGTCGGCGAGATCGCGGACACCGAACAAGCCGTCAAAATCGCGGGCGAGATCGGCTATCCGGTGATGATGAAGGCCAGCGCCGGCGGCGGCGGCAAGGGCATGCGCCTCGCCTACAGCGAACAGGACGTCCGCGAAGGCTTCGAAGCGACCAAGCGCGAAGGCCTCAACAGCTTCGGCGACGACCGCGTCTTCATCGAGAAATTCATCGAGGACCCGCGCCACATCGAGATCCAGATCCTCGGCGACCAGCACGGCAACATCCTCTATCTGAACGAGCGCGAATGCTCGATCCAGCGCCGCCACCAGAAGGTGGTCGAGGAAGCGCCGTCGCCCTTCGTCACGCCCGACATGCGCAAGGCGATGGGCGAGCAATGCGTCGCGCTCGCCCGCGCGGTCGGTTACTATTCGGCGGGCACGGTCGAGCTCATCGTCTCGGGCAAGGACCCGACGGGCAAGAGCTTCTACTTCCTCGAAATGAACACCCGCCTGCAGGTCGAGCATCCGGTGACCGAGGCGATCACCGGCATCGACCTCGTCGAGCAGATGATCCGCGTCGCCGCCGGCGAGAAACTGCCCTTCACCCAGGCCGACATCGGCATCGACGGCTGGGCGATCGAGAACCGCGTCTATGCCGAGGATCCCTATCGCGGCTTCCTGCCCTCGACCGGCCGGCTGGTGCGCTACGAGCCCTCCGTCCCCGGCTGGGAAGACGATGGCGAAGCCAACGGCCGCCGCGGCCTTGACGGCGTGCGCGTCGACGACGGCGTCTACGAGGGTGGCGAGGTCTCGATGTTCTACGACCCGATGATCGCCAAGCTGATCACCTGGGCGCCGACCCGCGACGAGGCCGCCGACCTTCAGGTGCAGGCGCTCGACGCCTTCCGCATCGAGGGGCTCGGCCACAACGTCGATTTCCTGTCCGCCATCATGCAGCACCCGCGCTTCCGCTCGGGCGACCTCACCACCGGCTTCATCGCCGAGGAATATCCGGACGGCTTCCACGGCGCTCCCGCCGACGAGGCGCTGCTGACCGATCTCGCCGCGCTCGCCGCGATCGTCGAGTTGACGCTCGACACGCGCGCCGCGCTGATCGACGGCCAGCTGGGCGAGCCGGCCTTCCCCGATCCGACGCAAATCGTCCGCCTCGGTGGCCGCGATTACGACGTCACCGTCACCCCCTACGAGGGCGGCAACCTCGTCAGCGTCGACGACGGCGAGGAAATGGACGTGATCGGCGACTGGGCGCCGGGCGATCCGCTGCTGGTCGCCGACATCGACGGCCGCCGCCGCGTCGTGCAGGTCGCGAAGAAGGGTCGCGGCTGGACGCTCGTCACCCGCGGCGCGCGCCACGACGTGTCGGTCATGGCGCCGCACATCGCCGCCCTGTCGAAGCACATGATCGAAAAGGTCCCGCCCGACCTGTCGAAGTTCCTCCTCGCGCCGATGCCCGGCCTGCTGACCAAGCTCGAGGTCGCCGCCGGCGACAAGGTCGAGGCCGGCCAGCCGCTCGCGGTGGTCGAGGCGATGAAGATGGAAAACATCCTGCGCGCCGAGAAATCGGGCACGGTCAAGGCCACCCCCGTCGCCGCCGGCGAAAGCCTCGCCGTCGACCAAGTCATCGTCGAGTTCGAATGAGCGCCCGGGCGATCCAGTTCGCGATCGCCTCGGTTTTCTTCGTGCTTGGCGGCTGGGCGCTATTCCTTCCCCAGTCGGTCATCGACCTGACGATCCGGCCCGAATTTGTGTCCGGCAGCGACTTCGAACGCTTCGCCGTCGCCTGCTTCGGCGCCCAGGCACTGATCTCGGGCCTGTTCGCGGCGTTCGCCCGGTTCACGCGCACCACCTTCCTTGCCTACGGGATCGCGCTGTTGCCGTTCCTGGCCTTCAATTACTGGTTTTACGTTGTCGATCCGGTGCTGACCGCGATCGGCCTGCTCGACCTCGTCGGCAACGTCGTGATGCTCGGCCTGTGCGTGCTCGGCTACCGCGCCGCCGGGGCGGAACGGGCCGCCTGATCGTTCGAGCGGAACGCCCATCGCGCGGCAGGCGTTGGGGGGCGATGACCGAACGAACCGTCTCGCCCGTCCGCGGCGCCGCCGCCGGCCTTGCCGCCGGCCTTGTCGCCAGCCTCGCCATGGACCAGTTCCAGAAGGTCTGGGCGCGCTTCGTGACCATGCCCAAAAGCGGCGAACCCGCGACCGTCAAGGCCGCCGACAAGGCCAGCCGCGCGGTCATCGGCAAGCCCGTCGATAAGGCCGACAAGGCGCAGGCGGGGACGATCGTCCATTACCTCTTCGGCGGCGCGCTCGGCGCGGCCTATGGAGTCGCCGCCGAATATCGTCCCGGGGTGACGCGCGGCTTCGGCAGCGCCTTCGGCCTCGGCACCGCGACCCTGTTCGACGAGGTCGCCGTTCCCGCGGCCGGCCTCAGCAAGGCGCCGACCGCCTACCCGGCCCGCTCGCACCTCTACGGCTACGCCTCTCACCTCGTCTTCGGCGCCGTCACCGAAGCCGTCCGCCGCACCCTCCGCGCGCGCTGACCACGCCGAAAAAATTGGGGCGCCGCCGACCGGATCGGCGACGCCCCAAGGGACCTGATCGGGGAAGTGATCAGAATTCGACGCCGACCCCGGCGTTCGCGCCCACTTTCTCGGCGCTATCGTAGGTGATGCCCACCCGGTAGACCGACTTGCCGTTCGACGCCCGGTGCGACGCGCCGACCGCGAAGCCGACCTTGCCGCCATAGGTACCGACGCCGCCCGAGATCATCGTGCGGCCTTCGCCCATCGCCTGCGGCAGGGCCGCCGCGGCCAGCGCTGCCGACGTGCCGGAGCGCGCGTCGCTGCGGTTGCGACGCAGCTGGCTGTCGAGCAGGTCGAACTGGAGGTCGGTGTAGCTGTTCGCCTGGTTGAGGATGTTGGTCGTGGAGGCGTTCAGCTGGCTGACGTTGACCGCGTCGGTCGCCGCGGTGCCGGCCGCGACGTTGCGCACCACCGTCGCCGATCCGCCGCTGTTCAGCGTCACCGTCGTGCGGCTGCTGTCGTCATAGGTCACCGCGTTCGACACGGCGCCGCTGATCGCGCTGAACAGCTGCCCGCCGTTGACCGCGTCGGTCGATCCGGCGGCGACGACACCATTGGCGACATTGTGCAGCTGGACCGGTCCCGGCGCCGCGCCGATCAAAGTCAGGTCGTTGGTCGGAACGCCGCCGTTGGGCACGGTCGGCGTCGCGTCGTTGCTATACTGCACCGGCCCGATCCCGCCGTTCTGCACCTGCACCTGCAGGTTGGTGATCGCCGTGGTGTTGGCGCCCACCTGCGTGTTGAGGTTGGTGATCGCCGTCGTGTTGCCCGCGACTTGCGTCTGCAAGTTGGTGATGGCCGTGGTGTTGCCGCCGACCGTCGTCTGCAGGTTGCTGATCGCCGTCGTGTTGGCGTCGACCTGCGTCTGCACGCCGAACAGCTGCGACCCGTTGACCGCGTCGGTCGAGGTGGCGTTGACCGCCCCGGCGCGCACGTTGGTCAGCAGTGTCCCGCCGGCCCCGCCGAAGGTCACCACGGTGCGCGAGGAGTCGTCATACTGGACCGCATTCTGCGTTGCCGCGGTCAGCTGGCCGAGGTTCACGGCATCGGTCGGCTGAGTGCCGGCCGCGACGCCGCTGATCTGGCGGCCGCCGACGTCGACGACGTTGGCGCGGCTGGCGACGGTGCCCGCGCCCAGCGCCACGCTGTTCGTGCCCGTCGCGCTGGCGCCGTCACCGATCGCGACCGATCCGACCGCGCCCGCGCCGACACTGGCGTCGGTGCCGATGGCGATGGAGCCCAGCGCGCTCGCGGCGGTGGTGGCGCGGTTGCCGATGGCGATCGAATCGATCTCGCCGGCGACGGCCTGTTGCCCGGTCGCGCCCAGGCCCGTGATCTGGTTGCCGCCGATGGCGACCCCGGCCGGCGTGTCGAGCGTGAAGCTGTCGGCGGTGGCGTCGCACTGGTCGCTCGGCCCGACGATCGTGCCGTTCGCGGAAAGCACGTTGAGGCCGATATCGCTGCCCGACGCCGCGGTCGTCAGCAGGCCGTTGACGTCCACGCTCAGCGGCGCCGGAAAGAGCCCCCCGAACAGGCCGGTCAGCGTGCCAAGCGTTCCGTTCACGTTGGTTTCAATCGGGCCGTAAATGCCGGTCACGATCGGATCGATGATCCCGGTCACCACCGACGGCGGCAGGCTGACGCCCGAACAGACGCTGACGAGCGTCGAGGCGGTCGGCACCGGCACGGCGTTGGCCGGCGTACCGGGCAAGGCGGCGAGGGCGCCCGCGGCGACGGTTGCAACCGCCTTGCGGCCAAAGCGCCGCGACCGCTTGGCCGAAATCGCAAGATTGCGATCCGCCGGGCGATCGAAATCCGATCCGTTCCGGGTCAAATTGGCG
>CAZKCD010000147.1:0-4620 GCA_964551235.1 uncultured Sphingomonas sp.
GCGCTGACCGCCGCCGGGGCCGCGGACCATGTCGAGGACTGGGACGCCACGCGCCGCGGGCCGTTGCTGCTGGCCGACCTCGCCGACCTCGGCGTTGCGCGATCCGACCCCGTGGACCCTCCCGTGCTCAACGACGATGCCGAGCTGATCGGCGCGCTCTACGTGCTTGAAGGCTCGCGGCTGGGCGGGGCGATGCTGCGCAAGGCGGTGCCCGACACACTGCCGTCGCGTTTCCTGTCCGCGCGCCCGCCGGCCGGTCATTGGAAGCGGATAATTGCGCTGTTGGAACGAAACCTCTATTCGAGCGCTCGGCTTGAGGCAGCGACCGCGGGTGCTCTCCGTGCGTTCGCGCTATTCGAGTTGGGGAGCGGAAAGTAATCAGCGTGAGCGAATCCGATCCCACCTTCACCGTCGACCTCACGAATTGCGATCGCGAGCCGATCCACCTGCTGGGCGCGATCCAGCCGATCGGCTTCCTCCTTGCGCTGACCACCGACTGGATGGTCGCGCGCGCGTCCGCCAACATCGGGGACTTCTTCGACCTCGACCAGGCTGAGCTGATCGGCAAGCCGGCGACCTCGATCCTCACCGGCGATTCCATCCATGCGTTGCGCAACCGGCTGGCGCTGCTGCGCGGGCAGGACGCGGTCGAGCGCATCTTTCGCTGCGTGCTGAGCGAGAATGGGCGGCCGTTCGACGTCGCCATCCACATGGCGGGAAGCAACGTCATACTCGAGGGCGAACCCTCGACCGAGCAGAATTACGGCGACGCGACCGGTACGGTGCGCGGCATGGTCGGCCGTCTGGACGGCGCCGCTGACCTCGGCTCCTTCTTCAACGAAGGCGCGCGGCAGGTTCGCGCGCTGACCGGCTTCGACCGGGTGATGGTCTACAAGTTCGACGAAGACGGGTCGGGCGAAGTCGTCGCTGAGAGCGCGAAAAGCGGCATCGGCAGCTTCTTCGGCCTCCACTATCCCGCGACCGACATTCCGGTTCAGGCGCGCGCGCTTTACAAGCGCAGCCTGCTGCGTGTGATCACCGACATCAATGCGCAGCCGGTGCCGATCCTCCCGGTGCTCGACGAGCACAAGAAGCCGATCGACCTGTCGCTGTCGGTGCTGCGCTCGGTCTCGCCCATTCACATCGAATATCTGCGCAACATGGGGGTCGCCGCCTCCATGTCGATCTCGATCATCGTCGAGGGCGAATTGTGGGGGCTGATCGCCTGCCACCATTACAGCCCGCGCTGCCCCAGCTTCGAGCGGCGATCGGTCGCGGAACTGTTCGCGCAGATGTTCGCGATGCGGATCGAGAGCCGCGAGCGCAAGGAAGTGGTCGAATACGAACGCCGCGCCCGCGACATCTCCGACCAGCTGCTCGGTGCCGTGGCGAGCGACGAGACGTTGCTCAAGGACCCCAACTGGCTGAGCGATATCCTCACCAACGCCATCCCGGCCGATGGCGTGGGCGTGTGGATCAACGGCAATTACGCCTTCTCCGGCCAGACCCCCGACACCGCGGCCTTCGCCAAGCTGATCAACGCGCTGAGCGCTACCGCCGCGGGCAAGGCCTTTTCCACCGACCGGATCGCCGACCTCGTCCCCGATGCCAGCGCCTACGCCGGCAAGGCGGCGGGCATGCTGGCCATCCCGATCAGCCGCACGCCGCGCGATTATGTGGTCCTGTTCCGGCAGGAGATGGTGCGCTCGGTCCGCTGGGCGGGCGATCCGCACAAGCCGGTCGAACTTGGACCCAACGGCCCTCGCCTCACCCCGCGCGCCAGCTTCGCGGAATGGAAGGAACTGGTCGAAGGGCGCTCGAAGCGCTTCACGCCGTCCGAAATGCGCGTCGCGGAAACGCTGCGGGCCACCCTGATCGAGGTCGTGCTGCGCATGTCCGACGAGGCGAGCATGGAACGCCAGGCCGCTTCGGACCGGCAGGAACTGCTGATCGCTGAACTCAACCACCGCGTGCGCAACATCCTGTCGCTGATCCGTGGCCTCATCCGCCAGTCGAAGCCGGACGAAGGCGCCAGCATCGAGGACTTCGTAAAGACGGTTGATCAGCGCGTTCACGCGCTCGCCCGCGCGCACAACCAGATCACGCAGGACCATTGGGGCCCCGCCCCGCTGAGCGCGCTCATCGACGCGGAAGCGGCCGCCTACCTCACCGGCATGCGCGACCGGGTGTTGACGTCCGGCGAACCGGTGCTGCTCAACCCGCAGGCCTATTCGACAATGGCGCTCGTCATCCACGAACTGGTGACGAACAGCGCGAAATATGGTGCTCTGAGCGATAGCGGCAACGTCCATATCGCGTGGCATCGCGACAATCTCGGCGCCTTGGTAATCGAATGGCGCGAGGAAGGCGGCCCGCCCGTCGCGCCGCCGACCCGGAAGGGCTTCGGCACGACGATCATCGAACTCAGCGTGCCTTACGACTTAAACGGTAGCGCGCAGGTCGATTACGCGCCGGAAGGGATGACGGCGCGCTTTGTCATCCCGGCCAAGCACGTCACAATGCCCGCGGAGGAAATCCTGCCGTCGATCACGGTCGACGTTCCGGCCCCGGCCGAACCGACCCGAAGCGACCTGCTGCGCGGCCAGCGCGTGCTCCTCGTCGAGGACAGCCTGATCATCGCGCTCGATGCGGAGGACATCCTGCGGCGACTTGGCGCAGATTATGTGCTGACGGAAGCGACGGTCGCCGGTGCAATCGCGGCGATCGAGACGCACAGTCCGACGATCGCCGTGCTCGACATCAACCTGGGTGACAGCCACAGTTTTCCGATCGCGGACCGGCTGGCCGACCTCAACATCCCGTTCCTGTTCGCGACCGGTTATGGCGAACAGTCCAAGCTGCCCGAACGGCACATGGACCGGATTGTCGTCCAGAAACCCTATACGCTGGCCGCGATGAACCGGCGCCTGCCCGAACTTCTGGGCGACGCGCCGGCCGACCTTTAATTCTCGAAGAAATCGCGGACCCGGCCGAAGAAGCTCTTCGAGGCCGGGCATTCGTCGCCCGTCTCGGTCTTGCGGAATTCCTCGAGCAGGGCCTTCTGCTCCTTGCTGAGCTTGGTCGGCGTTTCGACGAGGACACGCACGGTGAGGTCGCCGCGCCCGCGGCCCTGAAGGATGCTCATGCCCGCGCCGCGCTGGCGCAGCGTTTCGCCCGACTGGATGCCGGCGGGGATGGCAAGCTCGATCCGCTGTCCGTCGATGCCGGGAATGCAGATCGACCCGCCCAGCGCCGCGGTGGTGAAGGTCACCGGCGCCTCGGCGATCAGCGAGGTGCCGTCGCGCTGGAAGATGGCGTGGCGCTTGAGGTGGACGAACAGGTAGAGGTCGCCGCTCCCGGCGCCGCGAAGCCCGGCCTCGCCTTCGCCGGCGACGCGGATCCGCGTGCCCTCGTCGACGCCCGCGGGGATGTCGACCTTGATCTTGCGCTGGCGGATGGCGCGGCCCTCGCCATCGCACGACGGGCAGGGATCGGCGATCACCTGACCCGCGCCGAGACAGTTGGGGCAGGTTCGCTCGACCACGAAGAAGCCCTGCTGGGCGCGCACCTTGCCGGCGCCGCCGCAGCCGCCGCAGCGCTGCGCCTTGCTCTCGCCCTTGGCGCCGGAACCCTCGCAACTCTCGCAGCGGGCCAGCGCCTCGATGCGGATTTCCTTTTCGACGCCGGTAAAGGCTTCCTCGAGCGTCAGGTTGAGGTCGTAGCGCAGGTCGCTGCCGCGCGCGACGTTCTGGCGCTGGCCGCGCGGGTCCATGAATTCGCCGAAGATCGACGAAAAGATGTCGGAAAATCCTTCGAAGCCGCCGGCGCCGCCAAACGGATCGCCGCCCGCGCCGCCGTTCTGGAAGGCGGCGTGGCCGAAGCGGTCGTAGGCCGCGCGCTTCTGGGGGTCCTTGAGGCATTCGTACGCCTCGGAGACGGCCTTGAACTTGGCCTCATTCTCCTTGCACCCGCCGGTCCGGTCGGGGTGATATTGCATGGCGAGCTTGCGATAGGCCGCCTTGATCGTGCCGTCGTCCGCATCGCGCGCGACGCCCAGCAATTCGTAATAATCGACTTGGGCCAACTTACTTCCCCACCCATGACGACGGGCGCCAACCCTGGAGGATCGGCGCCCGCGCCATCAATCAGCCCTTCTTCTCGTCGTCGACTTCCGAAAATTCGGCGTCGACCACGTCTTCTTCGGCCGGCTTGGCTTCGGCCTCGGCGGCGCCGTCACCGGCGGTGCTGGCGGTCTCGGCCTGCTGCGCCTCGTACATCGCCTGGCCAAGCTTCATCGCAGCCTGCGCGAGCGCGTTGGTCTTCTCGGTCATCGTCGCGGGATCGCCGCCTTCGACCGCGCTCTTGGCCTCGGCCAGCGCGCTTTCGATCTCGGTCTTCACCTCGGCCGACACCTTGTCGCCATGCTCGGCGAGCTGCTTCTCGGTCGAGTGGATGAGGCTTTCGGCCTGGTTCTTGGCCTCGGCGCCTTCGCGGCGCTTCTTGTCCTCGTCCGCGAACTGCTCCGCTTCCTTGACCATGTTCTCGATGTCGGCGTCGCTGAGACCGCCCGAGGCCTGGATTCGGATCTGCTGTTCCTTGCCGGTGCCCTTGTCCTTGGCG
>CAZKCD010000148.1:0-4591 GCA_964551235.1 uncultured Sphingomonas sp.
CTTTGCCTGCCGTGAACTCGACGCGGTGCTCGAAGACGTCGCCTGACCTCATTTGCCGCGGCGCTGGCCCGATACGAACCGGACGGATGCGGGCTCATTTTTCACCCGCGGTTCACCTCGTATCGTCTAGGAAAGCGCCTGAAGGAGTGAAGACCATGAGTCGCACGTGGATGTTGATCGGGGCGGGAATCGCGCTGGCCGTTGGCCTGGCGGGCGTCGCCTACGCGCAGCCGCAGGCCGCGAACACTACCGCGCCGAGCGGCTTCAATTACGAGTTGCGCGGCGGCGAGCGGGTGGAAAAGCCCGACAGCCGCACGGTCGCGGCCGACGGCACGATCCGCGAGGAATATCGCAGCGGCAATTGCGTGACGATCAAGGAAAAGCGCCCGGACGGCGCGGTCAAGACGACCCGCAAGTGCAACTGACGGCTTAGCCGGCGGCGTTGCCCGTCGCCGGCTCGTCGTGCGTCATCTCGCCTTCGGTGATCGTGCACTTGGGCAGATCGACCTTCGCCACATCCTCGCACAAGCGTAGCTGCACGCTGTCGTTGGCGCCGATGAACAACGCCCAGTCGCGCGTGCGCTCGCGGTCGTCCTGGCAGGTGGCGGTCCAGTAATCCATCTGCTTGTAGCGACCGACATAGCCCGACTTGGTGACGCGCACGCAGCCCGCGCCGAAGTCGCGGATGGCGCGCTTGAGCGCGATCGCGCGGTTGAGCGGATCGGCGGTGAATAGCTGCTTCTGCATCTCCGACCGGACGACGATCTCCTTGGCCGGCGCCGGCGCGGGCGTTTCCTCGGCCTGGTTGCAGGCGGCAAGCGTCGCGGCCAGCGCCACCACCACGGCAGTCGATCGAACCATCATCATCTCCTTCATCGCGTCCATAACGCACGGGCCGCGTTGCGGTGTCACCGCTCGACGATGCGGATCGCGCCGGCCGCCGCGACCGCGGTCGCCACCGCTTCCTCGACGGTCTCGCCCCGGGCCAAAGCCACGCCCATCCGTCGCCCTTTATGCGTTTCGGGCTTGGCGAACAGCCGCAGGTCGACCGGCTTGCCGGCCACGCCATGGCCCAGTGCCGCGCCCACGCCCTCAAAGGCGAAATCGCGGCCCGGCCCGTCCGCCAGGACGACCGCCGAGGCCGCCGGCCCGGCCAGCTCGATCGCCGGAATCGGCAGGCCTAGGATCGCGCGCACGTGCAGTTCGAATTCGTTGGGCGACTGGCCGAGCAGCGTCACCATGCCGGTGTCGTGCGGGCGCGGGCTCAGCTCGGAAAAGATCGCGCGGTCTCCCGCGATGAAGAACTCCACCCCGAAAAGGCCATGCCCGCCGAGCGCCGTGACGACCTTGGCCGCCTGCTCCTGCGCCGAGGCGAGCACCGCGTCGTCCATCGGCGCGGGCTGCCAGCTCTCGCGATAGTCCCCGCTTTCCTGCCGGTGCCCGATCGGCGGGCAGAACAGCACGCCGTCCTTCGTTGCGACGGTCAGCAGGGTGATTTCGTAATCGAAGTCGATGAATTCCTCGACGATGACCCGCGGGCGGTCGCCGCGCATGTTGGCGACCGCATAGTCGAAGGCCGTGCACAGTTCCTCCGTCGTCCGCGCGACGCTCTGCCCCTTGCCGCTCGAGCTCATCACCGGCTTGACCACCGCAGGCAGGCCGACGCCCGCGTTCATCGCCTCCTCGCGGGTTTCGGCGAAGATGTAGCGCGACGTCGTCAGCCCCAGCTCGCGTGCCGCGAAGTCGCGGATCCCGTCGCGGTTCATGGTCAGCTGCACCGCCTTCGCCGAGGGCACGACATGCCATCCCTCGCCTTCCAGCACCGCCAGCGTCGCGGTGTCGATCGCCTCGATCTCGGGCACGATATGGTCGGGCCGGTGCTTCTCCACCGCCGCCCGGAGCGCCGCGCCGTCGAGCATCGGAAAGACCTCGCGCGCATCGGCGACCTGCATCGCGGGCGCATCGTCGTAGCGGTCGCAGGCGATCACCCGGCAGCCGAGGCGCTTGGCGGCGATGGCGACTTCGCGGCCCAGTTCGCCGGAGCCGAGCAGCATGAGGGTAGCGAGATACATGATGCCCGCTTACACAAAGGGCGAAGGAGATGTCGATGCACCCGATGCTGGTTCCGTTTGCCGTCCTTGCGCTGCAGGCCCCCGCGGCCGAACCGAAGCTGTGGACGCCGCCCGAGGTCCTGGCGGTCTCGAAGGCCGGCGAATGGGTCGATATTCCCGCCGACGACCTGCTCGTCCTCGACCTCGCCTCGGGCGAACGGGTGGTGATCCAGCTCGCGCCGTTGTTCGCGCCGGTCCACGTCGCCAACATCCGCGCGCTCGCCCGCGCCGACTACTGGCAGGGCGCCAAGATCTACCGGGTCCAGGAAAATTACGTCGCCCAATGGGGCAATAACGACAGCGAAAAGCCGCTTCCCGCGGGCGTCGTGAAGACCCCGCCGGCCGAATATGAGCGCCCCACGGCGGGCCTCAAGATCGTCGGACTCGGCTCGCCCGACAGTTATGCGCCGCAGGTCGGCTACACCGCCGGCTGGCCGGTCGCCTTCGATCCGAAGGACGGCACCGCGAACCTGCCCCATTGCTACGGCAGCGTCGGGGTGGGCCGCGACCTGTCCCCCGACACCGGCATGGGCGGCGAACTCTACGCCGCGATCGGTCACAGCCCGCGCCACCTTGACCGCAATATCGCCGTCGTCGGCCGCGTCGTCAGCGGAATGGAGGCCTTGTCCAGCCTCAAGCGCGGCACCGAAGGCCTCGGCATGATCAAGGACGCCGGTCAGCATACGCCGATCGCCAAGGTGCAGCTTGCCGCTTCGATGCCGGCCGCATCGCGCCCGCGCTTCCAGTATCTGAAGGAAGACAGCGCCAGCTTCGCCCACTGGCTGCAGGTCAAAAAAAACCGGCGGGACGCATTTTACATACGTCCCGCCGGTGGGGTGGATCTGTGTAATGCGCCGGTGCCGATCCGACCGGCGCCGTAACCCGCTAGCTTAGGCGGCCCAGGCCGGCCCCATCGCGCGGTTGCGGTGATGGATGATTGCCGGGGCGCTCGCCGAGCGCATGCTGGCTTCCGCGAGCGGCAGGGCGGTCGCGCAGAACGCGCATTCCGCCGACATCCGTCCGATGATCCAGTGCGTCCGGCCGCAGCCCGGGCAGTGATTCACTTCCTGCTCGCGATACACCGCGTGGTAGCCGCGCCCCTTGGGGTCGTGCCGCATCTGCAGGTCGCTGAGCGTCTGAAATCGAGCCATGTTCAGTCCCTTTCAGCGGGTTAGAACGGCTGACCCTCGCCGAAGTTTCATAACGGAGGCAACTCGATCGCGCGGGCGTGACCGAAATGAGACAATGCCCACGACGGGCTTGCCTTTGATCAGGACGCGATCGCGGTCGCCTCGACCGGTTCGGCGAACTCCGCGCCCAGCCGGTCGCCCGCCACCCAGCGGACCACCGCGGCGGCGCGCTCACGCCCGGGCAGCAGCAACCAGATCCGGGCCCCGACCTCGAACTCGGCGTCGGTTTCGGCCATGAAGCCGGTATCGCTGAGGTTGACGATCTTCGCTTCGGACCCTTCCGTGCCGAGCTCGCGTACGCGCGCGTCGATGTCGACCGGAATGCGCGGCGCCCGCCGTCGCTCCGACCCGTCCTCGACCTTGGCCAACCGCGCCTTCATGTCCTGCCTCTCACCCTTGCTCACGCGCACCCGACAGGGGCCGGGTGAAGAAAATTCCCGCCTTGCCGTCGCGAATCCAGCGCAACTGCCCCGCGACGAGGCCATGGTCAAGCAATTGAATCGTCACGGGATCACCTTCGCGCCCGTGACCGTGGAAGGCGACCATGGCGCCCGATTCGGACAAATCGAGCAGGGTCACGTCGTGGCTCTTGCCCCGCAGGTTCAGCGTGGCCTGCCGATGGCCGGCCGCGGTCCGCCGCCCTTCGCGACGGGAATCGACCAGCCGGCGCAACTGCGCTTTCACGGCTGCAAGCCATCCCTCGTCGCGATCCTCGCCCATCGATGCCCCATGCTTCGGTCGCCGCTAACCATAAGGAAGAACCGTTAAAGCGTGGTTTGCAATCGATTTTTCGCATCCTCGGCCCCTTTCGGGCTCTGGCCGCGCTTATTCATCCTGTGTACCATTGCGCGGCGCCATCATGCGCCCGCATCCTGTTTGGAAGACTTGGGGGATAGTGAAGTGATCGACCGTCGGACCCTGTTCCTTGCCGCTTCGGCCAGCGTCGCGCTTGCTGCCGCGCCGGCCGCCGCGCAGGTCGCGCCCGCCGCCCAGCCCGATCCGCTCGCCGCGCAGCCGGCCGTGCCGGTCGCCCCGCCCGCGCCGGTCCTTCCCCCGCCCGTCTGGTCGCCGGTCGCGGCGCAGGTGCTGCTCGATTTCATCAACGACGTCAGCAAGGAGGGTCTGGATCCGGTCGACTACGATCCCGCCGGCCTCGCCGCCGCCATGCGCGGCGGCAACGCGCTGACGATTTCGGCCGCGGCGACCGATCGCTTCGTCCGCCTCGCCGACGACATCGCCAACGGGCATGTCCTCGGCAAGGACCGCAACGAGTGGGTCATCAAGGACGAC
>CAZKCD010000149.1:0-4572 GCA_964551235.1 uncultured Sphingomonas sp.
GAACGGATTGACGAACAGCATCTTGGCCATTGTCGGGAACAATCGCGCCGCGGCCCCCGCGAAGGGCATGACCGCCGGCGACAGGCCGACGATCGGCGCCTTTCCGTTGTGTGCCGACGCCCATTGCAGCGCGATGGCCGCCCCCGCCGAATGCCCGATGACGAGTGCCGGTTCAGCCTTCATCGCGTCCAGCAGGTCCGCCACCGCCCCGGCCATGGCCGGCAACGTGAGGCCCGCCGGCCCGCGCCCGCGCGTGAAGCCATGCCCGGGAAGATCGGGCGCGATCACCCGATAACGTTTCGCCAGCGCCGGGATCATGCGGTGCCAGCTGTGCGCCGACGCCCCGGTCCCGTGCAGGAGAAGCAGGTGTGGCCCGTCACCCATTTCCTGTACCCGCCACGTCAACCCGCGCGTCGCGACGGCGCGGCTGGTCTCCCGCAACGGCCAGTCACGCCCCTCGACCGACCAGTCCAGCGCGCCGCTCATGCCTGCGCCCCGCGTACCGCCCGTGCCAGCGCCGCCGCGTCCGCGTGGGGTAGGGGTAGGTAGCGCCCGCCCATCGCCGCCGCGAACCGTTCCGCGTCGGGCCGTGGGCGCGGCGAGATGTCGATGACCATCGTCGTCAGGCCGCTCGCCGCCAGTGACTTCGCCGCGACTTCGGCATCCTTGCCCGCCTGCGCGCGTCCCGGAGTACCGTCGCTGGCGATATTGGCGCTGCCGTCGGTCAGGAAGACAACGAATGGCGTGCGTCCGCGCGCCTTGATGCCGTCGCCCACCTGCCGCGCGAGTGCCGCCCCCGCCGCCAATGGAGTTCCGCCGCCACCGGGCAGCTCGGCAAGAGCGCGGCGCGCGCGGGTCAGGGACCGGGTCGGCGGCAACAGTAGGTCGGCCCCGCCGCCTCGGAAGGCGATCAATGCGACTTCGCTACGCGCGACATAGGCCTGCGCCAGCAGCCGCTCGACCGCGCCCTTGGCCTCGGCCAGCCGCGCCGCCGCCGCCGATCCCGACGCATCGACGCAGAACAGAGTTACGCTCGACGCCTTTTCCTCGAACCGCCGGACCTTCAGGTCGCCCTTGCGAACGATCAGGCCCTTCCGGTCTGGAGTCTCGCGCCGCCGCAGCGCCTGCCACGGCACCGCCGCGCGCAGCGTATCGACCAGCGCCAGCCGCGCTCCGCCGCGCGGCATCCCGGGCCGCGCGCCGAGCGGCTTGCCGCGTAGTTTCGATGCATGTTTCTTGCCCGACCCGCTGCCGCGCGCGCGTCGCGCCGATCCCGCCGCGAGCCGAGCCAACAGGTCCGCCGGAATCGCCGCCATTGCCGCTTCCAGTACCACATCCTCGGGGACCGTCTCGCCTTGTCCCTCTCGCTCGCCGTCGCTCGCGTCCGGAGGAGGGGGAGGAGGCTCCGCCAAGTCCGGCAAGCGCGTCGCCCGCGGCGCCAGCACCAGCCGCGCCGCCACCTCGGCCCCGGCATATTCCGCCACGGCCAAGGCGAAATTCCACGCCCGCGCCGAATCCACGCCCAGTGCCAGCGCCGTCGCGGCCAGGACCTCCACGTCGCCATCGTCCACCTGCCCGCGCTTAATCGGGGCGCCCCGCGCTTCCGCTTCCGGCCATCCTGCAGTGCTCAGATCGACGTGAAAGGCCACGCGCTCCATCAGGGCGGCAGGCGGCGCTTCATCCCCGATGCCGTCGTCCAGCAGCACCAGCGTCAACGCTTTCTCGTCCAACGCCTGCGCCAACCGCCCGGCCAGCGCTTCGCCCATCCGCTCGGCCATCGGCGCGATCAGTATTCCGCCCTTCAATTCGGCCAGCAATCCCGGCTGGCGCACCGCCTGTCCGGCGGCGAGACTCGCGGCGATGTCTACCCCGCCAAGCAGGCGTTCGTCATCGACATTGGCCGGCAATTTGCGCGCGAGACCGGCGAGCACTCCATCCAGCAGGGCGTCCCGTGCCGGACCTCCACCGCGAAGGCAAATTCCGCCAAAGCGCTCGGGCGCCAGCGTTAGTAACGTCAGCGCCAGCCGGGCGTCGGCGTGTCCGTCGACCCCGCCGGCGGCGCTCATCCGAACAGCTCGGAAATCGCGCGCTCGATGCGGGTCGTCGATCCCGTTTCGTCCAGCACGTCCCGGCGCAACCGGTGGCGAAGCGCCATGGGCGCGACCGCCAGCAGATGCTCGCGCTTCACAGCTTTTGCGCCCTTCAACGCCGCCAAGGCCCGCGCGGCGCGCATCAGTGTCAATTCACCGCGAAGACCGTCGGCCTTCACCGCCTGGCACAGCGCCGCCGCATCCGCCATTACGGCATCCGGCGTCTCGATCGTTGCGAGCTTCTTCTGCCCGCGGGCCACCTGCCGGAGAACTTTGTCCTCCTCATCGGCCCACTCCGCCGCAAACGCTTCGGGATCGCGTTCGTGCGCCGCGCAGCGTTTCATGATCGCGACGCGATCCTCAATCACTTGGGGCGTGCGCACTTCGACCGACAGGCCGAAGCGGTCGAGCAATTGCGGCCGCAATTCGCCCTCTTCGGGATTGCCGCTTCCGATCAGCACGAAGCGCGCGCGATGCCGGACCGACAGGCCCTCGCGTTCGACCACATTCTCGCCCGACGCCGCGACGTCGAGCAGCAGGTCGACGAGATGGTCCTCGAGCAGGTTGATCTCGTCGACGTAAAGAAAACCACGATGCGCCTTGGCCAGCAGGCCCGGCTCGAACGCCTTCTCGCCCGCGCGAAGCGCCCGTTCGAGGTCGAGCGCGCCGATCACGCGGTCTTCGGTCGCGCCAAGCGGCAGGTCGACGAACGGTACCGCCTGCTTGCTCGCCTTGCCGCCGCCGCACGGATCGGGACACGACCCCGCGTCCTCGGGCTTGCAGCCGTAGCGGCAATCCTTGGCGACCGGGATCGGGGGAAGGAGGGCAGCGAGCGCCCGCGCCGCGGTGGACTTGCCCGTGCCGCGATCGCCGAAAACCATCACTCCGCCGATGGCCGGCTCGACCGCCGCGATCAGCAGCGCCAGCTTCATCTCGTCCTGGCCGACGATCGCGGAGAAAGGGAAGCGCGCCATCCGTCAAGCAATGTGGACAAAAGCGCCCGTCAGGACAAGCGGCAAAGAACTCAGCCCAGAAGTCGCTTTTTCAGCACTTGAGTAATCCCCCAGATGATCAACACGACGGGCAGCACCGCATAGCCGACGACATATTCGTCCTTGAGCCCGAGCAGGTCGTCCGGAACGCCCTTCAGCAGGTAGGCGAGCAGACCGATGAGATAGTAGCTCAACGCCACCACCGACAGGCCTTCGACCAGCTGTTGCAGCCGCAATTGCATGGCGCTGCTGCGCTCCATCGACTGCAGCATCGCACTGTTCTGGTTCTCGATCCTCGTCTCGATCCGCGCGCGAAGGAGTGACGACAATTGCGCCACCCGCAGCGACAATTCCTTCACCCGGTCGGTGGTCGCGCCGCAGGTGTTCATCGCCGGCAGAAAGCGCCGCTGCGTGAAATCGGTCAGCGACGCGAACCCGGGTACGGGCACATCGTGCAACTGCTCCAGTCGTTCGCGGACCAGCTGCGCATAGGCCTTGGTCGCATCCATCCGGAACGAGATTTCGGTCGATACCGCCGCCAGCTCGAGCGACAGGTCCGACAGCGCGTCGAGCAGCATGTCGTCGCGCTCGTCGGTGGTCGCGACGCGATCGGCCAGCGCGCGCAGCTTGGCCTCGGCGGCATCCAGCTTGGGCCAGCATTCCTGCGCCACCGGCAGGCCCAGCAGCGCGCGGTTGCGGTAATTGCCCAGTTCCTGCAGCCGCTGCACCTGGCGGGTGAGGTCGCTGGCGGTGGCCCCGTTTGCCGCCACCACCGTGTGTCCGAACCCGTCGCCTTTCAGCCGGAAGTCGGACCACATGCGCACATGTTCGCCCAGCCGGCACGAGACCAGCTCTTCGACGACGATCGGCAATTGCTCGACCAGCCGCTGCGCCGCCGCGTCGTCCGCGACCACCCACAGGCGCGTGCTGCGCACGATGGCGCCGGGCATCGCCTGTGCCCAGTCCAGCGCGTCGGCCAGCCCCTTGTGACTGCGCGGGTCGAGGAAGTCCTCGCCGTCGCCAGAGTCGACGAACAGGGTCAGGCTGCTGCCCTCACTATGCCGTTCCCAGGAGAAGCGGACGCCCTTGCCGAGCGATCCCTCGCGGTGCGACGGCGACCCCGCGACGTCCGTCGAGGCCCGCGCCTCAATCTTGGCGCGCGCGTCCTCGCGCTCTGAGGCCGGGACGACCACAACCCACTGGACGATGTGGCTCGGGACGCGCACCGGCGGCCACCGGCGAAGGTGCATCTCGCTGACCGCGCGCTGTCGAAGCTCATGATCGCGCATGCCGCGCTCCCGCTATCGAACCGTCATCGTTCACGTAGCCGAACATGAGGTTGCTGGCGAGAGCGGCGATTGACACTGTATTAAACGCATAATACACAAGCGGCGAAACAGGAGAGTGTATGTCCCGTCTTTCGCTGCTAGCCGCCCTTGTCGCCACCACCGCCGCCCCGGCCTTCGCGCTTCCCGCCGACTTCAAGGCCA
>CAZKCD010000150.1:0-4568 GCA_964551235.1 uncultured Sphingomonas sp.
AGCCGCACGAGCGGTCGATCCTCGCCGCGCTGGCCCGTGCCAGTCGCCACCCGCTCGCCCGCGCGGTCACGTGCGCGCTCGATCGCGTCGACAGCGCGGACGGCGTCGAAATCGCGGAGGAGGCCGGGATGGGAGTCGAAGGCGAATTCGACGGCACGCGCTGGCGTTTCGGTCGTCCCGACTGGGTCGGCGTGCCGCGCGCCGGCGGAACGACCGTCGCGGCCTTCGGGCCGGAAGGCGGCGAGGCGCGCCTCATCCACTTTGCCGATGCGCTCCGCCCGGACGCGCGCGCGGCGATGGTCGAGCTCACCGCGCTCGGGGTCGCGCCGCGACTGGTCAGCGGCGACGATCCGGCGGTGGTCGACGACATTGCCGCGCGCATGGGTATCCCCGGCCAGGCCCGCGTCACCCCCGCCGGCAAGAATGCGCTGGTGCAGGAAGAGCAGGCCGCCGGCCACCGCGTGCTGATGGTCGGGGACGGCCTCAACGACGGACCCGCCCTCAAGGCCGCCGATGTCGCCATGGCCCCGGCGGCGGCGTCGGACGTCGGCCAGATGGCGGCCGACCTCGTCTTCTTCGGCGACAGCCTCGATGCCGTGCCGCGCGCGGTCCGCGCGTCGCGCCGGGCGATGGCCGTCGTGAAGCAGAATTTCGCGCTGGCGATCGGCTACAATATCCTCGCGGTGCCGCTCGCCCTTGCCGGGCTGGTGACCCCCCTGGTCGCCGCGCTGGCCATGTCGGGCAGTTCGATCCTCGTCGTCGCCAACGCGCTGCGCCTGCACCGGGCCGCGCGATGACCGGCGTCGGCTTCCTCCTGCCCATCGCGCTCGGCCTCGGGCTGCTCGGGCTCGGCGCCTTCTTCTGGTCGGTTCGCAGCGGCCAGTTCGACGACCTCGACGGCGCGTCGATGCGCATCCTCATCGACGACGAGGACGATCCCTCCGCCAAATGAAAAGGGGCCGGCGGTTTCCCGCCGACCTCGCCGGCACTCCAGGCGACCGACCTAGAGCCGCCAACCCACGCCCACGCCGAGCACGAGCGGATCGAGGTGCACGCGCACCTTTTGGGCACCGATCGCCGTCGTATCGAGGCGCGCGGTCGTGTCCATGTCGATCCACTTGGCGTCGAGGTTCGCGAACATCCGCGGGCTGACGTCGATGTCGACGCCCGCCTGGAGCGCCGGCCCGAAGCTGTCCGACAAGTGGACCTTGGTCGGCCCGACCGCGTCCTCGAGCGCCCCCGAGGCGTCTTCCGAATAAAAGATCGTGTAGTTGAGACCCGCCCCGACATAGGGCCGCACCTTCCCCTTGGCGTTGAAGTGGTAGTTCACGGTCAGCGTCGGCGGCAGGACCCACGTCGAGGCCAACGTCCCCAATGATCCCGTCGTTCCGGTCTTGCCCTTCGCCTTGTGCTTGGTCGTCGCCGCGATCAGCTCGAGCCCGATATTGTTCGTCACCATGTAGGTGAAGTCGATCTCGGGCATCACCGAATCGGTGATCTTCACTTCCTCGCCCGGAAAGGCGGGAAGGACGTCGCTCGACCGCTCCTGCGGGGTGACGAGGACGGCGCGCACGCGGAACAGCTTGTCGCCCGCGCTGAGGCCGGTGGTGTCCTGCGCCTGTGCGGCGGCTGGCAGTAGGGTGGCGGCGGCAACGGCCGCGAGCCAAGCAGTCTTCGACATCGGTTCGTCTCCATCAATGATGGTGCCGGGATGCCGCGGGTCGTGTGTTCCGTCCTTGTCGCGACTCAAATCCGGATTTGATCGCGATCAACGCGCGGCGCGCCCGTGCGCGCGAGAGCATGCGCATGTGGACCTACTATCCCGACCTGCTCGCTACGCCCGTGCCGCGCTACACCTCCTATCCGACCGCGGCGGAATTCCATGACGCCGTCGGCGAGGCGCAGCAGCGCGCGGCGCTGGAGCGGGTCGGTGCCGACGAGCCGATCTCGCTCTACGTGCACATCCCCTATTGCCACGACATCTGCTGGTATTGCGGCTGCAACACCGGCCGCGCCAATCGCGCGCAGCGCCTGCAGGTCTATCTCGATCGCCTGCACGCGGAGATGGCGACGGTGGCGCATCTGCTCGGCGGACGGGGCAAGGTGGCCCGCGTGTCGTTCGGCGGCGGAAGTCCCAATGCGATCAGAGCGACCCAGTTCGCCGACCTCGTCGGCGCGTTACGGGGGGCCTTCTCGATTGACCCCGACTCGGTCTGGTCGATCGAAATCGATCCGCGCGGGTTCGAACCGGCGTTTGCCGACGCCATCAGTGCCGCCGGCTTTGCCCGGGCCAGCCTTGGCGTCCAGACCTTCGACCCGGCGATCCAGGCCGCCATTGGTCGGGTCCAACCGCGAGACGTCATCGACCGCGCAGTGGCGATGCTTCGCCATGCCGGCGTCGCCAGCCTCAATATGGACCTGATGTACGGCCTGCCCGGACAGGGCGACGCCGAGCTGGCGGACAGCATCGACCAGGGAGTCGCCTGCGGCGCCGACCGCCTCGCCGTCTTCGGCTACGCCCACGTGCCGGCCATGATCCCCCGCCAGCGCCGCATCGACGCCTCCGCCCTGCCCGACGCACGCCAGCGCTTCGCCATGGCGGAGATGGCGAGCGCGCGGCTGCGGGACCTCGGTTGGACCGCGATCGGATTCGACCATTTCGCGCGGCCCGGCGACCCGCTCGCCGTCGCCGCGTCGGCCGAGCAGGTCCGGCGCAACTTCCAAGGCTTCACCGACGACCCGTGCGACACGATGATCGGCCTTGGCGCCTCCGCCATCAGTCGCTTTGCAGGCGCGCTCGTCCAAAACGAGCACAACAGCGGGCGCTACGGGATGCGGGTGGCCGCCGGCGAGCTGGCGGGAGCGCGCGGGATCGCCACGCCGCGCGCCGAACGCCGCCGCGCCTTCCTCATCGAGCGAATGCTCTCGAACGGGGCGGCGGACATCAGCGCGATTGTGGACCAGCCCGGCGTGCGGGATCGCCTCGCGCCCTTTCTCGACCGGGGGCTCGCGAGATTGGCCGACGGGTGGCTGACGCTGCGTCCGGAAGCCGCACCCTATGCGCGCTCGATCGCCGCCATCTTCGATCCGTGGCGCCAGGCGTCACGACGGACATTTTCCAGTGCCGTCTGACCTTCGCATCGACGCCCTGCTGATCGGGGCGCTCGGCCTCGCCCTCTCCCCACTCCTCGTGACGGTGGAGGGGCGGGACGCGCAATGGCTGTGCACCCGGGACGGCGGGCAGAAGAGGCCCGGTAACACGGCGCCGGCGATGCCGCTCGGATGTCACGTTTGCACGCTCGGCAAGGAACGCGGGGACGATGACGATGCTGGAGGCTGACATTGCGCTGCAACATGTGGCATGGGAAGCCATGGCCGACGATCTACCCCAACGCTGCAAGGAATGCCTGGTGCGCGACCATTCGCTGTGCGCCTCGCTCAGCGACTCCGAACTTGGCGCGCTCAGCGACATCGGCCGGCGCCGGATCGTCCCGAAAGGCGCCGTGGTAAGTTGGGCGGGCGACGATAACGCGCTGTGCGCCAATGTCGTCACGGGCGCGCTCAAGCTCCTCAAGACCACCGCCGACGGGCGCGAACAGGCGGTGGGCCTTCTCTTCGCCGGCGATTTCGTCGGCCAGCCGTTCCACGACTCGAACGACCTGACGGCCGTCGCGCTCAGCGACACCGACCTGTGCCTCTACCCCCGTCCCGCCTTTGAACGCGTGCTCGGCGACCGGCCGAAGCTCGAGCGCGCCTTGCTCGAACGGATCATGCGCAGCCTTAACGAGGCGCGCGACCGCCAGCTGACGCTGGCGCGCAAGGGGGCCAAGGCGCGCATTGCGGGCTTCCTGCTCGATCTTCCGCCGACCGACGACGCCGACCGGATCGACCTGCGCATGAGCCGTAGCGATATCGCCGACTATCTCGGCCTGACCATCGAGACGGTGAGCCGCCAGTTCACCGAGTTGAAGGCGCAGAAACTGATCGACGGGGACCGCGGCGGACGGACGATCACGCTCCTCAACCGCGACGCGCTTCAGTCGATCGCCGACGACTGACATTGCGAGCAGCCGAGCGCCAGCCGCTCGATCATGATCGCCCGGCGCCGTCCGTCGAATAACGATCGCAGCATGTAGCCGAGGCAATCCGCCGCCTGGGGATTGGGATGGCGCCAATATTCCCAGATGGCGTCCGCGACATCAGCCGCATGCAGCGCGTCGAGCAGGTTGTAATCGTGGACATGGAGAGGAACTTGGCCGCAGCTCACTGCGTAGGTCCGGCTCCAGCGTTCGGACGCGGCGTGCAGGCGCTCGGTCAGCCGTCGAAGATCCGACCCCGGCGGCAAGGAGGGAAGAAGGTCGGCAAGCGCCTCGAGGTCGCTGGACAGCGCCAAGTCGACCTCATGGTCGTGCGGCATCGTACAAGTTGTTCCGGAAAGTCCGGGACTAGCTTCTCGTACCCTGTCTAGATGACTGTTCATGCTCGCATTCTGCAAGCGAATACGCACGCGCGCTTTGATGACCATCAAATCGGGTTCGGGGCTGCGTGGCGGTGCTGTAAGACTAACT
>CAZKCD010000151.1:0-4556 GCA_964551235.1 uncultured Sphingomonas sp.
ATCCAGCCGGGCGGGCAGCTGACGACCACCACCGACGTCGAAAACTATCCTGGTTTCCGCGACGTCATCCAGGGCCCGTGGCTGATGGAAGAAATGCAGGCGCAGGCCGAGCATGTCGGCACCAAGATGGTCTGGGACCACATCAACGAGGTCGATTTCTCGTCGCGGCCGTTCGTCCTGAAGGGCGACAGCGGCGAATATCATGCCGATACGTTGGTGATCGCGACGGGCGCGCAGGCCAAGTGGCTGGGGCTCCCGAGCGAGGAGCATATGAAGGGCAAGGGCGCGAGCGCCTGCGCCACTTGCGACGGCTTCTTCTACCGCGGCAAGAAGGTGGCGGTGATCGGCGGCGGCAACACCGCGGTCGAGGAAGCGCTCTACCTCACCAACCACAGCCATGACGTCACGCTGATCCACCGCCGCGACACCTTGCGCGCTGAGAAGATCCTGCAGGATCGGCTGTTCGCCCACCCGAACATCAAGATTATGTGGAACAGCGAAGTCGCCGAGTTCGTCGGCGGCGGGATGCCCGAGACCCTCGTCGGCCTCGACATCCGGAACGTGAAGACGGGCGAGATTTCGCGCCTCGACGTCGATGGCGCATTCGTCGCGATCGGCCACAAGCCGGCGACCGAATTGTTCGCCGGCAAGCTCGAGCTGGACGAGGACGGCTATCTGAAGGTGGAGACGGGGTCGACGCGCACCTCGATTCCCGGCGTGTTCGCCTGCGGCGACGTCATGGACAAGATCTATCGTCAGGCGGTGACCGCGGCCGGCACCGGCTGCATGGCCGCGCTCGACGCCGAACGGTTCCTCGCGGAACAGGAATTCAAGGCGCTCGAAGCGGCCGAGTGATCAGGCGCGGGCGGCGAGGCGCTCGACGAACGCGTTGAGCGCGCCAAAGGTCTGGAAATCCTCGGCCTCGACGTCGTCGTCCTCGATGAGGACGTCATATTCCTCTTCGATCCCCGTCAGCAGCGTGGCGACGGCCATGCTGTCGAATTCGGGCAGCGCGCCGAACAATTCGGTCTCGGCGTCGAACGTCTTCACGGTCTTGGCGGACAGGCCGAGCGTCGTCGCGAGCAGGCTGCGAAGCCGGGTTTCCACACTGTCCTGATTGTCACGCGCCACGCGGCGGGTCTTTCCCTGTTGCACCGCAGCGCCCCTAGGCGAGGCTTGCCGGACTGGCAAGCGCGCGCGTAGGCGTAGAGGCATGGTGAGCGCCCCCGATCCGACGCCCTTTCCCCTCGACCATCTCGCGATCCGCGGGGCAGGCGATGCGCGGGCGCTCGTCGCGGGCGGTGAGACGCTGACCTATAAGATGCTCGACGAGAGGGTCGGCCGAATGGCGGGCGACCTTGCCGCGCGGGGACTGGTACCCGGCGACCGGGTTGCCTCGTGGATGGCAAAGACGACCGCGGCCTGCCTGTTGCCGCTGGCAGCGGCACGAGCGGGGCTGGTCCATGTCCCGATCAATCCGGTGCTGAAACGGGCGCAGGCGGCGCATATCCTGGCCGATAGTGGGGCGAAGCTGCTGATCGCCAACAAGGCGCGGCTGGCGAGCCTTGAAGCGGATGATTTGGGCCAGGCTGTCCCTTTGACGAATGAAGATTGGGTGCCGGGCGGGAACCCGCTGCCGCCATCGTCGAATGATCCCGAAGCGTTGGCGGCGCTCCTCTACACGTCGGGGAGCACGGGCCGGCCCAAGGGCGTGATGCTTAGCCATGCAAACCTGTGGCTGGGCGCGGTGAGCGTGGCGCATTACCTCGGGCTGTCGGCGCGCGACCGGACGCTGGCGGTGCTGCCGCTCGCCTTCGATTATGGACAGAACCAGCTGCTGTCGACCTGGGCGGCCGGTGGGTGCGCGATCGGCTTCGACTATCTCCTGCCCGGTGATGTGCGCAAAGCGGTCCGGCGTCATGACGTCACCGTCCTCGCTGGCGTGCCGCCGTTTTGGCAGCAGCTGGTCGTGCTCGACTGGTCCGGTGGGGAAGGGGCGAGCCTGCGGACTCTGACAAACAGCGGCGGGCATCTACCCGAACCGGTCGTGCGTCGCCTCAGGGCACTGTTTCCTGAGGCACGACTGCACCTGATGTACGGGCTGACCGAGGCGTTCCGCTCGCTGAGCCTCGATCCCGCATTGGTCGATGCACATCCCGACAGCGTCGGCACCGCCATCCCCTTCGCCGAGATCGTCGTGCGTCGGCCGGACGGGAGCGAGGCGGCGCCGGGCGAGGAGGGGCAGCTTGTGCATTCCGGGCCACTCGTCGCCCAGGGCTATTGGAACGACCCGGTGAGGACCGCCAAGCGTTTTCGCGATGGTGCGGTCTGGTCTGGCGACACGGTGGTGAAGGGCCAGGACGGGCTGATCCGGTTCAAGGGGCGCGACGACGCGATGATCAAGGTCAGCGGCAACCGCCTGTCGCCGACCGAGGTCGAGGAACTGGCGCTGGCGAGCGGTGCGGTGCGCGAGGTGGCGGCGTTCGGGATCAAGGACGATGCGCTGGGGCAGGCGGTGGCGCTGGTCGCGGTGGCCGAGGGGGATGATGCGGAAGCCCGGCTGCTGGCCTGGTTCGCGACGCAGGCGCCGGCCTATATGCGGCCCAAGGTGATCCGGTGGATGGAACGCTTGCCGGTGGGGGCGACGGGAAAGCTGGACAGGGTGGCACTGGCGGGGGAACTGGTATGAAGGCGATGGGTCCGATCCCGACCGGTCACCCTGCGAGCACCATCTGGAGCGCGGTGGAGCTGGCCCAGGAAAGCACGCCCTTGTTCGTCTACGACCGGCAAATGATCGGGCAGCAGGTGGCGCGGTTCCGGGCGGCGATGCCGGACAATGTGGCGCTGCATTATGCCGTGAAGGCAAATCCTTATCCACCATTGCTGCGATGGCTTATCACTCATGTCGACGGGTTCGACCTGGCAAGCGGGGGCGAGCTGGCGACGCTGGAGGCGGCGGGCGGGCTGTGCGTGCCGGTGAGCTTCGCCGGACCGGGCAAGCGCGACGCCGAACTGGAGCAGGCGATCGCGCGCGGGGTGACGATCAACCTCGAGAGCGAAGGCGAAGCTGCGCGCGCGCTGGCGGTCGCGGCGCGGCTGGGGAGGACGCCGCGGCTGGCGATCCGGGTCAATCCGCCCTTCGGCCTGAAAGGCGCGGGCATGAAGATGGGCGGGCACGCCAGCCCGTTCGGAGTGGATGCGGCGCGCGTGCCGGCGCTGGCGAAGGCCATCGTCGCGGCCGGGGCGGAGTGGCGCGGGCTGCACGTCTACGCCGGGAGCCAGGTGCTGCGCGCCGAAGCGATCATCGCGATGCACGCGGCGATCGTCGCGCTGGCGGCCGACATCGCGCGCGACAGCGGCCTGCCGATGCCCCACGTCAACCTGGGTGGCGGGTTTGGCATCCCCTACGCGCCGGGCGACACGCCGCTGGACGTGGAGGCGGTTGGGCAGGCGCTGTGCGCGACGTTGCGCGACGCGCCGGACGTGCTGGCGGACACGCATTACGCGATCGAACTGGGACGCTGGCTGGTCGGGGAGGCGGGGATTTATCTCACCCGCGTGATCGACCGGAAGGAAAGCAACGGCAAAACCTTCCTCGTCACCGATGGCGGGTTGCAGCACATGCTGGCCGCAACGGGCAATTTCGGGCAGCTGCTGCGGCGCAATTACCCGATCGCCAACGCCACGCGCTTCGATGAGGAAGCGACGGAAGAAGTGACCGTAACCGGTTGTTTATGCACGCCGCTCGACCTGCTCGGCGACGAGGTGATGCTGCCGTGCACCGAGGTCGGGGACGTCATCGCGATCTTTTGCGCCGGGGCATACGGGCTTTCGGCCAGTCCGCAAGCGTTCCTGAGCCAGCCCGGGGCACGGGAAGTACTGGTCTAGGGGTAGACCGCTTCGACGAAGTAGAGGCCGTGGGGCGGGGCGTTGAGGCCCAGCGCGTTGCGGTCTTTGGCGGCTAGCGCGGTGGCGATGTCGTCGGGGCGCCAGCGGCCACGGCCGACGAGGGCGAGGCAGCCGGTCATCGAGCGCACCTGGTGGTGAAGAAAGCTGCGTGCCGCGGCGCGGAGGTGGATTTCGTCGCCGACGCGCTCGACGGTGAGGCAGTCGAGGGTCTTGAGCGGGCTGTCCGACTGGCAATGGACCGAGCGGAAGGTGGTGAAGTCGTGGTGGCCGACGAGGTGCGCGGCGCCCTGTGCCATCGCGTCGACATCGATCGGCTTGCCGAGGTGCCAAACGCGGCCCTTGTCGAGCGCGGGCGGCGCGCGGCGGTTGAGAATCCGGTAGAGGTAACGACGGCCAACGCACGAGAAACGCGCGTGAAAGTCGTCGTCGGCTTCCTCCGCGTGGAGGATCGCGACGGGAGCGGGGCGGACGAGCGCGTTGATCGCCTCGCGCAGCCGGAAGCCCGTCATCGGACGCTCGATATCGACGTGCGCGGTCATGGCGAGGCCGTGGACGCCGGCGTCGGTGCGGCCCGCGCAGTGGAGGCGGACGTCCTCGCCGGTCATCCGCCGGATGGCCTCCTCGATCGCCTGCTGGACCGACGGGCC
>CAZKCD010000152.1:0-4338 GCA_964551235.1 uncultured Sphingomonas sp.
GCCGCCAGTTCGGCATGACCGACTTCCTCAACACCAAGGGCATGAGCCGCGAGGACATCGTCGCCAAGATCGTTGAGATTACGGACGGCGGCGCGGACTACAGCTTCGACGCGACCGGCAATACCGAGGTGATGCGCACCGCGCTGGAATGCTGTCACCGCGGCTGGGGCACCAGCGTCATCATCGGCGTGGCCGAGGCGGGCAAGGAAATTGCCACCCGACCGTTCCAGCTGGTCACCGGCCGCAACTGGCGCGGCACCGCGTTCGGCGGGGTGAAGGGCCGCAGCGGCGTTCCGGGCATCGTCGACATGTACATGGACGGCAAGATCGCGATCGACCCGATGATCACCCACGTCCTGACGCTCGACGAGATCAACAAGGGCTTCGACCTGATGCACGCGGGCGAGAGCATCCGCAGCGTCGTGGTCTATTAGGAGGAAAATGCATGTTCAGTCACGTGATGGTCGGGTCGAACGACCTCGATCGCTCGAAGAAATTCTACGACGCTACGTTCGCGGCGTTCGGCGGGCCGGAAGGGATCATGGACCCCAAGGGGCGGCTGATCTACCGGCACAACGGCGCGACCTTCCTCGTCACCAAGCCCATCGACGGGCATGACGCGAGCTGCGGCAACGGCATGACCATCGGCTTCGCGATGACGCCCGAACAGGCCGACCAGTGGCACGAGGCCGGCGCGGCCAATGGCGGCACCGCCATCGAGGATCCGCCCGGCGTCCGCGAGGGCTTCGGGCTGCGCCTTTACCTCGCCTACCTGCGCGATCCCGACGGCAACAAGCTGTGCGCGCTGAACATGTTGCCGCGAACGGCGTGATGGAAACGCTCAGCGAGGTCCGCAGCCACGGCGGAACGCAAGGCGTCTACAAGCATGCGTCGGATGCGACGAAGACCGACATGGTGTTCAGCGTGTTCGTGCCCGACCATGCGCAAGGCGCCCGGCTTCCGGTGCTGTGGTACCTGTCGGGGCTGACCTGCACCCACGCCAACGTGACCGAAAAGGGCGAGTATCGCGCGGCCTGCGCCGAGGCGGGAATCATCTTCGTCGCTCCCGATACCAGCCCACGCGGTCCCGACGTGCCGGACGATCCCGAAGGCCTGTGGGACTTCGGGCAGGGCGCGGGCTTCTACCTCGACGCCACGCAGGCGCCATGGTCGACGCACTTCAACATGTGGAGCTACGTCGCCGACGAACTGCCGGCGCTGGTCGGCGCGCAATTCCCGGCGGACATGGCGCGGCAGGGCATCACCGGTCACTCGATGGGCGGGCACGGCGCGCTGACCCTCGCGCTCGGTCATCCGGGACGTTTCCGGTCGGTCAGCGCCTTCGCGCCGATCGTCGCGCCGGGCGAGGTTCCGTGGGGCAAGAAGGCGCTCAAGCATTATCTCGGCGAGCGCTCCGACGCCTGGATCCGCCACGATAGCTGCGCGGCGATCGCAGCGGGCGGCCGGCTCGACGAGCTGCTTGTGGATATCGGCACCGCCGATCCCTTCCTCGACAAGGAACTGCAGCCCGAACGCCTGGAGGCGGCCTGCGCGGCGGCGGGCATCCCGCTGACGCTGAACCGGCGCGAGGGCTACGACCACAGCTATTATTTCATCTCGACCTTCATGGCCGACCACGTCCGCTGGCACGCGGAGCGGCTGCACGCATGATCGCGGGCCTCGAGCCTTGGGCGCAACAGGCGCTGGGGGTCGGGGCGGGACTGGCGATCGGCGCGCTGGTCGGGCTGGAGCGGGGCTTCAAGCTGCGCGACCAGCAGGAGGGAACACGCGTCGCGGGCGTGCGCACCTTCACGTTAATGGGCCTGGGATCGGGCCTAGCCGGGCTGCTGTCGCTGACGAATCCGTGGGCGGCCGTGGCGATGGTCGCCGGCCTGCTCGGCTATCTGGCGATCGCCTACGCGCCGCGGCTACGCTCGAAGGGCGATGCGACCAGCCCGATCGCGGCGGTGGCGACGATCGCCGCGGCGTTCCTGGCGGGAACGGGGACGATCGGGCTGGCGCTGGCGTCGGCGGCGATGATCGTCCTCATCCTCGCCATGCGCGAGGATCTGCACGGCTTCGTCGAGCGGCTCGACGAGCGCGACGTCAAGGCGCTGGCACGGTTCGCGGTAATCGCGCTGGCGGTGCTGCCCTTCCTGCCCGACCGGCCAATGGGGCCGTATGGGGCGTGGAACCCGGCGAAGCTGTGGTGGGTGGTGATCCTCGTCACCGGCTTCTCGTTCGCCGGTTACATCGCCAACCGCCTGTTCGGGGCGCGTCACGGGACCGTCGCGACCGCGCTGATCGGCGGCGCCTACAGTTCGACCGCCGTCACCCAGTCGCTCGCCCAGCGGCTTGGCACGAGCGACGCGGGCGGGGCGGAGCCGGCGGGAATCGCGCTCGCCAGCGCGGTCATGTACCTGCGCGTGATCGTGCTCGTCGCCATCTTGGCGCCGCGCATCCTCACCGATTTCGCGATGGTGGTCGCGCCGGCGCTGATCGTGGCCTGGGGACTCGGCTGGTGGCTCTACCGTAAGGCCCCGGCAGGGAAGGGGGCGGTGCCGCCGGGCAATCCCATCGCGCTGCTACCGGCGCTCGGTTTCGTGCTGTTCATTGCCGTGGCGGCGGTCGTCGCGCGCTGGGCGGAAGGCCAGTTCGGCCAGGAAGGCATTGCGCTGCTGCTGTTCCTCATGGGCACCATGGATGTCGACGCCTCGATCGTTACCGCCGGCGGCCTTCCACCCGACGCGATCGCGCCCGCGTTGGCGGCGATCGCCATCGGCGGGACGATCATCGCCAACATGGCGGTCAAGATCGGCGTGACGATGAGCTACGCCCGCGCGGCGGGGCGCGTGCCCGCCGCCGCGCTGGCGGCAAGCACCATCGTCCTGGCGGCGACGATCGCGTTCAAGTGGTGGGCGCTGCGCCAACCGTAATGGCGATTTATTAATCGAAATCGGTTATAGGCGCCCCTTCGCGGGCAAGGGCCGGCGCGGGGAATCGGGGAATCGTGAACGTCCAGCCGACCAAGCCATCGGCCTTGCTGACATGGGGCGCGAGCCTGCTAGTCGCCGCGTGCATCGCGATGATGGGACTGACGCTGGGCTATTTTGCCTGGGACGTCGACTCCGGAGCCCGCCGAGGCTCGGCCAAGATGGTCGACCGCGTCTACCGCAACTGGGGCGAGGAGGTCCGCGACAAGATCCTCCCGCAAACCTATTGGGACGAAGCGATCGTCAACCTCGACAACCGCTTCGACCCGAAGTGGGCGGATAATCTCATCGGCAATTATCTGATCAAGGCCCAGGGGCTGGACGTGGCAATGGTCGCGGACCGCAACAACCGCATCATCTATGATCGCGCCCAACGTCCGATCGACCGCGATTCCCTGCGCCAGCTGGAAGGCGCGATCGCGCCGTTGCTCGCCGACATCCGCGAAGGCGAGGCCCGGCGCCCACCCATTCCGGCCGTCCAGGGCAGCGATTACCGGTTGGATCCGATTACCGCGACCGGCACGTTTCGTGTCGGGGACCGCAGCTTCCTGCTCGTCGCCTCGCTCGTCCAGCCCGATCGGCGGGCCAGGCCACTAACCGACCGTTCGGCGGTGGTCATCGCCGGTCGCGAACTGACCCCCAAGACGGTCGAGGCGTTGGGCGAACGCTTCCTCTTCCGCGACCTTCGGTTCGTCGCCAACGACCAGGCGCCGGCCGACGGCAGCGAGCGCATGATCCTGACCAACCCGGAGCGGCAGCATGTCGGCCAGCTCGAGTGGCAACCGCGCGCCCCCGGACGCAATCTGCTGGAACAGAGCCTGCCGGTAGTCATCGTGTTCACCTTGCTGATCGGCGGGGCGGTCATCGGCGTGTCGCTGCGGGCGCGCCGCCTCACCGATAGCCTGGTCGCGAGCGAGGCGCGCGCTTCGCACCTCGCCTTCCACGACAGCCTTACGGGCCTTCCCAACCGGGCCAAGCTGGACGAGGCGTTCGAGGCGATGGCGGCGAACGCGCGCGGTTGGGGGACACCGTTCGCGATGCTCTGCATCGACCTCGATCGCTTCAAGGCGGTCAATGACAACCTCGGTCACCTTGCGGGTGACGCGCTGATCAAGGTGATCGCGCAGAGGATCCTCGCCGTTTGCCGTCCGACCGACGACGTGGTCCGCTATGGCGGTGACGAATTCCTGATCCTGCAGGCCGGTGCCAGCCGTGCCGCGACCGACGCGCTGGCCGCCCGGCTGATCCGGACCATTGCCGAACCCGTGCAGATCAACGGCGACCGCGTGTTCGTCGGCGCCTCGATCGGCATCGTCATTTGCGACGAGGATATCGAATCGGCGAA
>CAZKCD010000153.1:0-4295 GCA_964551235.1 uncultured Sphingomonas sp.
GTCAGCGCCAGCGTCGGTGCGCCCGACGGCGCGTTGACGACGCCGATGTCCTTCATGAACACGCCGCGCTTGAAACCGGTGCCGACCGCCTTCGAAAAGGCTTCCTTGGCGGCGAAGCGCTTGGCGTAGGTGCCCGCCCGGGTGAACGGCCGCCGCGCGGCCTTGGCGCGCTCGACGTCGGTGAACACGCGCGCCTCGAACTTCTCGCCGAACCGCTCCAGCGAGGCCGCGATCCGCTCGATGTTGCACAGGTCGGAGCCCAGGCCGACGATCAACGAGCCTGCTCCATCAGCGCGCGCATGCGTTTCACGCTCGCGCCCAGCCCCTCGAAAATCGCCTCGCCGATCAGGAAATGGCCGATGTTCAGTTCGCGCACCTGCGGGATGGCGGCGATCGGAATGACGTTGTCGTAGGTCAGGCCGTGGCCGGCGTGCGGCTCGATCCCGTTCTTCGCCGCCAGCGCCGCCGCGTCGGCGATCCGCTTCAGCTCGACGCTGCGTGCCGCGCCGTCGAGGTGGGCGTAATGGCCGGTGTGGAATTCCACCACCGGCGCGCCCAGCGCCACCGCCGCGGCGACCTGCGCCTCGTCCGGCTCGATGAACAGCGACACGCGGATGCCCGCATCGCGCAGCTCGGCCACCATCGGCGCCAGCCGGTCGCGGAACCGGGCCACGTCGAGCCCGCCCTCGGTGGTCCGCTCCTCGCGCTTTTCGGGCACGATGCAGGCGGCGTGCGGGCGGTGCCGAAGCGCGATCGCCAGCATTTCCTCGGTCGCCGCCATTTCCAGGTTCAGCGGCACCGTCAGCCCCTCGCTCAGCCGCGCGATATCGTCGTCGGTGATGTGCCGCCGGTCCTCGCGCAGGTGCGCGGTGATCCCGTCGGCGCCGGCCTCGACCGCCAGCAGGGCCGCCCGCACCGGATCGGGATAATCCCCGCCCCGCGCGTTCCGCACCGTCGCGACATGGTCGATATTGACCCCCAGGCGCAGGGCGTCGCTCATGAAATTCCCTTCTTGCCGCAGATGGCGGCACTGATGAGGTCGTGGCTGAACCCCTTGCCCTGCCAGACTTCCCCGAAATCGAACGGCGCGCTGTCCGAAAAGGCGACGATGGCGGCGTGATAGCCGGGGATGATGAAGTTGCGCACCTCTACCGCGCCGATGGCGCCGCGCCGCTCGACGATCCGCACCGGGCCCTTGCACCCCGCGATCGGCACCTCGAACGACCATTGGCCAAGCGCCATGAAGCCCAGGGCGGGGTCGCCGCGCCACAGCTCGGCCAACGCCTCGGGCCCCAGCAGCTTGCCGTCCATCAGCGCGAAATCGAACAGCAGTAGCTGGTCGACCGGCCCGTAGAGACCTCCGGCGGCACCGAAGCTGGCGAGGTCGATCGCGGGCTCGGTCTTGCCATCGATCAGACCGATGCGGGTGAAGCGTTCGCCGGGATAGACGCCGACCTCCTCCATCTTGAGCGGCGCGGCGATGCGCTCGCGGAACAGCGTCGCCCACGACGTGCCGGTCACCGCCTCGAGCAGCGCGCCCAGCACGATGTAGTCGCAATTGTTGTACGACCAGGTGCCGCCCGGCGGCCCCTTGGCGGGCCCGGCGCAATAGCCGGTGAGCGGATCGCGATTGCCGGCAAAGTCCGGGCGGTAATAAGCGGCCAGCCCGTCGGGGCCGACCGGCGTGTCGTCGGGATTGGGCAGGCCCGATCGATGCTGCAACAACTGGCGCACGGTCACGGTCCGCGCATTCGGTCCGCGAAAGGCCGGCAAATAGGTGGAGACCGGCGAATCAAGGTCGATCTTCCCCTTTTCGACCTCCTGCATCACCAGCACGGCGACGATTTGCTTGGTCACCGACGCCCATCGCCAGGTCAGCCCGTCGTCGTCGCCGCGCCGCGCCTGCGGCAACGCCCCCACGACACCCGAGGAATCGAGCGTGATCGACAGGTGCGGGGCGCGGCGACCCGAGACGAGAATGTCGCCGTTGAATCCCGCTTTGTCGACCAGCGCGTTGATCGCGCCCATGTCGGTGACCGGCGTCAGCGGCGGCGTCGGGACGGCGCCGTGCGCCATCGTCGCCGTCGCCAGGCCGACCGCCGCGCAGGCGAGGCGGCGCAGGCTCAAGCCGCGCGGCTCCCCGGCTTCACCGCCGGGATGGCCGCCAACTCCGGCGGCAGGTCGTTCGGGTCGTAGGTGGGCACGTCGATGCGGATGAGCGGGAAGAAGGGCACGCCAAGGTCGGCGGTGCCGCCCGAACGGTCGACCAGCGCCGCCTCCGCGATCACCTCGCCGCCCGCTTCGCCCACCGCCGTGATCGCCTCGCGGCTCGACAGGCCGGTGGTCACCACGTCCTCGACCATCAAAACCTTGGCGCCCGGCTCCAGCGCGAAGCCGCGGCGGAAGTGGAACACCCCGTCGGGCCGTTCGAGGAACATCGCCGGCTTCGCCACCGCACGGCCCATCTCGTGGCCGATGATCACCCCGCCCATCGCCGGGGAAACCACGACGTCGATCGCGGCGCGGATGTCGGGGCGAATCGTTTCGGCCAGGGCACGGGCGAGGCGCCCGGCCCGCGCGCCGTCCATCAGCACGCGCGCGCACTGCAGGTAGCGCGGGCTGCGAAGCCCGGAGGAAAGGATGAAATGCCCTTCCAGGAGCGCGTCGGCGCTACGGAATTCGGCCAGAATCTCGTCGTCGGTCATGGGTCCCCGCTGTGCGTCGCGCCTGCCCCAATTAGGGTGGCGCAACAAATGCTTCAACCGCCCTTGAGGGAGCGTGGCCACCTGCCTATAAGGCCGCCATTTCCCGGGTGGCCGCTTCGCCAGCCGGCTTTTTCCGCAACCCATTTTTCGGGGTGAGAATGAAATATCCTGGATGGGCGATCGCCCTCGCTGCCGTGGTAACGACTCCCGCTTTGGCCGCCGCGCCGCAAGCCGCCGCGCCGCAAGCGACGACCCAACAAGCCGCGACGGCCGCCGCCGTCCCCGCCGCCCCGACGCCCGCCGCGACCGCGCCCACGCCCGGTATCGGCGTTCCCGACGGCCGCCTCGGCCTCCAGGACCAGGTGACCCAGCTCGGTCAGCAGGCCGCCGATTTCCACGATTACTGGCTGCTCACCCTTTGCGTCGTGATGAGCATCGTGGTCCTGGCGCTGCTGCTCTGGGTGCTGGTGCGCTACAACCGCCGCGCCAACCCGACGCCGTCGCGCAACAGCCACAACACGCTGCTCGAGGTGGTCTGGACGCTGGCCCCGGTCGCGATCCTCGTCGCCATCGCGGTGCCGTCGATCACCCTCATCTCGAAGCAATATTCACCGCCGCCGGCCGACCTGACCGTCAAGGTCATCGGTCACCAGTGGTACTGGTCCTACCAGTATCCGGACAATGGCGGGTTCGAGATCGTCTCGAACATGCTCAAGGAAGCGGGCGATCCCAGCCTCGCGCCCGGCGCGCGCACCCGCACCGACGCCGACGGCCCGCCGCTCCTCGCGGTGGACGAGCGGCTCGTCATCCCCGCCGGCAAGGTCGTGAAGTTCATCGTCACCTCGGAAGACGTGATCCACAGCTTCGCGGTCCCGGCCTTCTGGACCAAGATGGACGCCACCCCGGGCCGCCTCAACGAGACCTGGGTCAAGGTCGACCGTCCGGGCGTCTATTTCGGCCAGTGCAGCGAACTGTGCGGCGCGCGCCACGGCTACATGCCGATCGCCGTCGAAGTCCTGCCGGAGGCGCAGTTCAACGCCTGGCTCGCCGCCAAGGGTGGCACGCCGAAGGGCGCCAAACCGGCCGCCGCCGCCGGCCCGGCCGCGGCGACCACCGCCGAGGCGCCCGCCGCCGCCAACACCACCGACGCCGCCGCGACGCCCGCGGCCGCCACGAACTAAGCGGAAGCCAAAACCATGAGCACCATTCCCGCCGACGCGCTGCCGCTCCAGGCCCACGAGGCCCATGACGCGCACCACGACGCCGACCACAAGCCGGGCTTCTTCGCCCGCTGGTTCATGTCGACCAACCACAAGGATATCGGCACCCTCTACCTGATCTTCGCGATCATCGCGGGCATCATCGGCGGCGCCATTTCCGGCATCATGCGGGCCGAACTGGCCGCGCCGGGCATCCAGTATCTGACCGGCGCCTGGCCGATCGGTGCCGGTGCCGGCGCCAGCTTCGACGAAGCGCTCCACCACTGGAACGTGCTGATCACCGCCCACGGCCTGATCATGGTCTTCTTCATGGTCATGCCGGCGATGATCGGCGGCTTCGGCAACTGGTTCGTGCCGCTGATGATCGGCG
>CAZKCD010000154.1:0-4285 GCA_964551235.1 uncultured Sphingomonas sp.
GAGGGCGACGGCGGGGCGGCGCCCCCCTACGCGATGCCCGCCGACGCCGCGCTGGTCGAGGGCGTCGGCTCGGTCAACCGCGACGGCGTGCGCGCCCGCGGGGTCAAGCTGGCGACCGCGCGCGGGCAGGCCGTGCGCGCGCCCGCCGCCGGGACGATCGCCTTCGCCGGGGCTTACCGGAGGCACGACGGGGTGGTGATCCTCGACCATGGCGCGGGGCGGATGACGATGCTGGTCGGCGTGCGCACCGACCGCCCGCGCGGCGCGCGCGTCGCGGCGGGCGAGGAACTGGGGATCGCGCTAGGCGAAATCGGCGTTGAGCTGGTCGAGCGGGGGCGTCCCGTCTCGGCACCGTTGGCCGCCATCCGGTCACTGTCCATTCAGGAGAAGCGGCGCTAGGATGCGCGGCCCAATGACGAGGAATCGATCGATGAACCGCCTTGCCAAGTTCCTTCCGCCGATCGCCGTGGTCGGGGCGCTGACCCTGATCCCGATGACGACCGCGACCGTGGCCGCGTCCGAAGCGGACACGATGAAGGAACTCGACACGTTCATGGACGTGTTCAACCAGGTCCGCGCCTCCTACGTCGACCCGGTCGACGACCACACGCTGATCAAGGGCGCGATCGACGGGATGCTGGCGGCGCTGGATCCGCACAGCAGCTACCTCGAGGGCACCGACTACACCTCGCTGCGCTCCACCACCGACGGCAATTACGGCGGGCTCGGCCTGTCGGTCACGATGGAGGATGGCGCGGTCAAGGTGATCACCCCGACCGAGGACACGCCCGCGTTCAACGCCGGGATGAAGGCGGGCGACTATATCACCCACCTCGACGGCGAGCTGCTCTACGGCCTGACGCTCGACCAGGCGGTCGACAAGATGCGCGGCGCCCCGGGCACCAAGACCACGGTCACCGTGGTCCGTCCCGGCCGCGACAAGCCCTTCGACCTCACCCTCACTCGCGCCAAGATCGAGCTCCGCCCGGTCAAGTGGGAGGTCAAGGACGGCATCGGCATCATCAACATCAACACCTTCAGCGGCAACACCGGCGCGGCGGTCGAGAGCGCGCTGACCGCGATCGACAAGGCGACCGGCGGAAGCCCCGTGGGCTACGTCGTCGACCTGCGCTCCAACCCCGGCGGGCTGCTCAACGAGGCGGTGCGCGTCAGCGACGCCTTCCTCGAGCGCGGCGAGATCGTGTCCGAGCGCGGGCGCGAGAAGGGCGACGTGCAGAGCTGGAGCGCCAAGCCCGGCGACCTGGCCCGTGGCAAGCCGATCGTCGTGCTGGTCGATGCCGGCAGCGCCTCGGCCGCCGAGATCGTCGCCGGCGCGCTGCAGGACCATCGCCGCGCGGTGGTGATGGGCGAGCGCAGCTTCGGCAAGGGCAGCGTCCAGGGCGTCAGCGAAATCGGCAAGGACAAGGCGCTGCGCCTGACCATCGCCCGCTATTTTACGCCGTCGGGCCGCAGCGTTCAGGCGGGCGGCATCGACCCCGACATCGTCGTGCCGCAGCTCAGCGACCCCGACTACAAGGACCGCCCGCGCGTGCGCGAGGCCGACCTTCGCCGTCACCTCGTCAGCCAGGAAAGCGTCAAGGACGAGATTCTCGAGAAGGACACCAAGCCGGACCCGCGCTTCACCGCGACCGCAGCGCAGCTCGAAAAGCAGGGGGTCAAGGACTTCCAGCTCGACTATGCGATCAAGTCGCTGCGCCGGTCGGCCAACCTGGCCGCCTCGCCCTCGGCCCCGGCCAAGTCGCGCTAGGCCGATGAACGAGGCGGTGCTGGCCCCGACGACGACCCGCCGCGCACGGCCCGCGGCGATGGCCCGCGCGCTGGCGCTGGCGGTGCCCAGCTTCCTGCTCGGCGGCGCGCTCTTCTCGCAATATGTCGGCGGGCTCAATCCGTGCGAGATGTGCTACTGGCAGCGCTGGCCCCACGCGGTCGCGATCGTCGCCGCCGTCGCCGCTTTCTTCTCTGACGCTGACACCCGCCCGGCCCGCCTGCTGACCGCGCTGGCCGCGCTGGCCATTGCCGTGTCCGGCGCGATCGGCGTGTTCCACGCCGGGGTCGAGGCCGGCTGGTGGGAGGGGCTGACGCGCTGCGCCGCGGGCGGGGCGATGAGCCTCGACGATTTGCTGGCCGCGCCGATCGTGCGCTGCGACCAGGTGCAGTGGGAGCTGCTCGGCATCTCGATGGCCGGGTGGAACGCGATCCTTTCGCTGGGCGGGGCGCTTACCGTCGCGCTGCTGCTGGGCAAGCGCCGATGACCGGCTGGACCCCCGGCGAGCGCAAGGTCGACGTCGATTCGATGATCCGCGTCAACCAGGCGGGCGAATATGGCGCGACGCGGATCTACGCCGGGCAGATGGCGGTGCTGCGCGGCAAGGGCGCGACCGCGCACGAAATCGCCCGCATGGCCCAGCAGGAACAGGCGCATCTCGACCGCTTCGACCAGCTGATGGCCGAGCGCGGCGTGCGCCCGACCGCGCTGCAGCCCTTCTGGAACGTCGCCGGTTTCGCGCTCGGCGCGGCGACCGCGCTGATCAGCGAGGAAGCGGCGATGGCCTGCACCGACGCGGTCGAGACCGAAATCGATCGCCATTATGCCGAGCAGCTCGAGCAGCTGGGCGAGGACGAGCCGGCGCTGGCCGCCGACATTGCGAAGTTTCGCGCCGAAGAGCTCGAACATCGCGACACGGCGCGCGAATATGGCTCGACAAACGCCCCCGCCTACCCCTTGCTGACGGCGGCGATTCGGGCCGGATGCCGCGTGGCGATCGGCCTGTCGAAACGGATTTGAGGAACCTTGCCGGCGGTTCGACCGCTGACACGGGTTGAAAGGATGGAAGTGATGTCGAACCTGTCCCTGCTCCTGGGCACCGCGGCGCTCGCCGCTGCCGGCCTTGTCGCGACGGTCCCGGCGACCGCGCAGAACAGCAACGCGCAGGTCAGCGAAATCATCGTCTACGGCACCGATCCCTGCCCGCGCTCGACCGACGACGAGGTCGTCATCTGCGCCCGCAAGCCGGAGGCCGAGCGCTATCGAATTCCCGAACGGCTCCGCCAGGGCGGCTCGCTGCAATCGCGCCAGGCTTGGGCGGCCCGCGCCAAGACGTTCGAGACCGTCGGCCGCACCGGCATTCAGAGCTGCTCGCCGGTCGGGCCGGCCGGTTACACCGGCTGCGTCGACCAGCTGATCCGCGACAATTTCGCCTCGCGGCGCGAGCAGGTCACCGAGGAAAGCTCGCCCCGCGAGTAGACCTTAGCCGGCGGGTTGCGCGGCGATCCACGCGTTCATCCGCCGCTCCAGCTCGCCGATCGGCACCGGTCCTTCGGCCAGCAAGGCGTCGTGGAAGGCGCGCAGGTCGAACTTGCTGCCGAGCCTTTTTTCCGCCGCCGTGCGCAGCGCGCGCATTCGCAATTCACCGATCTTGTAGGCGAGCGCCTGGCCGGGCGTGGAGATGTAGCGGTTCACCTCGGCATCGATGTTGGCGTCGGTCAGCGTGCCATTGTCCTTGAAATAGGCGACCGCGCGGGCCTTGTCCCAACCCTTGGCGTGGATGCCGGTATCGACCACCAGCCGGATCGCGCGCCACATTTCGTAGCCGAGGCGTCCCATGTCTTTCTGCGGCGTGTCGTAAAGGCCGAGCTCGATCCCCAGCCGCTCCGAATACAGGCCCCAGCCCTCGGTGAAGGCGGTGTAGAAGACGAGGTTGCGGCGCCAGACGGGCGTGTCCGCCTCCTGCTGCAGCGCGATCTGGTGATGATGGCCGGGCACGGCTTCATGGACGGTCAGCGCGGGCAATTCCCACAGCGGGCGCTGGTCGAGCTTGCTGGTGTTGACGAAGTAGAAGCCCGCGGTGCCCGCCTGCGGGCTGCCCGGGAAATAATAGGCCGTCGTCGTGCCTTCGGCGGTCGCGGCGGGCACTTCCTTGAGTCCGTAGGGCAGGCGCGGCAGCTTGCCGAACAGGCTGGGCATCTTGCCGTCGATGATCTTGGCGAGGCGCGAGGCCTTTTCCATCAGCTCTTCGGGCGTCTTCGCGAAATATTTCGGGTTGGTCCGCATGTCGGCGATCATCGCCTCGCGGCTGGCGAAGCCCGATTTCCTGGCCAGCGCCTCCATCTCGGCGCGGATTCGCGCGACTTCGCTCAAACCGAGGTCGTGGATCTGGTCGGGGGTGAGGTCGGTCGTCGTATGATATTTGACCAGCCAGGCGTAGTTGGCCTTGCCGTCGGGCAGCGCGGCGATGCTGTCGCTTTTCAGGCAGCGCGGGCGCAG
>CAZKCD010000155.1:0-4234 GCA_964551235.1 uncultured Sphingomonas sp.
TTCCCGAGGCGATGATCGAACGTGTCGAAATCCTCCAGGACGGCGCGTCGGCCATTTACGGCTCAGATGCGATTGCCGGCGTGGTCAACATCATCACCAAGAAGGGGCAGAAGGGCTTCGACGCCCGCGCCCAGCTCGGCGTCTATGACGAGGGCGACGGCTTCTCGCAAAATTACTCGCTCAGCTGGGGTAATGGCACTGACGGCCCGACCAAGATCGTGGTCGGCGCGAATTTCGTGAAGCAGAATCCGATCAGCTCGGGCGACCGCGCGATTTCGGCTTTCCCCAATCCCTATGCGACCAGCTGCCTCGAAGGCGGATGTTCCTCGGGCACGCCGCTCGGCCGCTTCATCCTCGCCGGGCCGGACCGCGACCTGACGCTCATCAACCCGGTGATCGGCCGCGCGCCGGTCGTCGGCGACTATCGCGACTGGGCCGGCAATGCCGACCGTTTCAACTTTGCGCCCTACAACTTCATCCTGACCCCGCTGAAGCGCTACGGCGGCTTCGTGTCGGCGGAACAGGAACTGGGCGGCACCACCAAGCTGTCGGGGAAAATCGTTTACAACCGCCGCGATTCGAAGAACCAGGCCGCGCCGCTGCCGCTGTTCGTCGGTCCCGACGCGGGCAACGGCAACCTGCTCGACACCATCGTGATCGACGCGACCAACCCGTTCAATCCGTTCGGTACCTTGCGCGGCGACGATCCGGCCACGCTCGCCAACGAGCAGACCTATTACTTCATCGGGCGCCGGATCATCGAAGGCGGGCCGCGCCGCTACAATCAGAGCGTCGACACGCTCTATGCGACGGCCACGCTCGACGGAAAGCTGCCGGGCGACTGGTACTGGGACATCAACATGATCTGGGGCCGCAACAAGGCCAAGCAGACCGTGTACGGCAACATCAACGCCGCGCGGCTCCAGCAGGCCCTCGGACCGGTTGCGGCCTGCACCGGCACCTGCGTGCCCTTCAACATCTTCGGCGGGGTCGGCTCGATCACGCCGGCGATGCTCGATTTCGTCAGCTTCACCCAGAAGGACAGCTCGAAGCAGAACATCTGGGGCATGTCGGCCAATATCGCCGGCAACCTGGCCGAGCTTCCGGCCGGGCCGCTCGCGGTCGCCGCGGGTCTCGAATATCGCCGCTTGTCGGGCCGGTTCGATCCCGATCCGATCGTCGCGGCGGGCCTCGGCTCGGACATTCCGGCCGAACCGACCAGCGGCAAGTATAACGTCAAGGAAGCCTATCTCGAGATCAACGCGCCGATCGCCGCCGACCGGCCGTGGCTCAACCTCCTCGAGGTCAGCGGCGCCCTGCGCCTTTCCGACTATAGCTCGTCGGGCTCGCGCCTGACCTACAAGGCCGGCCTCAACTGGAAGCCCAACGAGGACATTCGCCTGCGCGCGTCCTACACCACCGGCTTCCGCGCCCCGACGATCGGCGAACTCTACGGCACGCCCTCGCGCTTCGACCAGGAACTGGCCGATCCGTGCTCGGCGGACCAGAGCCCGTCGGGCCAGATCGCGACCAACTGCGCCGCGCTCGGCGTTCCGCTCGGCTACCAGCAGAACAACCCGCAGCTGTCGGTCTTGACCAGCGGCAACCCGGATCTCGATGCGGAAACCTCGCGGGGGTACAACCTCGGCGTGGTGTGGAGCCCGCGCTCCATGAACGGCCGCGCGTCGGTCGAGGTCAATTACTACAACATCCGCATCAAGGACGCGATTTTCGCGTCGGCGGGTGAGTTGCTCAGCCGCTGCGTCACCACGCTCGACCCGACCGCCTGCGCGGCGATCACCCGCACCTCGTCGGGCCAGATCGCGTCGATCTCGGGCATCCTCGGCAACGTCAACGAGATCCGGACCGAGGGGGTCGACCTCAACGTCGCGGTGAAGACCGCGCCGCTCTCGTTCGGCACGCTCGGCCTGACCTGGAACACCACCTTCCTCGTCAATTATGACGTGATCGTCCCCTCGGCGGGCGGTGGCACCGTCATCAGCCGCGAAGGCAAGGAACAGGGCAGCCCCGACCAGGCCTTCCCGAAGGTGAAGTCGAACGCGTCGCTCGACTGGACCAGCGGCGCGTGGGGCGCGACCCTCACCGGCCGTTACATTGCCGGCGTGCGCGAAGCGCAGGTCGACAACCGTCTGGCCGACCGCTTCTACGTCGATGCGCAGGCCCGCTGGCAGCTGCCGTTCATGGAAGGCCTCGGCCTTGCGGTCGGCGTCAACAACCTGTTCGACAAGGACCCGCCGGGCTGCATCACCTGCGGCCTCAACAACTACGATCCGGGCACCTACGACGTCCCGGGCCGCTACCTCTACGGGCGCATCTCGCTGAAGATGTAACCGGCCTCCGGTTCAAAGGGGGAGGGCGGCGCCGCGGATCCGTGGCGCCGCCCTTTTTTCGGCCCCTTGTAACTGGCGCGAAAGCCGCCGATGTAAGCGGCAGAACAGCAGATAGGACCACGCATTCCCATGGATCACCAAGATATCGCCTCGGCACTCGTTCCGATCGTCATCGAACAGTCCAACCGCGGCGAACGCAGCTTCGACATCTATTCGCGCCTGCTGCGCGACCGCATCATCTTCGTCACCGGCCCGATCGAGGACCACATGGCCTCGCTCATCACCGCCCAGCTGCTCTTCCTCGAGTCCGAGAACCCGAAGAAGGACATCTTCATGTACATCAACTCGCCGGGCGGCGTGGTGACTAGCGGCCTCGCGATCCATGACACCATGCAATATATCCGCCCGCGCGTCGGCACCGTGTGCATCGGCCAGGCCGCCTCGATGGGCAGCTTCCTGCTCGCCGCGGGCGAACCGGGCATGCGCGTCGCGCTGACCAACAGCCGTATCATGATCCACCAGCCCTCGGGCGGCGCGCAGGGCATGGCCTCGGACATCGAGATCCAGGCGCGCGAAATCCTGCGCATGCGGACCCGGCTCAACTCGCTCTATTCGAAGTACACCGGCCAGCCGATCGAGGAAGTCGAGAAGGCGATGGACCGCGACAAGTTCCTCGAGGCCGACGAGGCGAAGGCCTGGGGCCTCATCGACGAGGTCTTCGACAAGCGCCCCGACGCGGGCAACGACGAGGGCACCGGCGCCGGCGACGTCACGCCGGCCTAAGCGGCAACCTTGAGCACCGACCCCGACGATCGCCTGTCGATCCGGCAGGTCGGTGCCCTGCCGTTCCGGCGGCGCCGCAAGTCCAAGTCGATCGAGATCCTGTTGGTCTCCTCGCGGCGGACGGGGCGCTGGATCATCCCCAAGGGCCATGTCGAGCGCGGCACCGACGACCGCGACATGGCCCGGCTGGAAGCGTTCGAGGAAGCCGGGGTCACCGGCAAGGTGCCCAAGCGACCGATCGGCACCTTCGGCTACCTCAAATATTACGACGACGGGCGCATCGCCGACAGTGTGGTGACGGTCTACGCCCTCGCGGTGGCGGACATTCACGACGAATGGCCGGAAAAGCGGCAACGGACCCGCATCTGGGTCGATCTCCATTCGGCCAGCGAAATGGTCGACGAGCCCGACCTCGCTGCGCTGATCCTGAGCTTCGCGGCGACGCGCAAGAAGAAATGACGCCCTTGCCCCGGCCCGTCACCCTCTCCATATCGGGACGGAGCGGGTCCGGCGCGCGCCGCCGTTAACCCATTGCGCATGTTGATTGTGCGATAAGAGTGGCTAGCATGGGTGCCCTGACGGGCCCGGCGGCCCGAGTTGAAGGAATGATATGACCAAGCTTCAAGGCGGCGGCGACGGCAAGAGCACGCTCTACTGCAGTTTCTGCGGCAAGTCGCAGCACGAGGTTCGCAAGCTGATTGCGGGCCCGACCGTCTTCATTTGCGATGAGTGCGTCGAGCTGTGCAACGACATCATCCGCGAGGAGACCAAGTCCGCGCTGGTCAAGACCCGCGACGGCGTGCCCACGCCGCTCGAGATCAACAAGGTGCTCGACGACTATGTCATCGGCCAGAGCCGCGCCAAGCGCGTCCTGTCGGTCGCCGTCCACAACCACTACAAGCGTCTCGCGCACAGCTCGAAGACGCAGGGCGAGGTCGAACTCGCCAAGTCGAACATCCTGCTGATCGGCCCGACCGGCTGCGGCAAGACGCTGCTCGCGCAGACGCTGGCGCGGATCCTCGACGTGCCCTTCACCATGGCCGACGCGACGACGCTGACCGAAGCCGGCTATGTCGGCGAGGACGTCGAGAACATCATCC
>CAZKCD010000156.1:0-4147 GCA_964551235.1 uncultured Sphingomonas sp.
ATAACGGCGACGGGCGGGACGACATCCTGTGGCGCCACACCGACGGCACCACCTCCAACTGGCTCGGCACCGCCAGCGGCGGATGGATCGCGAACGACGCCAACGCCGCCGCCCCCGTTCCCAACGTCTGGATCGTCCAGCCCGAGAATTATCTCGTCTAGGCGAACGAGCGGAACGCGACCGCCAGAAGCGCCAGCCAGATCAGGAGCACGACGGCAAGCCCGCCATAGGAAACGGGGCGATCCTGCTTCTGCGCCCGTGCGCGCAGGTCGTCGAACACCTCATCGGGGATCATGCGAACCGCGAGCCAAATTCCCGCGGGGACAATCAGCAGGTCGTCGAGCAGGCCCAGCACCGGGATGAAGTCGGGAATGAGGTCGATCGGCGAGAGGGCGTAGGCGGCGACCGCGGCCGCGACGATCTTCGCGCCGGTCGGCACGCGGGGATCGCGCGCCGCAAGCGACAGCGCCACCACGTCCCGCTTCAGAGCGCCGGCCCATGCCTTGAGGCGCGCGAAGCGCCCGCGCTCAGCCATCCGGATTGGGGCAGGCCGTAATCGCCGACGGCTCGGGACGGGCGCGGGCGGCGCGGTACAGCGCAATGTAACTGTCCGTCCCGGCGATCGGCTCGCCGCCGACGCGTTCCAGTCCGACCGCCGCGAATTCGCAGTCGAGCAGGCGCGGCGGCGTGCCGTGGCGGCGGATCGGCCGATCGGCATCGACGACGACGATCGTCCCGTCACCCTTCAGCCCCGCGCGCAGGTGCCACAGGAAAGCGTAGGGGTCCGTCACCTCATGATACATGTGGACGAGGAAGATCCGGTCGAAACTGTTGGCAGGAAGCTTCGGGTCATCAGGCAGGCCGAGGCGCACCGCGACATTCTCCAGCCCGTCGCGCTGGACCCGTTCCGCCAGCCGGTCGCGGACCTCGGGCACGATATCCTGCGCCAGGACACGTCCCTTGGGACCGACGACCGGCGACAGGCGGACGGTGTAATATCCCTCGCCGGCCCCGATGTCGGCGACCCACATGCCGGGCCGCACGCCGGCGGCGGCGATCACCGCCTCGGCCTCGCCCACGCGATCGCGCGCATCCTCGGTCGAGAAGGCGTCGGAAACGATCGGCGCGACCGGACGATGGGCCTCGGGGAACGGCGACGTCGGCGTCTCGTCGCATCCGGCGACGGACAGCGCGGTGCCGATCGCCAAGGCACCCAAGGCCCGGCGGGTCAGTCGCGGGCGATCAGTCGACGTCCTCAACGTCCACCTTTTCGCCGGTCACGCGCTGCGAGAGCGCCGCGGCCATGAAGCGGTCGAGATCGCCGTCGAGCACATCGCCCGGTGCCGTCGAGGTCACGCCGGTGCGAAGGTCCTTCACCAGCTGGTAGGGCTGGAGGACGTAGCTGCGAATCTGGTGGCCCCAGCCGATGTCGGTCTTGGCGGCATTGGCGGCGTTGGCCTCGGCCTCGCGCTTCTGCAATTCGTTCTCGTAGAGGCGCGCCTTCAGCTGCTTCATCGCGCTGGCGCGGTTCTTGTGCTGCGAGCGCTCGTTCTGGCAGGCGACCACGATCCCGGTCGGGATGTGGGTGATGCGCACCGCGCTGTCGGTCGTGTTGACGTGCTGCCCGCCCGCGCCCGACGCGCGATAGGTGTCGATCCTCAGGTCGCTTTCGTTGACCTCGATTTCGATATCGTCGTCGACTTCGGGATAGACCCACACGCTCGAAAAGCTGGTGTGGCGACGGGCCGAGCTGTCGTACGGGCTGATCCGGACGAGCCGGTGGACGCCGCTCTCGGTCTTCAGATTGCCGTAGGCATTCTCGCCCTTAATAAGGATGGTCGCGGACTTGATCCCGGCCTGTTCGCCCGAATGATGGTCGATCATTTCGACCTTCATGCCGTGGCGCTCGCCCCAGCGGGTGTACATGCGCAGCAGCATCGATGCCCAGTCGTTGGACTCCGTGCCGCCCGCGCCGGAGTTGATCTCGACATAGCTGTTGTTGGCGTCGGCCTCGCCGGCCAGCAGCGCCGCGACCTTGTCCTTCTCGGCCCGCTCCGCGAGATCGGCGAGCGCGGCGACGCCGTCGTCGACCAGCCCCTCGTCCCCTTCCAGCTCGGCCATTTCGATCAGTTCGACCGTGTCGGTGAGTTCGGTTTCGATCTTGGTGGTCGCGCCGATCGCTTCCTCCAGCCGCCGGCGTTCACGCATCACGTCCTGCGCCGCCTTGGGGTCGTCCCACAACGTCGGATCCTCGACCTTGGCGTTGAGCTCGCCGAGACGCTTCTGCGCCTTGTCCCAGTCAAGGAAGCGGCGGAGCAGCTGCGTGGCGGCGTTGATCTGGTCGATATGGGCTTGCGCTTCGGCGCGCATAAAATTCACTCCGTGACGCGCCGGCCGGACCGGCGGCGCGATGCTGTGGGCGTTGGGCCTCGCCTAGTAGATGCCGCCCTGCCTTTGCAAGAAGTCCTCGGGCGGCGGGCGCTGCGCCTGGCGCTGCGCCGGCGGGCGCGTCATCGGGCGCGGTGCGCGGGCGGCGCGGGGCGCCGCGCCATCGTCCGCCGCTTCCTCGTCGCGGTCCTGCCGCGTGAAGCTGCGCCGCGGTTCGGTCTCGGGTTTGAAGGCTTCCCAGATCACCGCCGACTTGGGGTCGACCGCCGTCGGGAAGGCCCCGAAGACGCGCTTGCCGGTGACGCGGTCGATGCGGACCATGCGGATGCCCTCGGGCGCGACGAAGGGAATCTTGGGCTCGTCCTTCAGCGCCGCCGCCGCCCATTGCTTGAACACGGGCGCGGCGATGCGACCGCCCTGCGCATAGCCGCCCATCGAGCGCGGCTGGTCGTAGCCGAGGTAGACGCCGGCCACGACATCGGGCGTCCCGCCGACGAACCAGACGTTGGTCGGCCCGCTGGTCGTCCCGGTCTTGCCGAACAGCGGGCGGTCGAGGTCGCGCAGCACCGTCGCGGTGCCGCGTTCGATCACGCCCTCCATGATGTGAACCATCTGGTAGGCAGCCTGCGGATCGATGATCTGCTTCTGACGCAGCGGCGGGCGCGGCATCGCCTTGCCATCCCAGTCGGGCGCGTTGCAGCGTTCCATCACCGCGCAGCGGTTGTCGGTGCGGAAAATGACCTTGCCGTCGCGGTTCTGGACGTAATCGATCAACGTCGGCTTCACCTCCCGCCCCTGGTTGGCAAGGATGGCGTAGCTGTTGACCAGCGCCTGCACCGTCGTGTCGCCCGCGCCGAGCGCGATCGAGAGATAATTGGGATAGTCGCCGACGCCCATCGCCTTGGCGTTTGCGATGACCTTGGGCATGCCGGTCTCGCTCGCCGCGCGGATCGTCATCAGGTTGCGCGATTGCTCGACGCCCCAGCGCATCGTCTTGGGCCCGGCGTAGCCACCGTCGAAATTGCGGAAGCACTTGTTGCCGAGCCCCGCGCCTTGCCAGACGCAGAACGGCGCATCGACCAGGATCGAGGCCGGGGTCATGCCATTCTCGAGCGCGGTGACGTAGACGATCGGCTTGAACGCGGAGCCGGGCTGGCGCTTGGCCTGCGTCGCGCGGTTGTAGGAGGATCCGACCACGTCGAACCCGCCCTGCATTGCCAGGACCCGGCCGGTCCGCACTTCCTCGGCCAGGAAGGCGCCCCCGATTTCCGGGATCGAACGCAGCGCATAGCTTCCGCCACCGGAGGCTTTCACGATCACGACCATGCCGGGCTTCAGGTTCGAAAAGGCGCTTCCGCCACCGCCGCGCTTGGGCTGCTGCGCATTGCCGGCGGGAAGCGTCCCGCGGCTGCCGTCGGCGAGGCCCAGGGTCGCGCTCGACCCGCTCTTCGAGAGGACGACCGCCTTCTTCCAGTCGGGAAAGCCGGTGCCGAGCGCGGCGGCGCGCAGCTGCGCCGCCCAGTCGCCGTCGATCGGGATAGTGAGGCCGGTGTCCTTCCAGCCACGCCCGCCATCGAACCGCGCCAGCCCCTCGCGCAGCGCTTCCGCGGCGGCGTCCTGCATCTTGGGCACCATCGACGTGCGCACCCACAGGCCGCCGGCATAGACGCTGTCCGGGCCGTCCTCGGCCTTTTCACCGAACTTATTGATGAGGTCGCGGCGAACCTCTTCCATGAAATAGCCGCCCATCTGGCGAAAC
>CAZKCD010000157.1:0-4126 GCA_964551235.1 uncultured Sphingomonas sp.
GCGCGCTTGATGAGGTCGGCGCTGGTGCCCTGGATCGGCGCGTTGATCGCCGCGCGTTCGGCGCCCGCGCGGTGCATGGGGTTGGGCGCGCGGATGTTGGGGAAGTGCGTCTTGCGGCCGAACAGCGTGCGCGTGAAGCCCTGGTCGCGGACGAAGGCCAACGTGTCGTCGATGTAGGTGCGGATGCCCGGGAAGCGCTCGAAATAGCGCTCGATGATGGCCTTGCCCTCGTCGCGCTCGACGCCCAGCCGGCCCGCCAGCCCCCAGGCCGAAATGCCATAGAGAATGGCGAAGTTCACAGTCTTGGCGCGGCCGCGCGTCTCGCGGTCGACCGTGCCGAACAATTCCTCGGCGGTCATCGCGTGGATGTCCTGCCCGTTCCGGAAGGCTTCCTTCAACTGCGGCACGTCGGCCATGACCGCGGCGAGCCGAAGCTCGATCTGGCTATAGTCGGCGCTCATCAGCACGTGGCCGGGCTCGGCGACGAAGGCATCGCGGATCTGCCGGCCAAGCTCGGTCCGGATCGGGATGTTCTGGAGGTTCGGCTCGGTCGACGACAGCCGCCCCGTCTGCGCGCCGGACAGCGAATAGCTGGTGTGGACGCGCTTCGTGTCCGGGTTGATCTGCGCCTGCAGCGCGTCGGTGTAGGTATTCTTCAGCTTCGTCAGCTGGCGCCATTCCAGCACGAGGCTCGCGACCTCGACGCCTTCCCCCGCCAGCCGTTCCAGCTCGTTGACGTCGGTCGAATATTGGCCGCTCTTGCCCTTGCGCCCGCCCTTCAGCCCCAGCCGGTCGAACAGGACCTGGCCGAGCTGCTGCGGCGACCCGATCGTGAAGGGCCCGTCGGCGGCGGCGTAAATCCGCTCTTCCAGCTTGGCGATCTCGGTCGAAAAGGTGCCTGACAGTTTCGCGAGATAGTCGCGGTCGACCTTGATCCCGCGTCGCTCCATCCGCCCGACGGTGGCGACGAGATCGCGATCGACCATCTCGTAAACGCGCGTCGCGCCTTCCGACGCCAGCCGCGGCTTCAGCTTGAGCCACAGCCTGAGGCAGATGTCGGCGTCCTCGGCGGCATATTCGGTCGCGGCGTCCAGCGGCACCTTGTCGAAGGTGATCTGCTTCTGGCCGGTCCCGCACACGCTCTTGAAGGCGATGCATTCATGCTCGAACCAGCTCATTGCCAGCTCGTCGAGCCCGTGGCCCGAACGCCCGGCGTCGAGATCGAAACTCATCACCAGCGTGTCGTCGTAGGGCGCGAGTTCGATGCCGTGCTTGGCGAACATCACCCAGTCGTATTTCAGATTGTGCCCGATCTTGAGGACGCTCTCGTCCTCCAGCAGCGGCTTCAGCTTCGCCAGCACGGTGGCCATCGGCAGCTGGTTGGGCGCATCGCTCAGGAGGTCGCCGCCGCCATGCCCGACCGGGATGTAGCAGGCGACGTTCGGTTCGACCGCCAGGCTGATCCCCACCAAGCGCGCGACGACGCAATCGATGCAGTCGGTCTCGGTGTCGATCGCGACATAGCCCTTCTGCCGCGCGGCGCCGATCCACAGGTCGAGCTGCTCCTCGGTATCGACCGTCTGATACTTGGTCCGGTCGACCGTGATCTTTTCTTTTTCAACGGGTTGCGCCGGGGCCGGTGACGTCATGACGGCAGCCGCGCGCCCCGCCGACCCCGCGCTCGATCCGCCGCCCGTCAGGCGATTGAGCAGTGATTTGAAGCCCTGGTCCTCGAGAAATGCCTTGAGCGGCTCGGGCGGAATGCCGGTAAGGCCAAGCCCATCCAGCGGCTCGGGGAGCGGCGCGTCGCACTTCAGCGTCACCAGCTCCTTCGACAGCCGCGCGTTGTCGGCATGCTCGGTGAGGTTCTGCTTCAGCTTGGGCTTGGTAATCTCGTGCAGGCTCGCCAGCACCGTTTCGACGTCGCCATATTGCTGGATCAGCTGGCTGGCGGTTTTCGGCCCCACGCCCGGGACGCCGGGCACGTTGTCGACGCTGTCGCCCATCAGCGCGAGGACCTCGCCGACCTTGTCGGGTCCGACCCCGAATTTCTCGATTACCTCGGGCACGCCGATGCGACGGTCGTTCATCGTGTCGAGCATGTCGACCTTGCCGTCCTCGACCAGCTGCATCAAATCCTTGTCGCTGCTGACGATCGTCACCTTCCAGCCCGCGGCGACGGCCTCGCGCGTGTAGCAGGCGATGATGTCGTCGGCCTCCAGCCCTTCCTCCTCGATGCACGGGATGGAAAAGGCGCGGGTCGCGGTGCGGATCAGCGGGAATTGCGGGACCAGGTCCTCGGGCGGCGGCGGCCGGTTCGCCTTATACTGGTCGTACAGTTCGTTGCGGTGCGTGTGGCTCGACGCGTCGAGGATCACCGCCATGTGCGTCGGCCCGTCGGCCTTGTTCAGCCCGTCGGCCAGTTTCCACAGCATCGCCGTGTACCCGTAGACCGCGCCCGCCGGCACGCCGTGCCGGTTGGTGAGCGGCGGCAGCCGGTGATAGGCGCGGAAGATGTAGCTCGACCCGTCGACGAGATAGAGGTGGGGCTGATCGGCCATACGTCCGCTCTAGCAGCCCGCCCGGTCATTGCCAGTCTTTGACATCGGTCAAAGCGCGGGTTGGCGCCGATGCGGTACCGGGGTGCAACGCCAAACGAGGAGTTGCACCATGACCGCCCGTATCGATCCCAAGCAACTGGTTGCCGCCCGCGAAATTGTCGTCGCGCCGCCCGCCCCGCCGGCCCCGCGCGCCTGCACCGAACGGGACTTCAACATTCCCACCGCCCTCCACGCCGGCTTCTTCGGCCTGTTCCTCGCCTATCTCGGCGTGATGTGGATCGGCTTCGGTAATCCCAACCTTGCCATCCCGATGGCGATTTTCGTGTTCTTCACGGTCGGTTTCTACGCCGTCCCGATGCTGTGGGCGACGATGAAGGGTCCGAACGAGACTTTCGCCATGCCGCTCGCCCGCCTGTGGGACGAAGGCGTGGCGACCCACACCGGCCTGACCAGCGGCGGCGCTGCCGCGGCGCAGGTGCTGGTCCTCCCGGTCCTGATTTTCCTGTGGGGCGTGGCCGTCGTCACCATCGCCGCCCTCGTCTAGGTTGCGACGCGCGTGAGCCGCGCGGCATCCTTCAACCGGATGCCGCGCACTCCTTGTCGCTCGATCACCCCGTCCTTCTCCAGCCGGCCCAGCTGCCGGCTGACCGTCTCGATGGTCAGCCCCAGCATCCCCGCCATGTCGCCGCGGCTCAGGGGCAGGTCGAATTGATCGGCCGGGTGGCAGGGCGAATGGCTTGCCGCGTCGGCCATCGCTTTCAGGAACCCGGCAACTTTCTGCCGGGCGCTGCGCCGGCCCATCAGGTCGATGAGCGCGTGGGCCGCGAACAAATCCTCCGACGACCGCCGGAGCAGCGCGCGGCCCAGCGCCGGAAACCGCTCGACCACCTCGCCATAACGCGCCGCCGGGAACAGGCAGACCTCGCTGTCGGTCAGCGCCACCACGTCATGGTGCGCGACCGGCGCGAACAGCTCGCCGACGAACCCGGCCGGATGGATCAGGCTCAGGACGCGCTCGACGCCTTCGGCATCGCTGCTGCGGATTTTCAGCGCGCCGGAAATCAGCGTCGCGCATTGGTCGCTCGCCGCGCCGGCATGGAACAACGTGTCGCCCGCCTTCAGCGTGCGGTGGCGCCCGATCTCGGCCAGCTCGTCCCGCTCGTCCGCGCTCAGCGCCGAACAGGCCGCCCGGTCGCGGACCGGGCAGGTATCGCAGCCAAGCTTAGTCGCGGCATTCGCCATGCCCCTTGCCCTATCACGCCCGATGCCCGATTTCACGGGGCGAGGAGCATTGCCATGGCCGACAAGAACAAACCTTTCCTGCGCCACAAGCAGCCGTGGACCAGCGACGAGCTGCAGAAACTGCACACGCTGGCGACGAAGGGCACGGGCCTCAAGGCGATCAGCAAGGCGCTGACCCGGAGCGAGGAAAGCATCCAGGCGCAAGCCAAGGCACTCGGCCTCAAGATCGCGAAACTGCGCTGAGCGCTAATGTCCGTTTTCGACCCACCTCAGCCATTTACCTCGTTATTGGCGCGGTCTGAAAGCTGCCCTTCTTTCAGACA
>CAZKCD010000158.1:0-4087 GCA_964551235.1 uncultured Sphingomonas sp.
TCAGCAGAGCGAGCAGCGCAACCGGCGCCATGGCGTCGGCCGCTGCCGCCGCGACGCCCAGCAGCAACGTGCCCGCCGGCGCCTGCGACAACGGGCGCCCCGCGCTGTCGTCCGCCTCGATCCCCCAACGCCCGAGTAGGGCCGAAACCCGCCTTGCCAGCATCCGGTCCGGGGTCATCAGCGCGGCCGTCTGTCCGGGCGTTTCGAGCGCTTCTCTCAGCGCGATGGCGATGCCCATCGCCTCGCTCGCCGGGTCGGCGAATTCGGCGGCGCGGATGCCGGTCAGGCGCCGCTCCGGCGGCGGGAGCGCGTTCCACTTGTGGCTGAAGGGTGCGGCGGTCATCGCGTGCGCGACCGCCCGCCCACGGACCGCGGGTGACGAGGCGCGCCCGCCCCGCCCCCACAGCCGGACTTCGGCGCGCCCAATCCCCATGCGGTCGAGCAACAGCTTGAGATGGTATTGCGGGTGGCTTGTCTCGCCCCGGCCGTCGGCGTCGGGACCGAGCGCCTCCCATTCCTCGTCGGGCATGACGTTCGGCAAGGCCAGCGCCGGCAGCACGACCATGCCCCCGGGCAGGTCGGCAACGGTCCGCATCAGCGCGGCGATGGCGGGGGCTGCGGTCGTGATTCCGGCAGCGACCGTGAAGCCGGGTGGCGGTGTCCGTGCCCAGCGGGTCGCCATGGCCCGAAGCAGGCGATTGCGCCGCTCGGTCAGGTCGATCGCGCCCAGGCGTCCCAACGCCGCCGGCCAGTCGGCAAGAATGGCCTGAAGGCGATCGAGCGAGCGCTGCCAATGGACCGCGAGGTCGGGATCGTCGCGCGCCACGTCGTTCAGCCGCGCGGGATCGATCTCTTCCACGATCAACTGGTCGAGCGTGCGGGCGAGATCCGCCGCCAGCCGCATCGCCTCGCTCGCTCCCTCGCCGCCCCGCCGGAGCAGCCCAGCTAGCGCCAGCTGCCGGTCGAGCGGATCGATAGCGGGCGGCAATGGCCGGTCGAGATCGATAGGATCGAGCGCGCCGCCGATCCGGTCGTCGAGCTCGGGATCGCCGATCGCGACAAGCCGGGGCAGCAACAGGCCGCCGTCGCTCAGGCGCACGAAAGCCTCGGTCACGGTGCGCACAGCGCGGTTGTTGGGAAGTAGGATGCGGCCGGCAGCAAGGCCGGTCGGATCGCGCCCATATCGTGCGATCAGCCCCGCCGCCAAGGCGTCGGCGAAGCTCCGATGGGCCGGGATGGAGTAGATCGTGGGATGGCTCGGGCGGTCCGGCGCCTCAGCCATTCGCAAGCGCCTGTTCGGTCGCGGTGATCGCGCCCGGAGTGCCGACGTCGAACCACAGCCCCTGGTGCACGGCGCCGAAGCACCGCCCTTCCTCGATGGCGCGGTCCCACAGGATATTTGTGGAAAACGGTCCGCTCGGCGCGTCGCGCAGCAGCCGCTTCGCGACGATCTGGATCCCCGTGTAGACGTAGGGCGCGACCTTGGACGGCCCCTTGCGCCGGATGCGCCCGAAGCGGTCGAGGTGGAAGTCGCCCTGCCCGCTGTGATTGCCGGCCCGCGCCTGCGGCACCAGCAGCAGCAGCGCGTCCATCGTCGCCGAATCCCATTGGGCCGCGAGGTTTTTCAGCGCATCGGTCGGACCGTCGACCCAGAAATTGTCGCTGTTGACGACCAGGAACGGATCGCTGGCGATGACCGGCTCGGCCTTCACCATCCCACCGCCGGTTTCGAGCAGAAGGTCACGCTCGTCGGAAACGGCGATCGTGAAGTCGGCTTCGTGGCCCTTGAGGTGCGCTTCGAGCGCGTCGGCGAGGTAGTGGACATTGACGACGAGGTTGCTGACCCCCGCCGCCTTCAGCCGGTCGAGCACATGGTCGATCAGCGGCTTGCCCGCCACCTCGACCAGCGGCTTGGGCCGGGTCGCGGTCAGGGGACGCATCCGCTTGCCCAGCCCCGCCGCCATCACCATCGCCGTCGCCGGCACCGCGGCGGCGACATCGGGGCGAAGGCTCAGCGCGCGCTTGGGCTTGGTCACGCAAATTCCTCCCAGGCCGCCGCGCGTTTGTCGGCGGGGACAAAAGCATCGAACCAGGCCTTCACGCCTTCCAGTCCCGGCTGGGCCAGGTCGCGTTCGAGCAGCCCCCACATACGGGGCTGGAAGCTGCGGTAATGCGGCTTGCCGTCGCGTTTCCACAACCGGACGAAAACGCCGAGAATGCGCGTGTTGCGCTGCGCCGCGAGCGCCCAGTAGGCGCGCTCGAAATCGTCGCCGCTGCCGGTCGCTTCCTTGTAGCGATCGATCATCGCCCGCTCGATTGCCGGCGGCACGTCGCGGCGGGCATCCTCGAGCATCGAGGCGAGGTCATAGGCCGGGTGGCCCGCCAGCGCGTCCTGGAAATCGAGCAGGCCGAGGTGCTGCACGCCCGATCGCCCCGACACGAGCATGACGTTCTCGGCATGATAGTCGCGCAGGACCGTCACCGGACCGAGACCATCCGCTTCGACGGTCGCCAGCACCTGCTCCCAGGCGGCGCGCCACGACGCGCGGTCGAGGTCGAGACCGACCGCCGGCCCATACCAGTCGATGAACAGGTCGAGTTCGTCTAGCCATTGCGTCAGGCCGTGCGGCGGCAGGCCAGGCATCGGCGGGGAGTCGTGCAGGTGAACGAGCAGGTCGGTGGCCGCCGCGTACAATTCCTCTTCGCGGTGCGGATCCGTGTCGAGCCGCTCCTTGAAACGATCGCTGCCAAGGTCCGCCAGCAACAGCAGCCCGCGGTCGAGATCGCGGCCGAGGATGGCGGGCGCGGTCAGACCGACGTCCTGCAGCCATTCGGCGACAGCGATGAACGGCCGCGGGTCTTCGTGCGGCGGCGGCGCGTCCATCAGCACGGCCTGCTCGTCCTCACGGATGACGCGGAAGTAGCGGCGGAAACTGGCATCGCCCGCCAGCGGCTCTATGCGGGCCTCGGCCCAGCCGCAGGAAACAAGGAATTCGGCGGCGCCGTCGGGCGGAATCATCGGGGAGGCCATCGCCCTTCCCATGCCGAGGGCACGTGCGCTGTCAAGCGACGACCGCCATCGGGTTCCTGGCTCAGGACGAGCCGAAGCGCCTGCGTGAAGGCGTGCGGGCCGGCATGCTCGGGCCATTCGACCACCAGCACCCCTTCTCCCGTCGCGTCGAGGCCTACTTCGTCCAGCTCGGACGGATCCTCGATGCGGTACAGATCGGCGTGCCACAATGGCGGGTCGAGATGGTCGTAGGGCTGGACGATCGCAAAGCTCGGGCTAGGGACCTCGCCGGCATGACCGAGCGCGGCAATCAGCGCGCGCGCGAAGGTTGTTTTCCCAACCCCCAGCCCGCCCGACAGGGCAATGACGTCGCCTGCACGGAGCATCGGGCCGAGCTGCCGCGCGAGGGCGACGGTCGCTTCCTCGTCGGCCAGGATCATTGCGGCGCCCGGGGGATGTGCAGACGGACCAGCGTTCCCTCACCCGTCTGCGAGATCAATTCGACCCGTCCGCCATGCGCCTCGACGAATTGGCGTGTCAGTGGAAGGCCGAGGCCGAGCGCGGCCTCGCCCATCGCCTGCCCGCCGACGCGGTGGAATCGGCGGAACACTTCCTCGTGCTGATCGGCGGCGATGCCCGGCCCGTCGTCGACCACGGTGATCCGGACTTCATTTTCGTCCCCGTCGGCGGTCAGCAGGACCTTGCCGCCCTCGGGCGTGTAGGCAACCGCGTTGCGCACGACATGCTCGATCGACTCACGCAGCCGCCGGGCGTCGCCGACGACCACGCCGGTCGACGCATCGATCTCGACCGCGAACCCTTGCCCTTTCTCCTCGGCCCGCGCGCGCAGCGCCTCAGCGGCGTTGCGGCACAAGCCGCCCACGTCGATCCGCTCCTTGTCGAGCAGGATGCCGCTGCGGTCACCCTGCGTCAGGTCGAGGACGTTATCGATCAGCTTGGCGAGCCGGTCGACCGATTCGAGGATCGCCGCGACATAGTCGCTGGCGGCAGGCGGCAACTTTCCGGCATAGCCCGCCGCAAGCATTTCACCGAAGCCGCCGATCGAGGTCAGCGGGG
>CAZKCD010000159.1:0-4064 GCA_964551235.1 uncultured Sphingomonas sp.
AAGCGCTTTCCGCGCGCCGCGGGGATCGTTCGCGCCATGCCCAACCTGCCGGTCGCGACGGGCGACGGGGTGACGGCGCTGATCGGCGAGCAGGACATCGGCGAGCCGCTCGTTACCGCGTTCGAGGCGCTGGGCCTGGTGCATCTTGCGGCCAGCGAAGCCGAGTTTGCGGCGATCGGCGGGCTGGCCGGGTCGGGCCCGGCCTATGTCGCGCGCTTCGTCGCGGCGCTGGCCAAGGCGGGGACGAAGCACGGGCTGGAACCGGCGCTGGCCGACCGGCTGGCGCTGCAGACGGTACTGGGCACCGCCGCAATGGCAAGCGCCAGCGGCGAAGACATGGCCGCGCTCGCGACCCGCGTCGCCAGCCCGCAGGGAACCACCGAGCAAGGACTTGCCGTGCTCGACCGGGACGGCGCGCTCGACCGGCTGGTGGCCGAGGTGCTGGCCGCCGCCGCCCGGCGCAGTGAGGAATTGAGCCGCGCCGCGCGCGGTTGATTCACCCGGCCCCGTGGCCTAGGCCGCGCCCACATCACAAAGCATGGGACGAGGAATGGCCGAGCAGCGCACGTATGACGACCGCGACGGATGGATCTGGTTCGACGGGAAGATGGTCCCGTGGCGCGAGGCCAACGTCCATGTCCTGACCCATGGCCTGCATTATGCGTCGAGCGTGTTCGAAGGGCAGCGCGCCTATGGCGGCACCATCTTCAAGCTGACCGAGCACACCGAGCGGCTCAAGCGCAGCGCCGAATTGCTCGGCTTCGAGATTCCGTGGTCGGTTGAGGAAATCGACGCCGCCTGCCGCGAGGTGCTGGCCGCCAGCGGGCTGGACAATGCCTATATGCGCCCCGTCGCGTGGCGCGGATCGGAGCAGATGGGCGTAAGCCCCAAGGGCAGTGCCCCGCACCTTGCCATCGCCTGCTGGGAATGGGGCAAATATTTCGACCCGTCGCTGGCCGAGAAGGGCATTCGCCTGGAAGTCGCGCCGTGGCGGCGCCCGGCGCCCTACACCGCGCCGACCGAATCCAAGGCCGCCGGCCTTTACATGATCTGCACCCTGTCGAAGCAGCACGCGGAAGGGCGCGGTTATCATGACGCGATGATGCTCGACTGGCGCGGTCGCGTCGCCGAGGCGACCGGCGCCAACGCCTTCTTCGTCAAGGACGGCGCGATCCACACGCCGACGCCCGATTGCTTCCTGGACGGCATTACCCGCCGCACGGTCATGGACCTGGCCCGTCGCCGCGGCGTCGAGGTGATCGAGCGCGCGATCTGGCCGGAGGAGCTGGAAAGCTTCCAGTCGATGTTCCTGACCGGCACCGCCGCCGAGGTGACGCAGGTCGGCGAGGTCGGGCCGTGGAATTTCGAGGTCGGCGACCTGCAGAAGCAGCTCGCCAAGGATTATGACGACCTCGTCAACGGCCGACTCCCCAACGCCTGATTCACCGTCTCCCTTGCGCTTTCATCATTCGTTGGTGATTGTGCGCTAGGTTAAAGCCGCTCGGCCATTTGTGGGTGCGTGGGGGAGACGTTCGTTTCGTGATCGGTCAGGCCGGCAATCCGTTTCGCGTCCGCTCGAACGAGCTAGACGTCGTGGGCGCCGACTTGCCGCTCGGCGAATTGCTGTCGACGCGCGTGCCCACCGAACCCAAGAAGCTGGCCGTCCGCCAGGCCCAGCTCGAGGCGCTGGTGCGGATGGTGCCGGCGACCGTCGGCGGCCAGTTCGTTGCCGCGGCGATGGTCGCGGTTGTCCTGCGCGACGTGGTGCCCGCGTGGGAGCTGGGCGTCTGGCTGAGCCTGGCGCTGGGTCTGTGCATCTTCCGCGGGATCCGCGCCTATCGGCTGCGCAAGGACCGCGAATATGCCCGCCGACGCCCCGCCGATGCGCGGGTAATCGCGCGCGTGATCATCCTGCTTGCCGGCCTGTGGCTGGTGCCGCCCTTCCACTGGTTTGCGCAAGCCCACGCGCTTGAGCAGGTCATCCTTCTGCTGGTCAGCGTCGGCTTGCTCAGCGTCGGCAGCGTCACACTTATCTCGCTCCCGGCCGCTTCCTTGGGCTACATCGGGCTGCTGGGTCTCGGCAATGTCGTCATGTCGTGGATGCTTGGCGGGTGGCCTCTGGCGGCGCTGTCCCTGCTCTACTCGACGATCCTGATGTGGGTGTCGGTGACCAGTGCGCGGCGCTTCATCGCGCAGGTGGGATCGCGCTACGACCTTCTGGAGCGCAGCGAGCTGGTCTCGCTGCTGCGCGAATTCGAGGCGAGCGGGAGCGGCGGCATCTGGGAACTGGGGCGCGACCTGCGGCTCACCTACGTCTCGCAGGAACTGGCCGCGCGGCTGGGCATCGGTCCGGAGCGGCTGGTCGGCAAGCATGTGCGCAAGCTGATCGACCCGAGCGGCCAGATCACGCGCCTGTCGGAAGGCACGCGGACCTTGTTCCACCACCTCGACAACGGCGTGCCGTTCCGCGACCTGGCGGTGCCGGCGACGTCGAGCCAGACCTGGTGGTCGCTGTCGGGCAAGCCGGTGCACGACACGACCGGCAACGTCATCGGCTGGCGCGGCGTGGGCTCCGACATTACCGACGTGCGGCTGTCGGGTAACGACGCGGTCAGCGCGGCGCGGCGCGACCCGCTGACCGGGCTGGCCAATCGCCTGCTGGTGCGCGAAATCCTCGAAGAGGCCTTGTTCAACCAGCTCGACGGGCGCGAGGCCTGCTCGCTGCTGCTGGTCGACCTCGACAAGTTCAAGCTGGTCAACGACACGCTGGGCCATGCAATCGGCGACCAGCTGCTGGTGGCGGTGGCGAAGCGGCTGAAGGCGACGATCGGGCCGGAGGCGCATGTCGGCCGGCTGGGCGGCGACGAATTCGCCGTGGTGGTGCGCGGCGACCAGTCGGAGGACCGTCTGGGGGGCATTGCCGCGACGATCATCGCCGATCTGTCGCGAATCTTCGTGATCGGCGCGGCGCGGCTGCACATCGGCGCGACCATCGGCATCGCCCGCGGCGGCCGCGACGGCGAAGTCGAGGAGACGTTGATGCGCAACGCCGACCTCGCGCTCTACGAAGCGAAAGAAATGGGGCGCGGCGGCTACGCCTTCTTCCGCACCGAATTGTACGAGCGGGCGGAACGCAACCGCCTGCTCGAGAATGACGTGCGCGAGGCGCTTGCCGACAATGCGCTGACGCTGGCCTACCAGCCGATCGTCGATGCGCGCTCGGGCTGGACGGTCGGGCGTGAGGCGCTGCTGCGCTGGAACCACCCGCTGCGCGGTCCCATCCCGCCCGACGAGTTCATCCCGGTGATCGAGGACGCGGGCCTGATCCATCAGATCGGCGACTGGGTGATCCGCGAGGCCTGCCGCGAGGCGTGCGGCTGGGATCCGTCGATGCGGGTCGCGGTCAACGTCAGCGCGGCGCAGCTGTCCGGCAGCGGGCTGGCTGAGACGGTGCTGGGCGCGCTGGCCGCGACCGGGCTCGCGCCCGGGCGGCTCGAGCTCGAGGTGACCGAATCGATCTTTCTCGGCGACGACCTTGCGACCATCGCCTCGCTCGAGCGCTTGCGCGCGCTGGGCGTGAAGCTGGTGCTCGATGATTTCGGCAAGGGCTACAGCTCGTTCGGCTACCTCACGCGCGCCCAGTTCGCGAAGATCAAGATCGAGCAGATGTTCGTGCGCGGCGCGGCGGCGGGCGAGCGCGACTGCATCGCCATCGTCGGCGCGATCGTCGCGCTTGCCAAGGGCCTGGGGATGGAGACGACCGCCGAGGGCGTGGAGACCGACCGCCAGGCCGAGACGATGCGCGCGCTGGGCTGTGACCAGATGCAGGGCTACCTGTTCGGCCGCCCCGTGCCGCCCGAGGAATTCCGCCGGGCGGCCGACGACCCCCCGCCCGGCATGAAGCGCGCCTGACCCCCTTTTCAGCGCGCCATTCGCCGCTATAAGCCGCGCCACCCAAGCGCCCGTCCCGGGCCGCATCAGGCGCCTGCTGGGGCGTCGCCAAGTGGTAAGGCACCGGTTTTTGGTACCGGCATTCGCAGGTTCGAATCCTGCCGCCCCAGCCA
>CAZKCD010000160.1:0-4055 GCA_964551235.1 uncultured Sphingomonas sp.
CCCGCCGAACTCATCGACCCGCACTGGCTGTTTGCCCAGCATGCCGCGCCCACGCCCGTCGTGCCGCGCCAAGCGGTCTGTCGCATTCCTTCGGACGATCCGTGGATGCAGAACATGCTCCGCCCGATCGTCGAGGCCGCCGGCTATCGCGTCATCGGCGAGGACGAGGACGACGAATGCGACGTCACCATCGTCGCCGATCCCGCCCAGCCCGCGGCTCCTGCGGACGGCAAGGTCATTGTCCTGCGCAGCGATCCTGAAGCGGGCGAGGGGGACCGGAGCATCTACCGCTACGACCGCGCCGCCCTGCTGGTCGCCTTGAAGAGCGTCGGAGGCGCCCAATGAACGCGTTGCTACTCATCGTCTCGGTCGGCGGAAGCCGCGTCGCCTTTCCCGCCGCCGCGGTCGAATCGGTGGTCGAGCTGGAAGCGCTGATCCCGGTGCCGCGCGCCGCGCCGCACATCGCGGGGCTGAGCGCGCTGCGCAGCCGCGTGCTCACCGTCATCGACACGATGCGCTCGCTCCGCCTCGGCGACACCGACTGCAGCGACGGCATCCGCGAAGCCGCCGTGGTCGAGATCGACGGCCATCATTACGCGCTCATCGTCGACAGCGTCGAAGACGTGGTCGAGGCCACCTCCGACCCGTCGCCGGTGCGCGGCGCGATGGGCGAGGGGTGGGAACGCGCCTCGCTCGGCCTCGTCGAAACCGCCGAGGGGCCGTTCCTCCTCGTCGACATCAATGCCCTCGTCGCGGGACCCGCGGCGGAAGCGCGTGCTGCTTAACCCCATCGTTACCCTTCTCGCCTAGGACGGCGAAGGAGCAGGACAGGAAGCCTTTATGAAAACGTGTCTGATCGTCGATGACAGCAAGGTGATCCGCAAGGTTGCGCGGCACATTCTGGAAACGCTCGAATTCCAGGTCGACGAGGCGGGCGACGGCCGCGAAGCGCTGACGCGCTGCGAGGAATCGATGCCCGACGTGGTGCTGCTCGACTGGAACATGCCTGTGATGAGCGGCATGGAATTCCTCAAGCTGCTCCGCCAGCGCGGTCATTCGGACCAGCCCAAGGTCGTCTTCTGCACCACCGAGAACGACATGGCCCACATCCGCGCCGCGCTCGAGGCCGGGGCCGACGAATATGTGATGAAGCCGTTCGACCGCGAAACGCTCCACATCAAGCTGCAACTCGTCGGCGTCGCCTGAGGCGCGCCTCCCCGTGAGCACGGCCCTCGCCAACCGACGGGACGACCTCAGGTCTCCTCGCAAGCCGATCCGGCTGATGATCGTCGACGATTCGATGGTCGCCCGGGCGGTCTTGTCGCGGATTGTCGAGGCGGACGGCAATTTCGACATCGTCGCGGTCGCCGGCACCGGCGAGGACGCGATCCAGGCGCTTCGCCAGATCCGCGTCGACGTCGTCATGCTCGACCTCGAAATGCCCGGCGCGGGGGGGCTGAAATCGATCCCGGGGATCATCGAGGCCGCGCGCGGCGCCCGGATCCTGATCGTCTCCAGCCTCGCCGAAGAAGGCGCCGCCGCGACGGTTGAAGCGCTCGCGATGGGCGCGTCCGACACCATTCCCAAGCCGGGCACCGGCCGCTTCAACGGCCGCTTCGGCGACGTCCTTCTCGCCAAGCTGCGCGCGCTGGGCGAGGGAGAGGGGACGGCGCCCGCGCCGGCCCGCACCCCGCGCACCACCATCAGCCCGTCGCTGATCCGGCAATTTCCGGGCGGACCGATCCGTCTCCTCGCGCTCGGCGCCTCGACCGGCGGGATCCATTCGCTCACCGCCTTCTTCCAGGCGCTGCCCCGCCAGATCGGCGCGCCGATCCTCGTGACCCAGCACCTGCCCGAACCCTTCATGCCCGTCTTCGCGCGCCAGGTCGGTGCCGCCTCGGGCCGCGAGGCGCTCGTTGCCGAAGAAGGCCTGCGCCTGCTGCCCGACCGCATCGTCATCGCGCCGGGCACCGCCAACCTCACGGTCGACCTCCAGGGTGGCCGCATGGTTGTCCGCCTCGATCACCAGCGCGCCCCCAGCGGCTGCCTGCCCTCGGTCGACCCGATGCTCTCCAGCGCCGGCGCGCTCCTCGGCCGCGACGCAGTCGGCGTGGTCTTCTCCGGCATGGGCCGTGATGGTCTCGAAGGCGCCATGGCCATGGTCGGCGCCGGCGGCTCCGTGCTCGCCCAGGACGAGGCCACAAGCGCCGTCTGGGGCATGCCCCGCGCCGTCGCCGAGGCGGGTCTCGCCTCCGGCATCCACTCCCCGTCGGACATTGCCCGCCGGATCGCCAACCGTATCGTCGAGGCATCATGCAGGTAAGTGACAGTTCCAGCCGGATTTTGGCCTCCCTGTTGGAGGCGCGTACCGGCCAGCAGCTTACCCTCAGCCGCCGCTGGCGGATCGAGACGGCGCTCTCCTCGCTGCTTCGGGAACGCGGCATCGCCTCGCTCGACGAGCTCATCACCATCCTCGTCATGGGCAAGGAGCCCGCGCTCGCGACCCTCGTCGTGGAGGCCCTGCTGAACAACGAGACCTATTTCTTCCGCGATCGCACGCCGTTCGACGCGATGCGCGACAAGCTGCTTCCCGCGCTGCGCACCGCGCGGGCCGAGAGCAAGACGATCCGCATCTGGTCGGCCGGCTGCTCGACCGGGCAGGAAGCCTACAGCCTTGCAATGATGTTCGCCGACGAGCCGCTCAAGTGGCAGGGCTGGACCATCGACATCCTCGGCACCGACGTCTCCTCCACCGCCGTGCAGAAGGCACGCGAGGGCAAGTACAGCCAGTTCGAGGTCCAGCGCGGCCTCGCCATCACGCAGATGATCCGCTGGTTCTCCGAGGAAGAAGACGGCTGGCGCGTCGCCGACCCGCTCAAGAAGCCGATCCGGTTCGCGGTCCACAATCTGCTCGAATCGACGCCGCCCGCAACGGGCAAGTTCGACATCGTCCTGTGCCGCAACGTGCTGCTCTACCTCAGCAACGACCGCCGCCGCGAGGCCTTCGATCGGCTGGCCGACCAGCTCGCCCCCGACGGCGCGCTGATGCTCGGCGCGGGCGAGACCGTCATCGGCCAGACCGAGCGTTTCGCCGCCGACCGCGACTGCCGCGGCTTCTACCGCCTCGCCGACACCAATCACGCCGACCGTCGCCAGCCCCGCGTCGCCTGACGGGGCTTGACGGAATCGCTTCGCCATGTGCCTTGGGGCGCATGGATTGGATCGATCGTCCATCGCCCAATTTCGATGAGCGGACCCTGCCGGTCACGATCATCGTGCTCCATTACACCGGCATGCCCGATGCCGAGGGCGCGCTCGACCGGATGACCTCGCCCGAGGCCAAGGTCTCGGCCCATTATTGCGTCGACGAGAACGGCACCATTTACCGCCTCGTGGACGAGGAAAAGCGCGCCTGGCACGCCGGCAAGAGCTACTGGCGCGGCGTCACCGACATCAATTCGGCCAGCGTCGGGATTGAGATCGTCAATCCCGGCCACGAGTTCGGCTATCGTTCCTTCCCGGACGAGCAGATCGCCGCGGTCATGGCGTTGGTCCACGACGTGAAGGCGCGGCACGGCATCACCCGCGGCAACATCGTCGGCCATTCCGACATCGCCCCGACCCGCAAGGAAGACCCGGGAGAGCTCTTCCCGTGGTGGGAATTGGCCAAGCGCCGCCTCGCGCTGCCCAGCCCGACGCGCGAGCTGATGGACCCGTTCTGGACGGACGCCGGCTTCCTCCTCGCGCTCGAACGCTTCGGCTACGACGTGACCGACCCGGTAAAAGCCGTCATCGCCTTCCAACGCCGTTTCCGCCCCGACCTCATCGACGGAATCATCGACGGCGAATGCCGCGCGAAATTGCTCGCGCTCTTGCTCCCGCGCCCACAGTAGCCGATCATCTCGCCCGCGACGCAGGGGGAGGGATGACGATGGCCAGGATGCTCAGAACACTGATCGCGATTGGTCTTGGCCTTGCGGCCATCCCGGCGGGGGCGGCCGACAGCGGCCATTATCTCTTCGTCTGGACCGGCGACCAGGCCAAGCAGGGCAACA
>CAZKCD010000161.1:0-3947 GCA_964551235.1 uncultured Sphingomonas sp.
GACCCGCCCGAGCACCTCGTCCCGCCTGACGACATCGCCCGGGAACTGGTGTGAGAAAACGTGCCTAAATTAACGGCAACCACGTCCGTTTGAGCCGCCATTAACTTCTTGGCGGCATAGCCTGCGCATTGAGTTGAGGGATTCCATGCGCCGTAGCCGATTCGCCAAGACGGATTTTGCCGACACCTTGTCGCGCCTGAAGATGGGCGACGTGCTGATGTTCGACGTCAGCGTTCACGACGACCCCGACCTGTCGGCGATCGCGCGCCAGCGACTCGACAACCTCGCGCATTCGCCGCTGGTGCTGGCGAGCGCGCACGTGATGTCGGCGTTGCTGCTGTTCGTCCATTGCGCAATCGGCGGGACGATCGGCGCGCTGGGCCCGACGTTCGGCGCCATCGGCGTCGTGCTGGCGCTCGACCTTGCCTATGCGCTGAGCGTCCGGCTCGGCACCAAGCGGCGGGTGTCGCCGGCCCATCTCAATATCGTGATGACCGGCCTGCTGGCGCTGATCACCATGGCCTGGGCGGTGGTGGGAATCGTCGCGACGGGGCTGACCAGCGCGCACAACCATTCGATCGTGCCGCTCGTCATCGCGGGCGGGGCGCTGGCGTGCGTCCTCGCCAGCAGCGCGTCGCCGGTCCTGGCGGTGGTCAGCGCCGTCGTCGGCACGCTGGTCGCGTTCGGCATGACCAGCGACCCGGTTTTGGGGATCGGCGTTGCCGTGTTCGGCGCGGTGCTTGCCGCTTATTCGCTCGCTTCCACGCAGCAGATGATCGCGAGCGCTCGCGCCCGGCTCAAGCTGGACCACGAGGCGCACAAGGCGCTGCAGTTCGTCGAGGAATTCGAAAATAGCGGGCGCGGCTGGTTCTGGGAGACCAACAGCCAGGGCACCCTGTCCTACGTGTCGCAGCAGCTGGCCGACGATTTCCAGTGCCGGCCGGAAGACCTGCTCGGCCGCCAGTTCACCGACCTCCTGTCGGTCGATGTGGGCTCCGACGTGGCGCTGCGCGAAGAGCGGACGCTGGGTTTCCACCTGTCGGCGCGCTTCCCCTTCTCCGACGTGGTGGTGCGGGCGGCGACCAACGAGGACATTCACTGGTCGCTGTCGGGCAACCCGATCTTCGACGATACCGGCCGCTTCATGGGCTTCCGCGGGATCGGCACCGACCTCACCGAACAGCGCCGCTCCGAGCAGGAAATCTCGCGCCTCGCGCGGTTCGATTCGCTGACCGGCCTGCCCAACCGCGCGATGATGCGCCAGACGCTGGACGAGGCGCTGCGCAACGCGGCCCACCGCCAGAAGGGCTGCGCGCTGTTCCTGATCGACCTCGACCGGTTCAAGAACGTCAACGATACGCTGGGCCACCCGATCGGCGACGCGCTGCTCCGGCAGGTGGCGGACCGGCTGAAGTCGGTGATGGGCATTCACGGCCAGGTCGGGCGCTTGGGCGGCGACGAGTTCAAGGCGGTGCTTCCGGGCACGGTCGAGACCGGGCTTCTCGAATCGCTCGCCAAGACGCTGATCGAGCAGGTGTCGCGTCCCTACATCATCGAGGGGCACAAGGTGTCGATCGGCGCGTCGGTCGGGATCGCGATCGGGGATCCGGGCCGGGCCTGCGCCGACGCGCTGATCCGCAACGCCGACCTTGCGCTCTACGCGGCCAAGGCGGCGGGCCGCGGCAAGCATTGCTTCTACGAGCAGTCGATGCACTCCGAGGCGACCGACCGGCAGGCGCTGGAAAACGACCTGCGGCTCGCGATCGACCGCGGCGAACTGTCGGTGGTCTACCAGCCGATCGTCCGCACCGCGGGCGAGGAAGTGTGCGGCTACGAGGCGCTGGTGCGCTGGCAGCACCCGACGCGCGGCTGGATCGGGCCGGACAAGTTCGTGCCGCTGGCCGAGGAATGCGGGATGATCGAGAAGGTCGGCGCGTTCGTGCTCGACACCGCGGTGCGTGATGCCAGCCAGTGGCCCGACCGGGTGCGCGTGGCGGTCAATTTGTCGCCAATCCAGTTCAACAATCCGGCGATCGTCGCCACCGTCTCGTCGGTGCTGGCGACGCACAAGCTGCGCGCGAACCGGCTGGAGCTGGAGATTACCGAGGGCGTGTTCCTGGCCGACAGCGACGCGACCGACGAGACGTTCGCGAACTTGAAGGCGCTGGGCGTGCGCCTCGCGCTCGACGATTTCGGGACGGGCTATTCCTCGCTCGGCTATCTGAAGAAGGCGCCGTTCGACAAGATCAAGATCGACCAGAGCTTCGTTCGCGGCGCGGCCTCGACCGGCAGCCGCAACGCGGCGATCATCCGCGCGATCGTCAGCCTGGCCGACAGCCTCGGGATGGACACCACCGCCGAGGGCGTCGAGACCCATGACGACCTGCAGCTGATCCGCGACCTCGGCGTCAGCCAGGTGCAGGGCTACATCTTCGGCAAGCCCGCCGATGCCGGCAAGGCGCTGGAAATGGCGCAGCAATCGTCAATGGAGGCCGACGGCTTCGCCTGCGTGCGCGAGCCGCGCCAGAGCCTGATGCGCCGCGCGGTCACCGCGATCGACGGCGAGACGGTCGAAATCCGGCTGCGCAACATCTCGGTGCGCGGCGCGCTGGTCGAATGCGACCAGCCGGTGACCCCGGGCCAGCAGCTGGCGATCGACATCGTCGGCGTCGGGCCGGTGGCCGGCACCGTCCGCTGGTCGCAGCGCAACCGCTTCGGAATCCAGTTCGGCGAGGAATTCGACCTGCGTCGGCTTGCGCCCCGCAAGGAACGCAGCACCGAGAATGCGATGCTGCAGCCCTGGTACGTGACGCAGGCCGACCGCGCGGTCGGCTGATCCCGGACTAGAAAGCCTCGACCGGCATCGCCATCAGCGTCTCGGCACCCGCCTCGACCTTGCGGCGCAGCGCGCTGGCTTCCGACAGCTCGTAGGCGCCGAAGAAGCGCGCGGTGGCGATCTTCGTCTCGTGGAACGACGCGTCCTCGCCCGGCTGGTCCTTGAGGCCGGCCGACACGGTGGCCATCTTGAGCCACATCCAGCCGAGCGTCACGAGGCCCATCAGGTTCATGTAGGCGTAGGCGCCGGCGCCCGCGTTATTGGGGTCGGCCATGCCGTTCTGGGCGAGCCACATGGTCGCCGCCTGGAGGTGGCCGACCGCCTTTTCGAGCGGTTCGGCGACGCCGGCCGGGTCACCCGCGGCGCGCGCCTTGGCGATGTCGGCGGCGACCAGTTCGAAAAAGGTGCGCACCGCGCGGCCGCCGTTGGCGCCGAGCTTGCGGCCGACGAGGTCCATCGCCTGGATGCCGTTGGTGCCTTCGTAGATCGGCGTGATGCGGGCATCGAGATAGAATTGCTCCATGCCCCATTCGGCGATGTAGCCGTGGCCGCCATAGACCTGCTGCATGTCGACCGTGGTCTCGAACCCGCGATCGGTGAGATAGCCCTTGATGACCGGGGTCAGCAGCGAGATCATCTCGTCCGCGGCGAGCCGTTCCTCCTCGGTCTGCGCCTTGCGCGACAGGTCGACCTGAAGCGCGCCCCACAGGATCAGCGCGCGCGCGCCCTCGTTGAACGCCTTGCCGCGCAGCAGCATGCGACGAACGTCGGGGTGGACGAAGAGGTTGTCGGCCTTGGCGCTCTCGTCGCGGTCGTCCGGCTTGAGCGCGCGGCCCTGGCGGCGGTCCTTCGCGTACTGGACGGCATTCTGGTAGGCGACCTCGCCCTGGGCGAGCCCCTGCAGGCCGACGCCGAGACGCGCGGCGTTCATCATGATGAACATCGCCGCGAGGCCCTTTTCGGGCTCGCCGACCAGCCAGCCCTTGGCGCCGTCATAGTTGAGGACGCAGGTGGCGTTGCCGTGGATGCCCATCTTGTGCTCGATCGAGCCGCAGCTGACGCCGTTGCGCTCGCCGATGCTGCCGTCCTCGTTGACGAGGAACTTGGGCAC
>CAZKCD010000162.1:0-3945 GCA_964551235.1 uncultured Sphingomonas sp.
TATTCGACGGCGTTGTCGGGGAAGAAGCTCTTGAACTCGCCGTACAGCTGCGCCGCCAAAATCTTGTTCGGCGCCAGGATCAGCGCCGGGCGCTGCGTCTCCTGGATGATCTGCGCCATCGTGTAGGTCTTGCCCGATCCGGTGACGCCCAGCAGCACCTGGCTGACCTCGCCATTGTCGCGGATGCCCTCGACCAGCTCCTTGATCGCGGTCGGCTGGTCGCCGGCGGGCGAATAGTCGCTGACGAGGTTGAACTTGCGGCCGCCCTCGGCCTTCGCCGGCCGCGCCGGCCGGTGCGGCACGAAATTCTCGCCCGTCTCGGGTTCGGCCAGCGATGTGCGGATTTGAATTGCCATGGGTTTTCCATATGGTGCCGGGGTCGCGTTCCCGCAACGCGGCGTCACCGGGGACGATCCATGCGCCTGACGCTTTTCCCGCTAAGCCTGCTGCTCGCCTCCTGCGCCAGCGTCCCGCCGCCGGCGGCCGCGCCGGAAACCTACGACCTCATCGTGCGCGGCGGCACCGTCTACGACGGGCGCGGCGGCGCCCCGTTCGTCGCCGATGTCGGCGTGCGCGGCGACCGCATCGTCGCCGTCGCGCCCGCGCTCGCCGGCACCGCGCCGCGCACGATCGACGCCGCCGGCCTCGCCGTCGCGCCCGGCTTCATCAACATGCTCAGCTGGGCCAACGAGGCGCTGGTCGTCGACGGCACCGCCGAAAGCGACGTCCGCCAGGGCGTCACGCTGGAAGTGATGGGCGAGGGCTGGTCCGAAGGCCCCTATACCGAGGCCATGGTCGCCGAGGCGCAGAAGCAGCAGGGCGACCTCAAATATCCGATCACCTGGCGCTCCCTGCGCCAATATTGGGACCATCTCGAGAAGCGCGGAATCGCGGTCAACGTCGCCAGCTTCGTCGGCGCCACCACCGTGCGCGTGCACGAGCTTGGCGAACGCGACATCGACCCCACCCCCGCGCAGCTCGCGACGATGCAGAACCTCGTCCGCACGGCGATGAACGAGGGCGCGATGGGCGTCGGCTCCTCGCTCATCTACGCGCCCGCCGCCTTCGCCGAAACGCCCGAGCTGGTCGCCCTCGCCGCCGCCTCGGCCCAGTGCGGCGGCATGTACATCAGCCACATGCGCAACGAGAGCGACCATGTCCTCGACGCGGTCAATGAGCTGATCGCGATTGCCCGCCAGTCGGGCGGCCCGGCGCACATCTATCACCTGAAACAGGCCGGCACCGGAAACTGGGCCAAGCTCGACCCGATCATCGCGAAGGTCGAGGCGGCGCGCGCTGCCGGCCTGCGCATCACCGCCGACATGTACACCTACACCGCCGGCGCGACCGGGCTCGACGCGGCCATGCCGCCGTGGGTGCGCGAGGGCGGCTACGACCAGTGGGCCAAGCGCCTCCGCGATCCCGCCATCCGCGCGAAGGTCGAGGCGGAGATGAAGGTGCGCCCGGTCGGCTGGGACAATCTCTATTTCCAGGCGGGCGACCCGTCGAAGGTGCTGTTCCTCGCCTTCAAGAATCCCGCGCTCAAGAAATACACCGGCCGGACCCTGGCCGATGTCGCGAAGGAACGCGGCAAGAGCCCCGAGCAGACCGCCATGGATCTCGTCGTCGAGGACGGCAGCCGCGTCGGCACCGCTTACTTCCTGATGAGCGAAGAGAATGTCGCGCGGCAGACCGCCTTGCCGTGGATGATGTTCGACAGCGACGAAAGCGCGCAGGCCCCGCGCGGCGTCTTCCTGCAATCCAACACCCACCCGCGCGCCTACGGCAATTTCGCGCGGCTGCTCGGCAAGTACGTCCGCGACGAGGGGCGCCTGCCGCTGGCCGAGGCGATCCGCAAGCTCACCAGCCTCCCCGCCGCCACGTTGGGCATCCAGGACCGCGGCTTGCTGCAACCGGGAATGCACGCCGACATCGCCATCTTCGATCCGAAAACCATCAAGGATACGGCGACGTACGAGAAGCCGCAGAGCTTCGCTTATGGTGTTCGCAGCGTGATCGTGAACGGCCGTCCGGTGCTCCTCGACGGGCAAATGACCGCCGAACGCCCGGGCCGCCGCGTGCTCGGCCCCGGCACCGGGCGCTGCCCGACGCGGTGAGCGCGGCCCCGGTCGCGACCTGCTGGCTGTGCCACCGGCCGCTCGGCGATCGGCACGAGCTTCACCACCTCGTCCCCAAGTCGCGCGGCGGGCGGGAGGTGATGGCGGTCCACCCGATCTGCCACCGCACGCTTCACGCCATCTTCTCGAACAAGGAGCTCGAACGGCTGGCGGGAGACCGCGCGGCGATCGTCGCCCATCCCTCGGTCGCCCGCTTCCTCGTCTGGATCGCGCGCAAGCCGCCCGACTTCCACGCCCCTACCCGCCGCAAATTCTGACGTTGCGCGACGGCCTCGCGCATCTATGCTGGCCGCGACTTTTCCGGAGACCAACCATCATGCGCCTGCCGCTCGTCCTTCTCGCCGCCACCCTTGCCGCCGCCTGCAACAAGGAAGCGGACGTCGACCTCACCAACGCCACGCCCGAACAGGTCGCCAACGCGATGAAGGAAAGCGGGATCGCCTCTGACATGCGCCAGCCCGGCCTGTGGGCGACGACCATGACGGTGACCGACATGCAGGTCCCGGGCATGCCGCCGGAAATGGTCGAGCGGATGAAGCAGACGCTGGGCGCGGGCCAGCGCCAGGAAGTGTGCGTGACGCAGGCCGAGATCGACAAGCTCGACAGCTTCATCGGCCAGAACAACGCCAACTGCACCTTCAACAGCTACAAGGTCGGCGACGGCAAGATTGCCGGCAAGGCGACCTGCAAGCCGACGCCCGAGGTCACCCAGACCATGACCATGAGCGGTAGCTACACCAAGACCACCAGCGACATGACGATGACGTCGGAACTGACCGGCGGCCCGGCGCAGATGAACGGCACCAAGACCACCATGAACGTGAAATCGGAACGCGTCGGCGACTGCCCGTCGCAGCCGAAGGCCGGCTGACGCGACCGCAACAGGGAGGGGACATATGAAGAAATTGATGCTCGCGGCCGTGCCGCTGCTGCTGACCGCCTGCGGCGGCGCGGAGGCGCCCAAGGAAGAGGCCAAGGCCAAGCCGCCGACCGCCATGCCGATGGGCGAATGGGAGGTGACGGCGACCGTCGCCAAGCTCCAGTCGATCGACAAGACGACGCCGGCGGTGGCGAAGAAGGAAGGCGACACGTGGACCCGCAAGGCTTGCCTGGCCAAGCCCGAGGACCTGTCGAAGCTGCTGCTGCCCGAGAACGAGACCTGCACCTCGAACACCAGCTACGCGCGCCAGGGCCGGATCAATTCCAGCTTCACCTGCCGCACGCCGGGCAAGGGCGACCACACGCCGACCATCGCCGGCCTCTACACCGCCGACACGATGGAGGCCGAGGTCTCGACCGCCACCACCTACAGCGGCGACGGCGACTACCAGATGACCGAGAAAGTCACCGGCAAGCGCCTCGGCGACTGCGCCGCCTGACCGGCTGAACGGTCGGACACGCGCGGCGGCCTGGTCGGGCCGCCGCGCGCGCCTTCACATCTTGTTGTCGGCCAGATCGTCGAGCTGCGCCTTGGTCGCGGCGGAATCCTCCGCCGGCCATTCCGGCTCGGGCGCGCCGCGGGTCTTCCACAGCGAGTAGCCGATACCGGCGGCGATCAGCGCCGCCGTGACGCCAAGGCTAAGCACCGGCGGGAACTTGTCCCCGCCCATGACGAAGTCGGCGATGAAGATCTTGGCGCCGATGAACACCAGCACCGCGGCCAGCGCATATTTCAGGTAATGGAAGCGGTGGACCATCGCCGCCAGCGCGAAATAGAGCGCGCGCAGGCCCAGAATGGCCATGATGTTCGACGTGTAGACGATGAACGTGTCGGTGGTGATCGCGAAGATCGCCGGCACGCTGTCGA
>CAZKCD010000163.1:0-3863 GCA_964551235.1 uncultured Sphingomonas sp.
AGGTCGCAGCGTTCGGCTGCTGCGCGTGGGCGAGCAGGTGCGCCACGTGCTGAGCGACTTGCTGGCGCGCGGCGAGGTGCATGACGAAACGCTCCAGAGCCACCTCGTCAGCGTCACGGAAGTGCGCATGTCCCCGGATCTTCGCCACGCGACCTGCTTCGTAAAGCCGCTGCTGGGGCAGGATGAAGAGGTGGTGCTGAAGGCGCTGCGCACCAACACCGCTTTCCTGCAGCGCGAGGTCGCGCACCGCATCCGAACCAAATATGCGGCCAAGTTGAAGTTCCTGCTCGACGAGAGCTTCGACGAGGGCAGCCACATCGACAAGCTGCTGCGCAGCGACCACGTGGCGCAGGATCTTGGTCGCGAGGACGGCGAGGAGTAGGCGCCATGCGTGACGCCGTGGCGATCACGCTAGGCCTGGCTGGTGCGGCCATCGCGCAAATGCTGGCGTTCTTCATGGCGGGGGCTGGTCACGGCTGGATCACGCCCTTCTGGTTCTCGATGTCCTTGTGGGTGCTGATTCCCGTCGGCTTTGTGTTGAGCGACGCGCGCGCCGGCCATCCGCGCCGCCGTCGCGCACCCCTCCTCGTGATGGCCGCCGTGGGCATCTGCCTCGACATCGGGCTGGTCTGGGCGACAATCGAGGAAGGGGTGAGATATTTCTGGAGGGTCCTGGAATCCGCGCCGCCCTTCCCGATCGCGTGGATCGCGCTGTTTGCCGGCTGGCAGGTCGCGGCGGTCGCGACCTTGCTGGCCGGGCCACGGGCCGAAACCGAATGACCCTCGGCGACCCAATGGCGGGTGACGGCGTTCGCGGCGAGCCGTGGCGGGAGACGTTTCGCGCGGCGCTTAAGGCCGCCTGCGCCGAGGACGAAGACATCTGGCCGATCTACTCGGTGAGCTGCGACCCCGACCATTTCGACGCGACCATCGATGCGCTGCTGGCGCGCGAGGATGCGGCGACGTTCGTCCTTTTCCAAAGCGATGAGCTGGTCGGGATGTCGAGTTTCCTGCGGATCGACGAGAGCAACAAGGTGCTGGAGATCGGCTTCACTTACTACCGCCCCGCCTACCGCGGCACCAGCATCAACCGGCGCATCAAGGACATGATGATCCGCCGCGCCATCGCCTGCGACTTCAATCGGATCGAGTTTCGGGTCGACGAGCGCAACACGCGCAGCCAGGCGGCGATGGCCAAGCTCGGCGCGCATCGCGAGGTCGTGCGGCGCGCCGACACCGTCACCTGGACCGGCCATGTCCGCGACACGGTGATGTTTTCCATCTTGAAGGACGAGTGGCCGCCTGCTCAAACCTGAGGGATCATGGCCAAGCTCTATTTCTACTATGCCGCGATGAATGCGGGGAAATCGACCACGCTCTTGCAGGCCGATTTCAATTACCGCGAGCGCGGCATGGAGACGATGCTGTGGACCGCCGACCTCGACGACCGGCAGGGCAGCGGGATGATCGGCAGCCGCATCGGTCTGGAGGCCGGGGCCTTCCGCTACAAGGAAGGTCTCAACCTGTTCGACGAAATCGTCGCCGAACTCATTCGCCGCAAGCTCGACTGCATCCTGGTCGACGAGGCGCAATTCCTGACGCAGCGGCACGTGCTGGAGCTGACGCGCGTTGCCGACGAGCTGGGCATTCCCGTGCTCTGCTACGGCCTGCGCACCGACTTCCAGGGCAAGCTATTTCCGGGATCGGCGGCGTTGCTGGCGCTGGCCGACAGCCTTGTCGAGTTGAAGGCGGTGTGCGAGTGCGGCCGCAAGGCGACGATGAACCTGCGCGTCGATGCCGACGGCCATGCGGTCATCGACGGGGCGCAGACCGAGATCGGCGGCAACGACCGCTATATCGCTTTGTGCCGCAAGCATTTCTTCGAGCGTCGCAACGAGAGCCATGCGCGCCAGCTGAGCCTCGGGCTGGCCCGGCGCTAGCTTGATCGCACGGCCCACGCGCCCCACCTTCCGTTGATGAGCGAAACCATCACCCAGATTGCGACCTGGCTTGTCCCTTTGGTCATCGCCATCGTCTTTCACGAGGTCGCGCACGGGCTGGCCGCGCGGTCGCTCGGCGATCCGACCGCGGCGCGGCTGGGGCGGCTGACCCTCAACCCGTTCAAGCACGTCGACCCGGTGGGCACCGTGATTCTGCCGATGGTGCTGGCGCTGGCCAAGGCGCCGATCTTCGGCTGGGCCAAGCCGGTGCCGGTCGATGCTCGCCAGCTCAACAACCCGCGCCGCGACATGGTGCTGGTGGCACTGGCGGGACCGGGGATGAACTTCCTGCTGGCGCTGGTCGCGGTGAGCGTGCTGGCGGTCATCAACATGAGCGGCGCCGAGGCCGAGGGCGCGACCCTGTTCGTGGCGCAGAACGCGTTCAATTTCCTGCTGATCAACCTGTTCCTGGCGGTGTTCAACCTGATCCCCTTGCCGCCGTTCGACGGCGGTCATGTCGTCGAGGGATTCCTTCCGCGCACGATGGTGCCGGCATGGCAGCGCTTCGGGCGGTTCGCGATTGTCATCCTGTTCGCGCTGCTGCTGGTCGTACCGATGCTGTTTCCGGATGCGAACATCGTCGAGCGCGTCGTCAGCCCGGTGGTCGAACGGGTGCTCGACTTCTACCTGATGCTGGGCGGTATCCGACCGGCCTGATTGCGCCCAGCCCCGTCATCGCGCATGATGCGCGGCGAAGGCTCGGGGGTGCGGATGACGCGGCGGCTTTTCCTGTTGGCTTGCATGGCGGGCAGCGCGGCCACGACGGCGCCGAGCCTGGCGCAGACGGCTCCGGCTGACCCCGCGCTGGTGATCGGCTTGATGCCGCAGATGGAACGCGGGCGCGACGAACTGTCCGCCATCGTCGCGCAAAGCGGGGTGGCGCGGGTCGGCAACGACAGCGACTTCAACCTCAGCACCGATCCGTGGATTCCGTCGTTCGTCGTCCTGACGCGCTCCGACGCCAAGCCGTCCGATGATGTCGGCACGGCGAGAAGCGCGATCCGGCTCGGCAGCCTGACGACCGGCGAGGCGCAACGCGCGCTGGCCGCCTTCCTTCCGAGAGCGGCGCGGGGGACGGCATTGCTGAAGGCCTTGAAGGCTCGGCCTGCCGCGACGATTGCCCTGTGCATGCTCATGTCAGACGGAAAACAGTGCGATCAGCCCGGAAATCTGCTGATTGCCGGGTTCAACCAGGCGGCCCGCCTGCGCAACGAGGCGCGCACGGCGCAGTTCGTCGCGGTCTTGCTGGTCACGGACGACCAAGCCATCACTCCCCTCCCCGTTCGCGGCGCAAACGTCATCCGACTGGCGCCCGGCGAACGTATCGACATCGACTTCGGCATCGACGAGGATTCCGCCGGCGGGACCCTCGTGGCGATTAGTTCGGAGCGACCGTTCGACCCCGAAACGCTGCGTCAGTCCGCCTTTACCGCGACCGACGGCGGGCCGTGCGCTGGATCGGGCAGCGCCTGTCCTGATCCCCGACAGTTGGCCATGGCCGGCGGCTGGCAGGGAAGCATGATCAAGGTCGTAAGCCTGGACGGATCGGACGAGCCGCAGCCGGCGATGGGGGGCGGGATCGCCGTGGGCGGAAACTACGCGCCTTGGATGGTGGCGCTTTACGATCCGGTGCCCTTCGGCAAGACCGAGCGCGAACTGGACGCGGCCAAACCCTTGCTCCAGCAGCAGTTCCTCGAGGAAAAGACGCCCGAAGAGCGGGCGCATGCCTGCGGCGGCGCGCTCATTGAGGAGAATATCGTGCTGACCGCCGCGCATTGCGTGGCGGCGGGGCAATTCGAGGGAAACAGCAAGGCGCTGGCTTTCAAGCTGCGGCGCGTTCGGCTGGGCACGCACCAGCTCGGC
>CAZKCD010000164.1:0-3794 GCA_964551235.1 uncultured Sphingomonas sp.
TCCGCTCGCCTTGAACCGGAACGGCGGCGCGCTATAGGCCCAAGCGCACGCGAGGCCGAGCAGTGTCGCGGCAACAACCCACGGGCCGACACTCCATGCAACGAGGATCGACAGGATCGTGCCCGCGATGGCGATGGCAAGACCCCAGCGCCCGGCGATTCTGCCCGACGGGATGGGCCGGTGCGGTTCGTTGATTGCGTCGACGTGGCGATCGAACCAGTCGTTGACCGCCTGGCTGGTCCCGCACACCAGTGGACCGGTCAGCGCGATGCCGGCAACGAGGAAGGGCCAGCGATCGGCTAGCGGCGCGCCGGACGAGACGACCCCGCAGAGAAAGGCCCACATCGGCGGAAACCAGGTGATCGGTTTGAGAAGTTCGAGCACATCGCGGGCCGCCGGAGGCGGCATCGTCGCGGACGTGACAGCCGAACGAGCCATAACAGAAGGCTATGCCTGACAGGAAGAGGCGTCAAACTCTTTTGACGCCTCAGGGCCTAATCCTCTTCGGCGACGAGGTTTCCGAGACCGTAGCGGTGCAACTTTGAATAAAGACTTTGACGCGAAAGGCCGAGGATTTCGGCCGCCGAAGCGCGATTGTCGGCCGTGTAATTGAGCGCCGCCTCGATGCACAGGCGCTCGATCAGGTCGGTGCTTTCGCGAACTATATCCTTGAGCGACATGCGGCCGACGAGGTCGGTCAATTGCTCCACCGACCGCGGCAGATCCTGCGCCGAAGGCGGAAGGTCGCGAAGGCGTCGACCGATTGGGCGGATGACAAACGCGCAGGTCACCGGGTCCCCGTCCGTGCGCACGGCGGACAGTTCGACCGGTTCGCCATCCGATCCGTCGTGACCACCAACGATGGTGCTGACGTTGCGGGCAAACCCGTGCTTGGCGAGTTGGTTATTAATCAACTCCAGATCGACCCCGGGACGCCCGACGAAATCGCCGAGCGGACGGCCGCGGATCTGGTCCGCGCTGGCCGCGGCGACTAGCTCGACGAACGCGAGGTTCGCGGCGGTGACGATCATGTCGGCATCGGCGAGCACGAACGCATCGGGCATAGCTTCGATGGCATCGCGCAGCGGCCCGTGATCGCCGCTGTCCGCGTCACCCCCGGCATGAAGGCGGACTAGGATATGCTGTCCCCCGTGCTGGCGGAAACCGGAAGCGCGCAAGGTCAGCGCCACACCGCCTTCGGTCGTCACTTCAAGCGGCGATACCGACCGCGAGGTCATGACGGACCCGAGGAACCCGATCATTGGCTCGCGTCCGGCGCGGTCAACGAACCCGGTCAACTTCGTACCGACCAGCGATCCCGGCTTGGCCCCGAGCAATTGATGCGCCGCAGGATTGGCTTCGCGTATCCTGTACGTGTCCGCCTCGACGATCAGAACCGCTTCGGAAGACTGGTCGAACAGCAATCGATAGCGGGTCTCGAGTTGCCGGAGGCGCAGATAGTCGCGTTCCAGCGACTGCTGGGCCTGAAGAAGGCGCTGCTGCAGCGTCGCGGCATCGCGCATGTCGCGGCCGAATGCGAGACTGAGGTGGCCGCCATCAAGCGGAACCATCGCGTAACGGACCGGAATATCGCCTTCGGCCGCGATGTGATTGACCTGACGCCAGTGCTGTGTCTGTCCCTTGCGCCCGCCAGCCATCATTTCCATGACCTTGGCCCGGCTCTCGATCGTCACGACATCAATCCAGTCGCGCCCGATCCACTCCTGCAAATCGGGAAATTCGTTCGGATTGGCCGAGCCGTCCACGATCTTACCGGTTTCGTCGATCACGAGCGAAATGTCGCCCGCGACCATCGCGAGGCGAGCAGCGCTCTCCGCACTCAAGGCGGCGAAAATTTCGTCGGCATCGCTGAAGCGAGTCTTGCCGTCGATACTATGCTTACGGGTCAGCATGGCGGGTACGAACTCAGGAAAACGCGGGGGTGTACGCGGCGTTCGCGACGACCAACCTTTCGGCCAATTCAAGCGCGGACGCGGCGTCGGCAGCAGTACCGTCCGCTCCCACCAGCTCGACGAGCTCCGGCTGGTCGTTCACCAAGCGGCCACCAATCATGATGTTGACCGCCGGGTTGCGCGACACGCTTCGAAGGGCCGTGATGAGGTCGGCGATGGTGGCGCTAGGGCAATCGCAACTGACGGTCAATCCGACCAGGTCGAACGATCGTTCGGCGACCTGCCTGAGCAGGTCCTTACGCGTCGGCTCGATCAAGGCTTCGCTTTGCCAGCCGCCGCGCGAGAAAACTTCCTCGAGCATCAGCGATCCGAAACTGTGCTGCTCGCCGGGCATCGGCGAAAAAAGCGACGTTCGCGGCGCGCCGGGAAGCCCGGCCATCGATGGGAAGCGCAAGGTCAGCGCGCGCATCACTTCCTGGAGGCGCCACAAGCCCATCGTCACATCGACGAAGTCGCAATGATCGGCTTCCCAATATTCTCCGAGTTTGCGCGCCGATGGGGCCAGCAAATCCACGAAGACTGACTCCACGCTGCAGCCGCGGTCCAAATGCTGTTCCACTTCGGCAAACAATTCATCAGCCTCAAGGCGAAGAGCGAGTGGCGCGAACCGCTCCGATTCCTTGGGGTCGATCAGCCGCGTTCCGGATGCAGGTCGGCGGTCACTCGGCAGCGAATGCGCAACAAGAAGTCGGGGAATGATCTCGCCTTGAACCAGGCTCTGCAGCGCGTTGTCCGATCCACGCTCGGCAGCGGACGTTGCGGTTCGACGCTTGCGGGAAGTGTATCCCGGTTGCGACTCGGACCCTGTACCGATCACCGTGGCCATATGCAGACTCTCCTGGTCTGATAGCGGCGCGGATTGCGTCGTTCGGAACGGACAGTTTCTTGTGCCTGATTAATGCCCCGAATGAGCGAGCGTACGCGCATTCCCCGTGAATCACAAACACTAAACTGTCTAGTTTTCTTGTCGTCAGTTTTGATTGACAGTTCTCTGCGGCGAGGCGTAGGTTGCCCAATCAGCCAGCGGAGGTCGTCGCGGCAATGAACGGGAAGAAATCCCACGCCAGCACCCCGCAAGAGGGTCGCGGCGAATGGAACCGGGGAGCGCTCTACACAGCAGAGGAGCGCCGCCGTCGCGACGAGTCCCCTTGGACCCTCGTTCAAGCCATCCTAGCCCCGGTGCAATTCGTTGTTTTCCTCGGCAGCCTCGCACTTGTCGTCCGTTTCTTGGTGACAGGGGAAGGGCAAAGCGCAGCAGACGCATCGATCGTCGCCAAGACGATAACTCTATACGCGATCATGATCACCGGCTCGATCTGGGAGAAAGACGTTTTCGGCCGCTGGCTGTTCGCGCGGCCGTTCTTCTGGGAAGACGTCTTCTCCATGCTCGTTCTGGCGCTGCACACCGCCTATCTGGCGATGTTGCTCGGCGGGCTGGGTACCATCGAGGAACGCATGCTTGTCGCACTGGCGGGCTATGCGGCTTACCTGGTGAATGCCGGTCAGTTCCTGCTGAAGCTACGCATGGCGCGGCTCGATGCACAGCCGGCGGCGGTGGCGGGATGAGCGCTGCCGCCCCCATGCTCGACGCCGGCCCGCGCCACGGACCGGTGCTTCGCGAGCGGGGGCAGCGCGAGGTCTTCTGCGGCCTGACCGGAATCGTCTGGTTGCACCGCAAGATGCAGGACGCTTTTTTCCTGGTGGTCGGGTCGCGCACCTGCGCGCATCTGCTGCAATCGGCCGCCGGCGTGATGATCTTCGCGGAACCGCGTTTCGCCACTGCGATCATCGAGGAAAAGGACCTCGCCGGCCTCGCCGATT
>CAZKCD010000165.1:0-3785 GCA_964551235.1 uncultured Sphingomonas sp.
GGCGCGGACGCGGTGATCGACTACAAGGCCGGCCCGGTCCTCAAGCAACTGGTCGAGGCCGCGCCCAAGGGCATCGACGTCTATTTCGACAATGTCGGCGGCGACCATCTCGACGCGGCGCTGGCGCTGGCGCGGCAGAACGCGCGCTTCGCCATTTGCGGCATGATCGAAAATTACAACGAAGGCGCGGCGACCAGCCTGAAATATCTGATGCGCGTCATCGCGATGCGCGTCCGCCTGCAGGGCTTCATCTACACCGACTACATGGACCGGATGGGCCAGTTCTACCAGGACATGGGCGGATGGCTCGCCAGCGGCCAGGTTAAAAGCCGCGACACGGTGATGGACGGGCTCGACCACACGCTCGATGCGTTCCTCGGCCTGTTCACCGGCGCGAACACGGGGAAGATGCTGGTGCGCCTGTAGCTGCCGAACGCAGTGACGCCGACACGCTGGCGCGTCGGCGGAGCAGCGCGAAGAGACAGCGAAAGCCGGACAGCCTGCCGCATTAGCGGACAGGGCTGACGTCACGGGATTTACTCCCGTGACGGCGCTCACTCAAAAAATTTGAAAGGGCGACCGTCACGGGGACTGAATCCCCGTGGCGTCGATCCGGACGCTTCGCGCCGGTCGGCCGGGCTTCGCCATCTCTTCGTGCTGCTAGCGATTGCGGCGCAATCGCTTCGCTGCACTCGGTGGCTCAGCGCGCGTAATTGCAGCTTGCCGGGTTGCCCGTGCTCAGGCCGCGCTTGAGCGCTTCCATACGCTGGGCGCTCGACCCGTGCGTGAAGCTTTCCGGGACGACGCGGCCCTGCATCTGCTTCTGCAGCGTATCGTCGCCGATCGCTTCGGCGGCGCGCATGCCTTCCTCGATGTCACCGGGTTCGAGGATCGAGCCCTGCGCATCGCGGGCGTTCGCGGCCCAGACGCCCGCATAGCAGTCCGCCTGCAGTTCGACGCCGACCTGGATCTGGTTGCCGGCCACCTCGTTCGAGCGCGCCTGTGCCTGGCGGGCGCGGTCGAGCGTGCCTTCGAGGTTCTGGATGTGATGGCCGACCTCATGCGCGATGACGTAGGCCGCGGCGAAATCGCCCGGCGCGCCGAAGCGCTGCTTGAGTTCGCTGAAGAATTGCGGGTCGATGTAGATCTTCTGGTCGGTCGGGCAATAGAACGGCCCCATCGCCGCCTGCGCCGCGCCGCAGCCCGACTGGTTGCTGTTCGAATAAGCGACCATCGTCGTCGGGCGATATTGCGCGCCGGCCTTCTGGAAAAGCTCGCCCCACGTCTGCTCGGTCGAGCCGAGCGTGCGGACCATGAACTGCTGCATCGTCGGGTCGAGGCGCGAGGGGCCTTCCTTGCCGCCGATCGTCCCGCCGCCGCCGCCGAGCCCGCCCAGCGAGGTCAGCGCGCAATAGCCGAGGCCGAGGATGAGGATGCCGACGATGCCGAAACGCGACGCGACAAGCTGGAACAGCAACCCAAAAATGCCCGCGCCGGCGCCGCCGCCGAGGCTGAAGCCGCCACTTTGACCGGTCCGGTCCTCGAAATTGCCGCTCTCCGGTTCACCGCCAAGACGCATCACGCTCTCCCTGTTTCGGATCAGAATGCTTTGGCACCCGTAACGGTTGCACGCCGCGCGTCCAAGGGGCATGGCGGCGCGGCTTGTCCCCCAAGAGGAATGATCATGCAGCTCAAGGATCGCCGTGCCCTCGTCACCGGATCGACCTCCGGAATCGGCCTTGCCATCGCCCGGACGCTGGCGCGCGAAGGCGCCGCGGTGATGCTGAACGGTTTCGGCGACAAGGACGAGATCGAGGCGATCCGCGCCGAGCTGGAAGGCCTGTCCGGCGCACCCGTGCTGCACGACGGCGCCGACCTGGGCGATGCCGACGCGATCGACGCGATGATCGCGCGGATGACCTCGGAAATCGGCTCGCCCGACATCCTCGTCAACAATGCCGGGATCCAGTTCGTCAGCCCGGTGGAAGACTTTCCGGTCGACAAGTGGGACGCGATCATCCGCATCAACCTCACCGCCGTCTTCCACACGACGCGCCTCGCGCTGCCCGAGATGCGCCGCCGCGGCTGGGGCCGGATCATCAACACCGCCAGCGCGCACAGCCTCGTCGCCTCGCCCAACAAGAGTGCCTATGTCGCGGCCAAGCATGGCGTTGCCGGCTTTACGAAGACCGTCGCGCTGGAAGCCGCCAAGGACGGCGTCACCGTCAACTGCATCTCGCCCGGCTATGTCTGGACGCCTTTGGTCGAGAACCAGATCCCCGACACGATGAAGGCGCGCGGCATGACCCGCGAGCAGGTGATGAACGACGTGCTGCTCGCCGCCCAGCCGACCAAGCGCTTCGTCACCCCGGACGAGGTCGCGAGCCTCGCCCTTTACCTGTGCAGCGAGGGTGCCCAGTCGGTCACCGGCGCCAACCTCAGCATGGATGGCGGCTGGACCGCCGCCTGAGGAACGCCTTGCAAGTGCGCAGCCCGCCGCTACGCTTGGCGGCGATGCGCTTGCTGATGCTTCCGGCCCTCTTGGCCCTTTCCGCCTGCTCGACCTTCGGGGCGGAGCGCTCGGTGCTGCGCGCGACCGGCAGCGACTGGCGGGCGGTGGCCACCTCCGCCGACCGCGTCCGGCTGCGCGACTGGCGCACCGCCTTCACCCAGGCGCTCGCCAAGGCCCGCGCCGGCGGCCACGCGGCAGCCGTCGAGAAGGAAGGCGCGCTGCTCCAGCCCGATGGCGCCAGCGGCGGGGTGCCGATCCCGAACGGTTTCTACGCCTGCCGCGTGATCAAGCTCGGCGCCAAGCAGCCCGGCCTGCTCGATTATATCGCCTATCCCCCCTTTCGCTGCCGCATCCAGCAGGAAAACGGGTTGCAGGGGTTCGCCAAGCTGACCGGCTCGCAGCGCCCGGTCGGCCTGATCTTTCCCGGTGACGCGCTGCGCCAGGTCTTCCTCGGCACGCTGTCGCTCGGCGATGAAAGCGGCACCATGCACTATGGCCGTGATGCGGAGCGCGATGTCGCCGGCTATGTCGAAAAGCTGCCCGACGGGCGCTGGCGGATGATCCTGCCCTATCCGGCCTTCGAATCCACGCTCGACGTGATCGAGCTCGTCCCCGCTTCGTGATGGAGAATCGGATGAAACGCCTGACCCTCGCCGCCGCCTTGCTTGCCGCCGTCGCCACCCCGGTTCCGGCCGCCACGCTGACCGACGCCGTCAAGGCCGACATGCCGAGCCTGATGGCGCTTTACCGCGACCTCCACGCCAATCCCGAACTGTCGATGCAGGAAGTGCGCACCCCGGCCAAGCTGGCCGCGGAGATGAAGAAGCTCGGCTTCACGGTTACCGAGAAGGTCGGCAAGACCGGCGTGGTCGCGGTGATGAAGAACGGCGCCGGGCCGACATTGCTGATCCGCGCCGACATGGACGGTCTGCCGGTGGTCGAGCAGACCGGCCTGCCCTACGCCTCCAAGGTTCGTGCGGTCGCGCGCAGCGGGGTCGAGACGGGCGTGATGCACGCGTGCGGCCACGACACGCACATGACCAGCTTCATCGGCACCGCGCGCCAGCTCGTCGCGCGCAAGGCCGACTGGTCGGGCACGCTCGTCATGATCCTCCAGCCGGGCGAGGAAACCGGCGAAGGCGCCAAGGCGATGCTCGACGACGGCCTCTACACGCGCTTTCCCAAGCCGACCCACGCCATCGCCGCCCACGCCGCCGCCGCCGCGCCGGCCGGCGTGATCGCCATCTCGCCGGGCTATGCGCTCGCCAACGTC
>CAZKCD010000166.1:0-3758 GCA_964551235.1 uncultured Sphingomonas sp.
ACCGGTGAAGATCCCCGCCGGCATCCGGTACATCATCAAATGATAGACGAAGTCCGCCGCCGGATCGCCCAGCGTCGACAATTCCCAGTCGAGCACGGCAGCGACCCGCGGCGCGAAGACGTCGGACGCGAAGATCATGTTGTCGCAGCGAAAGTCGCCGTGGACGACGCGGCTGTCGCCGGGATCGTCGGGCTGGTGGTCGCGCAGCCAGGCGACCAGCCGGTCCATCGCCGGCACGCGGCCCGCCTCGACGTCGCTTTCATACTGCCCCGACCAGCGCCGCACCTGCCGTTCGACGAAGCCCGACGCCTTGCCGTAATCGCCGAGCCCGACCGCGGCCGGGTCGACCGAATGAAGCCGCGCGATGGTCGCGTTCATCGCGTCGAAGTGCGCGGCGCGCTGCGCGTTGGTGAGGCCCGGGAAGCTCGCTTCCCACACGATCCGCCCGTCGACCTTGTCCATCACGAAGAAGGGCGTGCCGATGACGCTCTCGTCCTCGCACAGGCCGTACACGCGCGGCACCGGGAAGCCGGTCGTGCCGAGCGCCGCCATCACCCGCGCCTCGCGCTCGATCGCGTGCGCGCCGGGGAGCAATTTGCCCGGCGGCTTGCGGCGCAGCACGTAGGCGCGCCCCGGCGTGTCGAGCAGATAGGTTGGGTTCGACTGCCCGCCCTTGAACTGGGACACACTAAGCGGCCCGGCGAAGCTTTCGACGTGCGCGCCCATCCACGCCTCCAGCGCGGCGACGTCGAAACGCAGGCGCTCGGCAACCGCGCGGGTCCCGCTATTGGCTTCGGTCCGGTCCATGGCGCGAAACCATGGCGAGGCGGCGGAGCAAAGGCAATGCGATCCGCGTTACCCCGCCATGACCCGGATCATCCATTTGTCCGACCTTCACTTCGGCGCCCATGACGACCGGCTGGTGGCCGCGGTCGAACGGCGGATCGACGAGGAAACGCCCGATCTCGTCGTCGTCTCGGGCGACTTCACGCAGCGCGCGCGGACCGAACAGTTCGAACAGGCCTGCGCCTTCCTCACGCGGTTGAAGGACGGCGGCCACGAGGTGCTCGGCGTGCCGGGCAACCACGACGTGCCGCTCTACGACGTGCTGCGCCGGTTCTTGAGCCCGCTGACCCGCTACAAGCGCTACATCGACGAGACCTTGTGCCCGGTGCACGAATTGCCGGGTGCGATGGTGGTCGGCGTCAACACCGCGCGCTCGCTGACCTTCAAGGACGGCCGCATCAATGAAGAGCAGGTCGAATTCATCCGCTCGACCTTCGCCAGGGCCCGCGACGTGCCGCGCATCCTCGTCACGCACCACCCGTTGTTCGCGCTCCCGGTCGACGACACGGGCGAGCTCGGCAAGGCGATCGGGCGGCAGGAGATGGCGCTCGATGCCGTTGCGGACGCCGGGGTCGACCTGCTGCTCGCCGGGCACAATCACCGCGCCTCGACGCACAGCGCGCGCGATCTTGCGACCCGTTCGGGTCCGGCGCTGGTGATCCAGGCGGGCACCGCCACCTCGACCCGCCTGCGCGACGAGGAGCAGAGTTTCAACCGCATCGACATCGACGGGCGCGACGTCTTGCTGACGGTCCAGACCTGGGCCGGCGACGGCTTTTCCTCGGGCGACCGCCAGCGTTTCCGGCAGGACGGCGACCACTGGCGCACGGTCGGGGAAAAAGAAGCAGAAAGCGCGGCTTGAGAAGGCTTGTCTCCCGCCCGCAACGGCCGCAAGGGGAAGCCCAGCAGGGGAGAAAATGATGACCGGTTCGGAACCGCCCGCCCAAGGGCCGAACGAGATTTCCGATACCTTCGATTTGAACGATTTCGTGCGCCGCGTGCTGGCCGAGGACATGGGCACGGGCGGCGACGTGACCAGCAAGGCGACGATCGACGCTGACGCCCGCTTCACCGCCACCATGAACTGCCGCGAGCCGATCGTGGTCGCCGGGCTCGACATTGCCGTCGCCTTCTTCCGCGCGCTCGACCGCGAGGTGCGGATCACGCGCCACGTCAAGGACGGCGACAAGATCGAGGCGGGGAGTGTCCTGCTTACGCTCGACGGCAATGCGCGGGCGATGCTGACCGCCGAACGCTCGGCGCTCAACACGCTCCAGCATTTGAGCGGAATCGCGACCCTGACGCGGCGCTACGTCGACGCCATCGAAGGGACCGGCGCGACCCTGCTCGACACGCGCAAGACCATTCCGGGCCTTCGCCTGCTCGACAAATATGCGGCGCGCATGGGCGGGGCCGACAATCACCGCATGCGGCTCGACGACGGCGTGCTGATCAAGGACAATCACGTCGGCGTCGCCGGCTCGGTGGAGGCGGCGGTCAAGGCCGCGGTCGAGGCCAATACCGGGCTTCAGGTGCAGGTCGAGGTCGATCGCCTCGACCAGATCGAATCTGCGCTCGGCGCGGGCGCGCAGCGGCTGCTGCTCGACAATATGGCGCTGCCGATCCTGCGCGAAGCGGTGGCGCTGGTCGCCGGGCGCGTGCCGCTGGAGGCGTCGGGCGGGGTCAATCTCGACACCATCCGGCCGATCGCCGAGACCGGCGTCGATTACATCAGCGTCGGGCGCATCACCCAGTCGGCCCCCGCGGTCGACATCGCGCTCGACTATGTGCTTCAACCGACGGGCTGATTTCTTTTAGCCAAGCAGGCGCGAGACCCCTATAGGGGCCGCAAAACCGACAGGAGAGAATGCGTGTTCAAGGGCCTGAAGCCCATCCAGTATGCGGGCCGCGATGTGTGGCCCCTCGTCGAAGGCGGCAAGGGCGTCTCGGCCACCAATCACATGAGTTCGGGCGCCTGGGCGGCGGCGGGCGGTATCGGCACGGTCAGCGCGGTGAACGCCGACAGCTACGATCCCGAAGGCCGCATCGTCCCGCAGGTCTACCAGGAACTGACCCGGCGCGGCCGGCACGAGGAACTCGTCCGCTACGCCATCGACGGCGCGGTCGCGCAGGTCCGCAAGGCGCATGAGGTCGCCGGCGGCAAGGGCGCGATCAACATCAACGTGCTGTGGGAAATGGGCGGCGCGCAGCGCGTGCTCGAAGGCGTCCTCGAACAGACGCAGGGCCTCGTCGCCGGCGTTACCTGCGGCGCGGGCATGCCCTACAAGCTCAGCGAAATCGCCGCGCGCTACAACGTCTATTACCTGCCCATCGTCAGCTCGGGCCGCGCCTTTCGCGCGCTGTGGAAGCGCGCTTACGCCAAGGTTCCGCACCTGCTCGGCGCGGTGGTCTACGAGGATCCGTGGCTGGCCGGCGGCCACAACGGCCTCAGCAACGCCGAGGACCCGCGCAGCCCTCAGGATCCCTATCCGCGCGTCAAGGAATTGCGCGACGTGATGCGCGACAGCGGCATCGACGACAGCGTGCCGATCGTCATGGCCGGCGGCGTCTGGCGGCTCGACGAATGGAACGACTGGATCGACAATCCCGAACTGGGCGCGATCATGTTCCAGTTCGGTACCCGGCCGCTGCTGACGCAGGAGAGCCCGATCCCGGTCGAATGGAAGGAACGGCTGATGACGCTGGAGGAGGGCGATGTCCTCCTGCACAAATTCTCGCCGACCGGCTTCTATTCGTCGGCGGTGCGCAATCCGTTCCTGCGCAACCTCGAGGCGCGCAGCCATCGCCAGATCGCCTTCACCAAGGAAGAGGTCGGCGATCACCAGTTCGTGCTCGACGTCGGCGTCGGCACGCGCAAGAATTACTTCGTGACCAAGGGCGACCTCCAACAT
>CAZKCD010000167.1:0-3691 GCA_964551235.1 uncultured Sphingomonas sp.
GATGCGAGGTGAACCGGGGGTGAAAAATGAGCCCGCATTCGTCCCGTTCGCATCGGGGACAGGCCTCGGTAAATGAGGTCAGGCGACGTCTTCGAGCACCGCGTCGAGTTCACGGCAGGCAAAGCGGTTGCGGATTTGCCGGTTGAAGAACATGCCCTTCGATTCGGCCTCGCCGAAGGCGCGCGCGACATGCGGCGGCACGTTCGCGTAACGGTAGCGCCGCCCGCTGGGGAAGAGGAGGTCGAGTTCGCGCCGGTTTTCAAGGTACCAGGCGCCGCTGATCACTTGGTTGGTCATGGCGGCTGAACGCACGGGCACCAAAATGGATTCATGCTCCACCGCAATAATTTCGCGGGATTGCGGCGGCCCGGGGCGTGCGGCACACCCGCGGTTGAACGCCGGCAGCAGTCGCGGACACCATGGGTAAGCTGAAGCGCGCGAAATATGAGGAGCTGCTCGAGCCGATGCAGGCCGAGCTTGTGCGAATGGCGCGCTGGGTCGCGGCGACCGGCCAGCGGGTCCTCGTGCTGTTCGAAGGGCGCGACACGGCCGGCAAGGGCGGGGCGATCGACGCCATCCGCGCCAAGCTCAACCCGCGCCAGGCGCGCGTGGTGGCGCTCGGCAAACCGACCGACGACGAGAAGGGGCAGTGGTATTTCCAGCGCTACGCCTGCCACTTGCCGACCGCCGGGCAGATCGTGCTGTTCGATCGCAGCTGGTACAATCGCGCGGGCGTCGAGAAGGTGATGGGCTTCGCCAGCGACGCGCAGGTCGCGCGCTTCCTCGACGCGGTGCCGGACTTCGAGAAGCAGCTGGTCGACGACGGGATCCTCTTGTTCAAATATTGGCTGACGACCGACCAGAAGCAGCAGGAGAAGCGCTTCGCCGAGCGGCTCGAGGATCCGCTGAAGCGCTGGAAGCTGTCGCCGATCGACCAGGCGGCGCGGGCCAAATACGCCGACTACACCGCCGCGCGCGAAAAGATGCTGAAGGCGACGCACACGCCGCATGCGCCGTGGACGCTGGTGAACTTCAACGACCAGAAGCGCGGGCGCCTGACGCTGATCCGCGACCTGCTCGATCGCCTGCCCGATACGAAGGTGGACGACGCGCTGATCGACTGGCCCGAACTCGGCCACGCCCCGCTCGAGGAAGAATTTACCGTGGTGAAGCCGATCGACGATTTCCCGCTCAAGAAGCACAAGGACTGACGGCGCGGTGCGGCGGCTGCGCGGGCTCCTGCTGCTGCTCGCGCTCCTCGCCGTCGCGGCGGGGCTGCGCTGGTGGCAGACGCCCGCGCCGGGCGCGCCGGAACGGGTCGACGAGTATTTCGTCCGCTGCGGCGAGGGAAGCAGCTTCGCCTGCGTCAGCGACGGCGACAGTTTCCGTTTGGGCCAGCGAAAGATCCGCATCCGCGGGATCGACGCGCCGGAGACGGGCGAGAAGGCGCGCTGTCCCGAGGAGCGGGCGAAGGCCGAGGCGGCGCGCGACGCGCTGCTCGCCTGGCTCAACCGCGGGCCGTTCGAGATGCGCGCCAAGCCCGGCGACGCGCGCGATCAATATGGCCGCGACCTGCGGATCGTGACGCGCGATGGCGCGGCGGTGGACGACGTGCTGATCGCCAAGGGGCTGGCGCACAAATATGTGAACCGAAAGCTCAGCTGGTGCGCCGCATCCTAACGGCGGCTCGTTCGTTGTCGGGGCAGGAACAGCAAGGAGCGTGGACGATGAGCGATCTCAGCAACATCAGCGAGCATATGGAAGTGATCGGCGCCGACGGCGTCAAGGTCGGCACGGTCGACCGGGTCGAGGACGGCCGAATCAAGCTGACCAAGGACAGCGGCACGCCGAGCCACCAAGGCCATCACCACTTCATCTCGGGCGGCCTCGTTGCCGGCGTCGAGGGCGACACGGTGCGCCTGAGCGCCAATGCCGACGTCGCGGTGACGTTCGAAGAAGAGGAATAAGGCGCGAGGCGCGGCGGCGGCCGGAGACGGTCGCCGCCGGGCCGCGTCAGTCGGACTTCTTGGCCCGCGCGCCCTTCTTGCCCAGGATCGACTGGGCGGCGGAGGACTTGCGCGGGTTTTTCTTGCCCTCTTTCGCCGCGGCGGCATTGGCGCGGCGGGCGGCGTGGCTGCCATGTCCCTTGGTGTCGGCCATCTCGATCTCCTCTTTTCGAACTCTGAGTTGAACGATCTCGACAGGCAAAAGGGGCCGGCGAAGCGGCCCCTTCCCATGAAACGCGAAGCTTAGTCGCAGCGCACGCTGCCACGCTCGATCTCGCGCCCGAGGATCGCGCCGGCCGCGCCACCGATGATCGTCCGGACGGTCTGCGATCCGCCGAGATTGATCTGGTTGCCGAGCAGCGCACCCACGCCCGCGCCCACAATCAGGCCGGTGGTGCCGTCGCTGCGGCGGCAGTAATAGCGCCCGTCCTGACCTCGATACAGGCGGTCGTTGTACCCGATACGACGGTCGGCATAGTAGCGCCCATCGCGATAGTAGCGGTTGGCGTAATAGTTGCCGTAGCGCGGATCAGAGCGGTTATAGTCGTAGGCGCGCCACTGGCGCCAGTCGTTGCGCTGGGCGCGGGCGAGTTCGCGGCGGCATTCGCGCAGTTCGCGGCGGTATTCGGCGCGGTTGTCGGCGCGACGAAGCTCGCGATTACATTCGCGCAGTTCGCGGTTGTAGTTGCGGTTGTTGCCGTACTGCGCATTGGCCGGCGCCGCGGCCAGCATCGGCACGGCGACGCTTGCGGCGGTGGCGGCGCTAAGAATGATCTTGTTCATGATCTCACTCCTTACATTCACTGGGCCCGGCGGGCCGACAACCCCGTTGATGAAGTGAACAACCGGTCGGACGGGGAAGACGTTGCGTGAACCTAAGGCAACGCGACGAGCCGAAGGATTTGCGCCGATTAGCCGTGGCGGGCGCGCGACGGGTAATCCTAACCGCTTGGTAAGGGGTTGGCGCTAAGGTCGGCGCATGGCTGCACCGCTTCCCACGTCGAAGGCGACCGTGAACCTGGCCGCGCCGGGGGTGAAGGTCTCGCGCATCCGCCGCGATCCGCCGCCGGTGGTCAAGCAGAGCGAGATCGAGGACCCGCGCGAACGCGACGTGCGCGTCGTGGTGACGGGCCTCGTCGTCTTCGGGCTGGCGATCGCGGTCGTCGTCTTCGCCATCGGCCGCGTCGCGGGCTGGAGCCCGGCGCAGGAACAGGTCAACATCGTCCTCTAGGGCAGGCGTTCGCCTACCAGAGCGGGGTGCGCGGGCGGTGCTTGGCGCGAACCGCGGTGTCGGCCAGCATCTTGCGCTTCAGCTTGGCCTTCATCGTGTCGGCGCCGTCGGCGCTCATGCAGACCAGCCGAACGCCGCCACCGGGCAGCGACTCGATCGCGGAGATGCCGACGTCCTCGGTGGCGCAGCGGGCGGTGACTTCATCCTCGGTCATCGCGACGAGCAGGACGCGGCTCATGCGCGGCGCTCCGCGATGCGCGCGGCGTAGGCAGCGGCCATGGCGCGATGCGCCTTGCGCGAGGGCGCGCAGGCGGCGCGCGCGGCCATCAGCAGCGCAACGCCGCGACGGTGATAGAGGGTATTGAGGTCCATGGAAGGCTCCCGAACTGGACGGTAAGCGGGAGCGCGATCGGTCTCTCAGTCACGCGGGCTTACGAACGGGATCCGGGCGATG
>CAZKCD010000168.1:0-3664 GCA_964551235.1 uncultured Sphingomonas sp.
TGTTCCGCAACGACGACGAGCGCGCCCGCGCGCACCGCTGGGGGATCGAGGACCTCGACCGCGTCTACCGCATCGAGGACATGGCCAAGGGCGACTGCATCTTCGCCGCGACCGGCGTCACCGACGGCTCGCTGGTCAAGGGCGTGCACCGCCGCCGCGGCGGCTGCGTCACGACCGAAACGATCGTCATGCGCGCCAGCAGCGGCACCGTCCGCCGCGTCGTCACCGAACATGGCCCGGGGGTTGCCTGATCCCTTGAATCGGCGCGCGGCGACCGTATTATAATCCTATGACAGCGTCCGTCCCGTCCGACCTTCAGCCGGTCGAGCCCGCCTTCCGCCACGCGATGATGCTGCAGGGTGCCGTCTTCTGGCTACCGCTGATGATCGGCGCGCTGGTGATCGACCGGCTCGTCCTCGCCGACACGCCGGTCGCGACCCTGCTGCCGATCGCCATCTTCCTCGTCGGGTTCAGCGGCACGGTCTTCGCCCCCGCCCGAATCTACCGCCGCCTGGGCTACGCGATCGACGGGCGGCTGCTGCGCATCGTGCGCGGCTGGCTGTTCCACGTCGACACCATCGTTCCCTTCGTGCGCGTCCAGCATATCGACGTCCGCCAGGGCCCGGTCGAGAAGCTGTTCGGCCTCGCCAGCCTCGTCGTCCACACCGCCGGCACGCACAACAGCACCGTCACCCTGCCCGGCCTTTCGCCCGCGCGGGCGACCGAGATCCGCGACGCGATCCGCGCCGACATCCGCGCCGACGCCGAATGAACGACCTCGACCACGACGACCTCGGCCACAAGGAGCGGCTCCACCCGCTCTTCCTGCTCACCGGGCTCGGCAAGGTCGCGCGCAACGCCTGGGGCCTGATCGCCGGCGGCGCCTTCCTCGCGATCCAGGACCGCTGGGGCCTCGCCTTGCTCGTCGCCGGGCTCGTCATCGGCGCCTCGCTGGTGTCGTTGCTGGTCCGCTGGCTGACCTTCAGCTACCGCCTCGGCGCGCATGAGCTGCGCATCGACCAGGGCCTGCTGTCGCGTTCCAGCCGCGCCATCCCCTTCGACCGCGTCACCGACGTCGACATCGAGCAGGGGCCGATCCACCGCCTGTTCGGCCTCGCCCGCGTGCGCATGGAGACCGGCGCCGCGACCAAGGCCGATGCCGACGAGGGCGTCCTCGACACGATCAGCCTCGACCGCGCCGAGGCGATCCGCGAGTTCGTCCGCGCCCGCAAGCGCGGCGCTGCCGCCCCGGTCGCCGAGCCCGAAGCGCAGGCTGCCGAACCACCGCCGCTGTTCGCGATGGACCGCAAGCGTGTCCTCATCCTCGGCCTGTTCAACTTCTCCCTCGCCGTGCTCGCGGCACTGGTCGGCGCCAGCCAGACGCTCGGTGACGTCGTCGGCTTCGACCCGTTCGACCGCGATTTCTGGACCGGCCTGCTCGCCAGCAGCGCCCCGCTGCGCGACTATGTGCTGTCGCACCAGGCGATCACCATCGTCGCCGGCAGCCTCCTGCTCATGGCGCTCGGCACCGTCACCGGTCTCGTCCGCACCGTGCTTCGCGAGCATGGCTTCCGCCTCGACCGCACCGACAGCGGGCTTCGCCGCCGCCGCGGCCTGCTGACGTTGACCGACGTCACCATTCCCGCCCGCCGCGTACAGGCGGCGATGCTGGTCACCGGCCCGCTGCGCCGCCGCTTCGGCTGGTTTGCGCTCAAGCTGCAGAGCCTCGCGATGGACGACAAGCAGGGCGACCATGTCGTCGCCCCGCTCGCCACCTTCGACGAGGCCGCGACGATCCAGCGCTCGCTGGCCCGCCCGATCGCCCCCGACGAGGCCGCGTGGCAGCCGCTCGCCCCCGGCTATTTTCGCGCCTTCGCCTTTCCCATGGCGGCAGCGGTGCCCGTCGCGCTGCTCGCCGCGTGGCTGCTCACCCCCGCCGCCCTCGTCGCTGCCGGCGGCGCGCTCGTCGCCATCGCCATACGCTACCTCGAGCATCGCCGCGCCCGCTACGCGCTCGACGGCGCGCACCTGTTCATCGACGACGGCTGGTGGCGCCAGCGCCGCGCGATCATCCCCGTCGCCCGGATCCAGAGCATCGACCTGAGCGAGAACGGCTGGACCCGCCTGTTCGGCTTTGCCCGCCTCAAGCTCGGCATCGCCGGCGGCACCCTGCTCAGCGCCTTTCAGGTCGAGGCGCTCGCCCGTCCCGATGCCGAGGCGCTGCGCGACCGGCTGCTCGCCGCATGACCAACGCGCTCGGCATCACCTCATCGGTCGTCGGCCAGCCGTGGCGCTGGCGCCGGCCCGCCGACGACGCGCTCGACCGCTCGTTGCTCGACCAGCTACTGCTCGGCCGCGGCGTCGACGAACTCGACCTGCCGCGCCACCGCGAGCCGACCATTCGCGACTTCCTGCCCGACCCGTCCGAATTTGCGGACATGGACGTCGCCGCCGCGCGCCTCGCCGACGCGGTCGAGGCGGGCGAGACCATCGCCATCTTCGGCGACTATGACGTCGACGGCGCGACCTCGGCGGCACTGCTGACCCTGCTGCTACGCCGCCTGGGCGTCGAGCCGATGGTCTACATCCCCGACCGGCTAATGGAGGGCTATGGCCCGTCCGGCCCTGCGCTGGTCGCGCTGAAGGAACGCGGCGCCAGCCTTGCCATCACCGTCGATTGCGGCGCGCAGGCGTTCGACGCGCTCGACCAGGCCGCTGCCGCCGGGCTGGAGGTGATCGTGTGCGACCACCACCAATGCTCGACGCGCCATCCGGTCGCCGCCGCCTTCATCAACCCCAACCGCCTCGACGAGAGCGCGACGGGCAGCGCCCACGGCCATGTCGCCGCGGTCGGGATGGCCTTCCTTCTCGGCGTCGCGCTGCTCCGCGAACTGCGCAAGCGCGGCCGCTTCGTGGGCGACCGGCCCGAACCCAAGATCATCGACCTGCTCGACATCGTCGCGCTCGGCACCGTCGCCGACGTCGCGCGCCTGAAGACGCTCAACCGCGCCTTCGTGACGCAGGGCCTCAAGGTCATGGCCAAGCGCGGCAATATCGGGCTGGGCGCGCTGGCCGAGGCGGCGCGGCTGGTGAAGGCACCCACCGCCCGCGACCTCGGTTTCGCGCTCGGCCCGCGAATCAACGCTGGCGGCCGCGTCGGCCGCTCGGACCTCGGCGTGCGCCTGCTGACCGCCACCGATCCCGAGGAAGCGCGCGCGATCGCCGCCGAGCTCGACCGGCTGAATGAGGAACGCCGCGCGATCGAGCAGGCGGTGACCGACGCCGCGCTCGAACAGGCCGAAGCGCGCGCATCCGACCCGCTGGTGCTCGTCGCGGGCAAGGGCTGGCATCCGGGCGTCGTCGGCATCGTCGCCAGCCGCCTGAAGGAACGCTTCGGCCGTCCCGCGATCGTCATCGGCGAGGACGAGGAGGGCATGGGCAAGGGCTCGGGGCGCTCCATCTCGGGCGTCGATCTCGGCGCGGCGGTGCTCGCCGCCAAGGACAGCGGGCTGCTCGTCGCCGGCGGAGGCCACGCCATGGCCGCGGGCGTCACGGTCGCGCCCGGCGGCGTCGACGCGCTGCGGGAATTCCTCGCCGACCGACTCGCCGAGACCATCGAACAGGCGCGCGGCGGCCGGGCGCTTACGCTCGACGCCAGCCTCGC
>CAZKCD010000169.1:0-3579 GCA_964551235.1 uncultured Sphingomonas sp.
GAAAATGCCGAGTTCGCGCGGCTCGGCGGGATCCACCGCAACAGCTTCATCAAGTCGCCCGAACTGCTCGACCCGGAACTGCGGCTGAAGGCCCTGCCCAACATCCGCTTTGCCGGCCAGATCACCGGCTGCGAAGGCTATGTGGAAAGCGCCGCGGTCGGCCTGCTCGCCGCGCGCTTCACCGCCGCCGAAGTGAAGGGCGAGCACCTCGCGCCGCCCCCACCGGAGACGGCGCTCGGCGCGCTCCTCCACCACATCACGGGCGGCGCGGACGCGGACACCTACCAGCCGATGAACATCAACTTCGGCCTGATGCCCCCGATCGACGGCCCCAAGGTCCGGAAGCCCGACCGCAAGAAACGCTACACCGCCCGCGCCCGCGAAGCCCTCAGGGTTTGGATGGAGCAGCAAGCGGTCGAACCTGCTTGACCCCGCGCATCGTGAAGACATTGCCGTTATGATAGGTAAGCTTGCCTTCGAAGCGTTGCTCGTCGGACGATAACTTCCCGCGAAAGATGACCAGTCCACGTGGCGAATTGACGACCATCGTCAACGCTCCCTTGTCGATCCCGACATGTTCGATGGGAAGCGCGTGCCCGCCTTGGTCGGTCAACGCGTAACCAGCATAACCGCTCGCGCCGGACTGGGTCCCCGAAGACGACGGTCGAACGATCGGAGCGGCCTCTACGCGGGCCTTCGCCTCGGCCCAACGTTGTTGCTCGTCGGCCTGCCGGTCGATCGTGACCCGCGTCTGGATCGTCATGGCACCGTACGTCGTCCCGGCCTCGTTGACGATGTCGAAGCGCCAAAGTCCTTCGATGCCCGCCGCGCAGGCTCCGGCCGGCAAAAACAGCCACATGGCGACCGCGGCCGCCAGGATACGTATGCTCTTCATGGTGCGTTCCTCTGTTGGTGAGGCCGCATCCATGATCCACCACGAAACCGCCCGGAAAGCCGAATTTCGTGAAGCGCCGCGCATCCTTCGCTAAGCCAAGGGGCATGCATTTCACGATTCGCGAAATGACGTCGGGCTGGGTCCGACACGCGGGCACGATCCTCGGGCTCGGCGCTTTGCTCGCTTTCCTCGGCCCCTTTCGATCGGCCGAGACAATGTCGCCCGCGGGCCGAGCCCTTTTCTGGATCGGTCTCGTAGCGACCGGCTACGCGTTCGCGATCGCCGCGACCCGCCTCTTGGGTGAACGTCCGCAATTCTCGGTCGGTCAGGCCATAGCCGTGGCGCTCCTCGCCACCCTCCCGCAAACCTTCGTCGTCGGCTGGGCGCTGCAACAGGTCCGGCCGGGCCGGATCATCGCGCCCGAAAATCTCCCGATGCTCTTCGTCTCGGTCTTGTCCATCCAGGCAATCATCGTGGGGCTGAAGGTCTGGGGCGATAGTAGCGCCGGTCGTCGTGACAATCCGCCCCAACCGGCCGAACCGCTAACGCGCGGCCGACTCGCGAGCGCCGTGCCGCAAGCGCTCCTCGCGCTGGAGTCCGAGGATCATTACGTCCGTGTGCACCACGCGGGGGGATCGACCCTGCTCCTCTATCGCCTTGGCGATGCGATGGCGGACGTCCGTCCGGATGCTGGCCTGCAAGTCCACCGCAGCTGGTGGGTCGCGGCCGATTCCGTGGCCGGCACCTTCGTCCGCGGCGACAAGCGCTGGCTGCTACTGACCAACGATTTGCAGGTGCCCGTGAGCCGGACCTACAGCCGCGCAGTCCTCGACCGACGCTGGCCGCGGGTCGCTCCCCCTTCTTCGCTCGACTAACCGCAGCTACACGCGGGTTTCGCCTTGCGTTTGGGCGCGGTCGTCGCGAACTCGGCCGCCGTCAGCGCCTTGCTGCCGTCGGCATCGGCGCCCTCGAACTTGTCGATGGTCTTCACCGCCCATTCCTCGAAGCTGAGCTTGCCGTCGCCGTTGACGTCGAGCTTCGCGAACGGCTTGCGGCGCGGTTCGACCAGTTCGGCCAGCGTGATCCGCCCGTCCTCGTCCTTGTCGGCGCGGGCGAAACGCTTTTCCTCCTTCGACTTGGGATCGGCAGACGGGGCCTCGGGGATCGGCGCAAGCGCCCGCGACGGCGCATCCGGGAAAGCGGCGGGAACGGCGGCGGCGGCGATGACCGGGGGCTGCTCGGCGCGGCCCTTCCAGATCAGGAAGCCACCCGACAACAGAAGCAAGGCGGCGACGGCGCCGGCAAGGAAACGGCCCATACTCACTCCATGGGCTAGATCGATCCGGCGAGAGGCAGGCTAGGACGGGCGGACCGCTTAGGCAACCGTGCCGAACATCTTGTGCGACAGCAGCGCCACCGCGCGCGCCGGCGTCGCTTCGGACTCGATCGCCGGGGCCTGGCGAAGGTCGCGCGCCGCCAGCCGCGTCAGCGCCGTCAGCGGGCGGAGCGCGCGAGAAAAGCGATGCCCGCGCAGCGGCTCGAGCGAGACGTCGTCCGGCAAGGCCATCCACCCACCGCGCATCGCCCGCGCCAGCCCCGCCACGCGCCCCGCTTCCTCGAGCTTGGGATCGTCGGCGCCGAGCAACGCCGCGCCGCACCGAAACAGGGCCGCACCGCTCCCGGCCACCCGTTCCGCATCCGGCCGCTCTTCGAAGAGCGCGGCATAACCGTCCTCGATCCGGGCCAGCGCCGCACCGGTCACCCCCAGGGGCAACAAATGCTCCACGGCTCCTTGCAGGCGTGGCTCTGGCGGCGGCGGCGCGTGGTCGAGCCGCTCGAGCGCCTCGCGCCACCAGGCCAGCCGGATGGCGCCCAGCGCGGGCTGGGTCGAGGTCGCGAGGACCTCGGCCATCGCGGCGTCGATCGAGGTCAGCGCGTCGAAGGCCGGCCTGAGCTCGAGCGGCCAGTAGAGCCGCACCAGCGCAAGGTCGCCCGCCGGCTCAGCGATAGCAGGCCGCCTTGGCCGCGGCGACGACGTCGGCCGCCTTGATCAGCGCCATTTTCTCGAGGTTCGCGGCATAGGGCAGCGGCACGTCGACGTTCGTGACGCGCGCCACCGGCGCGTCGAGATCGTCGAACCCCTCTTCCATGCAGATGGCGAGGATTTCCGACGCGATCGAGCAGGTCGGCCAGCCTTCCTCGACCACGACCATGCGGTTGGTCTTGGCCAGGCTGGTCAGCACCGCTTCCTTGTCGAGCGGGCGCAGCGTGCGCAGGTCGATGACCTCGGCCTCGATCCCTTCCGCCGCGAGCGTCTCGGCCGCGTCGAGGCTGACGCCGACGCCGATCGAATAGCTGACGATGGTGACGTCCTTGCCCTCGCGCATGATCCGCGCCTTGCCGATCGGCAGGACATAATCCTCGACCTCGGGAACGTCGAAATGCTGGCCGTAGAGCAGCTCGTTCTCGAGGAAGACCACAGGGTCCTCGCTCCGGATCGCCGCCTTCAGCAGGCCCTTCGCGTCTGCCGCGTCGTACGGGCAGATCACGATCAGGCCCGGCACGCTGGCGTACCACGGCCCGTAATTCTGGCTGTGCTGCGCGGCCACGCGGCTCGCCGCGCCATTCGGCCCGCGGAACACGATCGGGCAACGCATCTGGCCGCCCGACATGTAATTGGTCTT
>CAZKCD010000170.1:0-3514 GCA_964551235.1 uncultured Sphingomonas sp.
TCGCCGGTCGCGGTGGCGCCGAAGGTCTCGCGGTAGCGGGCGCGGAAGCGCTTCACGCTCTCGTCGTCGAGCAGCGCCTCGCTGGCCGGCATCAGCACGAACGGTTCCGCCTTGCCGCTGGAGCGCTGGTCGGCGGGGTCGAACGAACGCATCGTCTCGATCTCGTCGCCGAAAAAGTCGAGGCGCACGGGCTGGGCCGCGCCCGCGGGATAGAGGTCGACGATCGACCCGCGCACGGCGAACTCGCCGGCGTCGTGGACGCTGTCGGTGCGCTGGTAGCCGTTGGCGACGAGGATGGCGGTCAGCGCGTCGCGCTCGATCCGCTCGCCCTCCGCCAGCCGCCGCGTGAATTGCCGGATGCGGAAGGGCGTCAGTACCCGCTGGCTGGCCGCGTTGACCGTCGTCACGACCAGTTGCGGGCCCGTGCGCGGGGCTTGCAGGGCATGGAGCGCGGCCAGCCGCTCGGCCATGACCCGAAGTGCGGGCGAGGCGCGGTCGTAGGGCAGGCAATCCCACGCCGGAAAGGTGATGACCTCCAGCTCGGGCGCGAAGGTCGGCGCGGTCTCCGCCACCGCGCGCATGGCCGCCTCGTCGGCCGCGATCACCACCGCGCGGCCCTTGGCCCCGGCGGCGCGCGCGATGTCGCTCGCCAGCCACGGCAGGAAGCCCGCCGGCACCCGGCTGAGCGTCAGCGGCGCCGTGGCCTTGAGGATCCGTTGCAGCGGGTCGCTCATCGCGCGATCCGGATGAAGTCGAGATGTTTGAGCGCGTCGAGCATCGGACCCTGGTAGCGCGCGGGCGCCTCGGCGGTTCCGATCGCCCAGGCCATGATGTCGACGTCCTGCTCCATCAAAAGGTCGCTGAACCAGGCGCGCTCGTCGGCGCTCCAGCCGGCATGATGACGGTCGAAGAAGCCGCCGATCATCATATCCGCCTCGCGCGTTCCGCGGTGCCAGGCGCGGAATTTCAGCGCCTTGAGTTCGTCGTCCATTGCCAGTCCTTCACGCGCGAATAACCCGCCGGCGAGTCTCGCCGCAGGTGCCACGAACGCCCATGTAGGCAGCCGCGCCCGCCCGCGCTAGGGTCGGCGCGATGACCGTCACGCTTTCCCGCCAAGCCGCCAATGCCGCCTATGGCTGGGGCGTGCCGCAGGACTGGGCGGCGGCGCTGCGCCTGCTCGGCGACGCCGCGGCGGCGGGCGAGGACGGCGCGGCGCGGCAGCTCGCGCTGGTGACGCAGGCGCCGCTGGCCGATCTGCTCACGCCGCCGCCGCCGCAACGCCTGCATCCCGAGGTCAGGATTGCGGTGGCCGAGGGTTTCGCGCCACCCGGATTTGCCGACTGGATCGTCGAGGGTGCGCGCGGGCGGCTGGAGTCGGCGCAGGTCAACGATGCAAGCGGCACCGCGGTGCGCACCGCGACGACCTGCGCCCTCGGCCCCGACCGGCGCGATCTCGTCACCGCCATCCTCCAGGAGCGCGCCGCCCGGCTGATCGGGGCGCCGGTCGCCTGCCACGAACCGCCTAACGTCATCCATTACGCGCCGGGACAGGAATTCCGCCTCCACGCCGATTTCGTCGAGCCCAGCGTTCCGGCCTTCCAGGAGGAACTGCGCGTGCTCGGCCAGCGGGTCGGCACGTTCGTGACCTACCTCAATGACGATTTCGAGGGCGCGCCGACCCAATTCCCGCAGCTCAGCATCGCCTTCCGCGGCCGTCCGGGGGACGCTATCTTCTGGGCCAACGTGATGCCCGACGGCCGTCCCGACTATCGCACCGGCCACCAGGCGCTTCCACCGGCCCGGGGTGAGAAATGGGTGTTGTCGCAATGGATCCGGGCGAAGCCCTTCCCACTGGGCGCGCCGGGGACCTGACGATGCGGCCCGAAATCCTCAATCCCCTGTTCGCGGAGGTCGAGGCGCTGAAGGGCGTCGGACCCGGCGTGGCCAAGGGCCTCGCGCGACTCGGCCTGACCCGCGCGCTCGACCTGGCCTTCCACCTGCCAACCGGCATCATCGACCGCCTGCGGGTCGAGGAAGCGAGCCGCGCGCTGGCCGGCCGGATCGTCATTCTCGACGTCGTGCCATTCGAGGTGCGCGCCGGGCAGGGAAGGGCGCCGACGCGCATCTACGCGTCGGATTCGGGCGGGAACGCCGTGACTTTGACCTTTTTCAACAATCCCGGCTGGGCGCGGAAGCAATTGCCGCTGCACGAGAAGAAGACCGTGATCGGCAAGCTCGACAGCTGGGGGCAGGAGCTGCAGATCGTCCACCCCGAGGTGATCGCGCCCGCCGAGGCCGCGGCGGTGGCGATCCGCGAGCCGGTCTACGGGCTGACCGAGGGAATTGCCAACAAGAGGATGCGCGAGCTCGTGCTGGCCGCGCTGGAGCGTGCTCCCGAGCTGGACGATTGGATCGAGCCGTCGCTGCTCGCGCGCCAAGGCTGGCCGCGCTGGCGCAAGGCGTTGGCGGAAGTGCATTCCGATCCGACCTTCGAATCGGCGCGCAACCGTCTGGCCTATGACGAGATTTTCGCCAACCAGCTGGCGCTGCTCGTGCTCCGCCAATCGAACCGCCGGCATCGCACCCGCTCGCTGCAAGGCGACGGGTCGATCGTGGGCAGGCTCCAGCTTCCCTACGCGCTGACGGGCGCCCAGCGGCGCGTGGTCGAGGAAATCCGCGGCGACATGGCGCAGCAGGCGCCGATGCTTCGGCTGCTCCAGGGCGATGTCGGGTCGGGCAAGACGCTGGTCGCGCTGCTGGCGATGCTGGAAGCGGTCGAGGCCGGGGCGCAGGCGGCGATGCTCGCGCCGACCGAAATCCTCGCCCGCCAGCATTATGCGACGCTCGCGCGCCAGTGCGCGCCCATTGGCGTCAATGTCGCCATCCTGACCGGCCGCGAGAAAGGCAAGGCGCGCGAGGCGACGCTGATGGGCCTCGCCGACGGCTCGATCCACATCCTGGTCGGCACCCACGCCATCTTCCAGCAGAAGGTCGCCTACAAGGCGCTCGGCCTCGCGGTGATCGACGAGCAGCATCGTTTCGGCGTGTCGCAGCGGCTGCTGCTGACGTCCAAGGCCGAGCATCCGCCGCACCTGCTGGCGATGACCGCCACGCCCATCCCGCGCACGCTGACCCTGACCCATTATGGCGAGATGGACGTCAGCCGGATCGACGAGATGCCGCCCGGACGCACGCCGGTCGAGACGCTCGTGACGTCCGACGCCAAGCTCGCCGATGTGGTCGAGGGGCTGGGCCGTCATATCGCCGCGGGCGGCCAGGCGTACTGGGTCTGCCCGCTGGTCGAGGAGAGCGAGGCGATCGACGCCGCCGCCGCCGAAGAGCGCGCCGCCACGCTCCGCGCTCGCTTCGGCGCCGACAAGGTCGGGCTCGTCCACGGCCGCATGAAGGGGCCGGAAAAGGATGACGTCATGGCGGCATTCGCCGGCGGCGAGCTCGCGGTGCTGGTCGCGACGACCGTCATCGAAGTCGGCGTCGACGTGCCCAACGCCTCGCT
>CAZKCD010000171.1:0-3490 GCA_964551235.1 uncultured Sphingomonas sp.
CGGCTGCGGCGGCGCGGAAAAGCTGGCCAGCGATTTCGGCGGCGAAGTCGTCCAGTCGGAAGGCGTCAAGCTCAAGGACCTGCCCGGCGCGCTGCAGCAGATGATGCTGCCGATGCAGGTCGGCCAGTCGACCCGCCCGTTCGGCAACCTCGACGAAGGCGTTCGCGTCCTCGTCCTGTGCGGCCGCGACGAGCAGGACGCCACCATGCCGACCTACGACCAGGTCCTCGCGCAGATGAACGAGGAACGCGTCAACCTGCGTGCCCGCCGCTACCTGCGCGACCTGCGCCGCGACGCGGTCATCGACTTCCGCTAGGATCCGGGGCTAAGGGCGGCTGGTCATGTCTGCCGCCCTCCTTCCGCTCGCCGTCTCGCTGGGCGATCCCGCCGGGATCGGGCCGGAGGTCGTCGCCAAATGCTGGGACGGCCGCCGCGGCTTTGCTCTGCCGCCCTTCGTGGCGGTCGGCGACGCCGACAGCGTCGCGCGCGTCTGGGACGGCCCGATCGAGCTCATCGACGACATCACCGATGCCGACGCCGCCTTCGACGTCGGCCTCCCGCTGATGCAGGTCGCCGCCGCGCTGCCCAGCGATCCGGGCCGCCCCAACCAGGCCGGCGCCCATTGCTCGCTCGACGCCCTCGAACTCGCCGTCGGCCTCGCCCGCTCGGGCGCCGCCGGCGCGGTCGTTACCGGCCCGGTCAGCAAGCAGCAGCTCTACAATATCGGCTTCGCCCACCCCGGCCAGACCGAGTTCGTCGCCGAACGCTGCGGCGTGTCGGGCGCCAACGTCGCGATGATGCTGGCCGGCCCCACCCTGCGCGTCGTTCCCGTCACCACCCACGTGCCCCTGGCCGATGCCATCGGGATGCTGACGCCGGAGCTGGTCGCCGCGCGCGGTCGCGCCACGCTACGCGGCCTGCAGCGCAATTTCGGGATCGCCGAGCCGCGCCTCGCCGTCGCCGGCCTCAATCCCCATGCGGGCGAAGGCGGCGCACTGGGCCGCGAGGAAATCACCATCATCGAGCCGGCCATCGGCATGCTCCGCGCCGAGGGCTGGCAGGTCGCCGGGCCGCTTCCGCCCGACACCATGTTCCACGCCGCCGCCCGCGCCCGCTACGACGCCGCGCTGTGCATGTACCACGACCAGGCGCTCATTCCCCTCAAGGCGCTGCATTTCGAGGAAGGCGTCAACATGACGCTCGGCCTGCCGCTCGTGCGCACCGCGCCCGACCATGGCACCGCCTTCGACATTGCCGGGCAGGACCGTGCCGACCCGCGCGCCATGGCCGCCGCCATCCGCCTCGCCGCGCAATGCGCCGCGCTCCGCCTGCGCACCCGCCAGCCGTGAGCGACGGCCCCGAACCGCTGCGCGAGGTCATCGCCCGCCACGGCCTCTCCGCCAGCAAGGCGCTCGGCCAGAATTTCATTCTCGACCGGCAATTGCTCGCCCGCATCGCCGCCGTCCCCGGCAACCTCGCCGGTGCCTCGGTCTACGAGGTCGGCCCCGGCCCCGGCGGCCTCACCCGCGCTTTGCTCGATACCGGCGCGCGCGTCGTCGCGGTGGAGCGTGACCGCCGCTGCGTCGCGCCGCTGACCGAACTGGCGGACGAGCATGGGGGCCGCCTGACGTTGATCGAGGCCGACGCGCTGACCATCGACGAAGAAGCGGTCGCCGGCACCGGCGCGCACGTCGTTGCCAACCTGCCCTACAATGTAGGGACGCAGCTCCTGCTGCGCTGGCTAGGCGCCGAGAAATGGCCGCCCTGGTGGGCCAGCCTCACCCTGATGTTTCAGCGCGAGGTCGCCGAACGGATCGTCGCCCGGCCCGGCAGCGACCATTACGGCCGCCTCTCGGTCGCCGCGCAATGGCGCTCCACCGCGCGGATCGCGATGCTCGTCCACCGCTCGGCCTTCGTACCGCCGCCCAAGGTGATGAGCGCGATCGTCCACCTCGTCCCCGCCGAGCAGCCCGAGGGGGTCGATCCGGCGGTGCTCGAACGCCTGACCGCCGCCGCCTTCGGCCAGCGCCGCAAGATGCTCCGGCAGAGCCTCAAGTCGGTCGATGGCGCGCTCGACGCGCTGGACACGCTCGGCATCGATCCCCAGCGGCGCGCGGAAACGCTCGCCGTGGCGGATTACGTCGCCCTCGCGAAAATCCTCAGTTCTTCTTGACAGTGTCCGCGGCCGGCTTGGTCGCCGCCGCCATGGTCGGCCCGCGCTGAATTGCCGCGCTCAGCGCCGCCGCTTCGGGGCAGCCCGACGTGCACAGCTTCTGCAGCTTGGCGAGGACGTCCTTGGCGCGCGCCGTGGCGCCCGCCTCGACCATCGCCTCGCCCTGCACCTTCAGCGCCTCGCGGTCGGTCGGCTCCAGCCCCAGCGCGCGGTTGGTATAGCGGATCGCCTGCCCGTAGAGCTGCTGGCGGGCCGCGACGCGGGCCAGTGCGACGAACGCCTTGCGGTTCTTGGGGTCGGCGACCAGCGCCGCTTCCAGCGCATCGTCGGCCGCGGCGAAATTGCCCGCGGCCAGCGCCGCCTCGCCCTTCTTTACCAACTCCGCCGATTGCGGGGTGACCTGGTCGTCCGCGCGCGGCAGGCTGCGCAGGGCCGGTTGCCCACCCGCTTCCTGCCCGACGACCGGCACGGCCATGGTGGACGCGGTGACTCCCAGCAACAGGACGAACGGCGAAAGGCGCATCATCTTCTCCAACACGTCGAACGCGACGTCTAACACGCCCGTTCCAGCCTTGCGACGAAAAAGCCGTCGGTCCGGTCATGCCCCGGGGTCAGCAGCACCCCGGACCCGTCCGCACGGCCCACTTCCTCGTCCAGCGCATCCTGCGCGCTCCAACCTGAATGCCGCCCTAAGAAGTCGGCGACCTGCCCCGCGCCCTCGCGGTGGAGCAGCGAGCAGACCGCATAGACTAGGTGCCCGCCCGGCTTCACCAGCGGCGCCGCCAGCTCCAGCACGTGCGCCTGCAACGCCACCAGCCGGTCGAGCCGCGCCGGCGTCAGCCGCCAGCGCCCTTCGGGGTTGCGCCGCCACGTGCCCGTGCCGCTGCACGGCGCATCGACCAGTACCACGTCGCACTGGCCTTCGAGGTCGGCCAGCCCCTCGGCCTCACGCCCGCCGTCGAGCAGGCGCGTCTCGATTTCCGCCCCGGCCCGCGCCGCGCGCGGCGGCAGGTTCGCCAGCCGCGCCCGGCTCGGGTCGCTGGCGACGATCCGCGCGCCCGGGGCCGCGGCGGCCAGCGCCAGCGCCTTGCCTCCCGCCCCCGCGCACAGGTCGAGCACGGTCATGCCGTCGGCGACCTTGCACGCCAGCGCGATCAGCTGCGACCCCTCGTCCTGAACCTCGATTTCGCCCGCCAGATAGGCCGGGTGATCGTCGATCTTTGTTTCGGACGGAAGCCTTATTCCCCAGGGACTTAGCGGCGTTTTCTGTGACCCCGGAAAAGCCGCGTCCAGGTCATTCCATATGGTGCTCGCAGT
>CAZKCD010000172.1:0-3490 GCA_964551235.1 uncultured Sphingomonas sp.
GACCTTCGCCCGACGCCGCCCGCCGCCCGCGCGCTGCTCGACAGCGCCGCCGCCGCGCCCAGCCTCGAAGATTATCTGGCCAACATGCGCTGGATGAACCCGATCTATGCCGAGCTTCGCCGCGCCATCGCCGACGGCTCCGCCCGCGACGCGCGCGAAGACGCGCTGCTTCGCCTCAACATCCAGCGCGCCCGCCCGTTGCCCGAGCCGCGCGGCAAATATGTCATCGTCAACGCCGGCGCCCAGCGCCTGACGATGTACGAGGACGACCGGATCGTTGATTCGATGCGCGTCGTCGTCGGCAAGCCGGTCCACCCCACGCCGATGATGGCCGCGAAGATCCGCTTCGCCTCCCTCAATCCTTATTGGAACGTGCCGCCCGATTTGGCCGCCGAACGCGTCGCCCCCGGCGCGCTGGAGCATGGCCCCGCGTGGCTTCGCGCGCGCGGCTACCAGGTGCTCTCGACCTGGGACGACGACGCCGCCGTCGTCGACCCCGCGACAATCGACTGGAAGGCGGTCGCCGACGGCCGTACCGAGGTGCGCGTCCGTCAGCTGCCTGGCCCCTCCAACTCGATGGGCATGGTCAAGTATATGTTCCCCAACGACCAGGGCATCTACCTCCACGACACGCCGCAGAAGGAATTGCTGAGCGAGGCCTCGCGCATGTTTTCCGGTGGCTGCGTCCGGCTCGAGGATGCGGCGCGCCTCGGCGAATGGCTGTTCGACCGTCCCTTGAGCGCGAAAGGCGCCAAGCCCGAACAGCGCGTCGACCTTCCCCGGCCCGTGCCGGTCTTCATCACCTACCTCACCGCCATGCCGGCCGGCGGCGCGATCGCGTATTTCGACGACATTTACGGCCGCGACGGCCCCGCGCTCGGCGGCCTCGCCCGCGATCCGCTCGCCCCGCTCGCCGCCCGCTAGTCCTTGCGCCAGGTCGCGGTGTAGCGCACCTCGACCGGGATCGGATTGCCCTGCCGGTCGCGCGCCGCGCTCCAGCGGCTGGCGTTCACCATCACCCCGCACAGCGCTGCGTCGATCCCGGCGAAGCCGCTCGAGGTCAGCACGCGGCAATCCGTCACCCGCCCCGCCGCGCCCACGCTCAGCAGCAGATGCGCATAGCCGCCCTCGGCCGGCACGCGACGCAGCAGGTCGCGCGGCAGCCGCGCCCGGTTGCCGCCCAGCAGCCGCGCCTCGGTGCCGATCCCGCCGCCGCCCGGCCCGTTCCCGCGCCCGCCCGCGCCGCTCCCGTCGCCCGCCGCCGCCGCGCCGCTCGATGCGGCGCTGCCCGTGCCCGGGGTGGGCGCGGCGGGCACCTCGCTTGGCATCGGCAGCAGGGAAGGCGGCGCTACAACCGCGCTCGCCTCGGCCTTGCGCCCCGCCTCGCCCGCGCGTTCGGGCGCGGAGGCCTTCTCCGGCGGCAGCACGACCGGCTCGGGCGGGGGCGGGGGCGGCGTCACGTCGAAGGTCTCGATCGGCTGGTCGGCCTTCCGCTCGGTTCGCGTCGCCAGCCCGACCACCAGCGCCGCGCCCAGCAGCGCGTTGACCGCGATCGCCGCCACCGCGCCGCGCGCACGCTCCTTCCGGCTCTGCTCGAAACGACCGACCATGCCCCCGCCAACGCGCGTGCGGGCCCTCGCGTTTCGTGGTAAGCCCGCCCACGCAAACCAAGTGGGAGGGACAAGATGCCGATCCGCCTGATGTTGCTTACCGCCGCCGCGTCGCTGACGCTCGCCGCCTGCGACTCCAAGCCGGACGTCGCCACCAACACCGCCCCCGAAGCCGTCGCCGCCGCCACCGCCGAAGCCGACGAGGCCGCGATCCGGCAGCAGGTCGCCAAGTGGCTCGACCTCGTGAAGGCCAAGGACGCCGCCGCCATCGCCCAGCTCTATGCCGAGGACGGCGCGGTGATGCCGCCGAACGGCCCGATCGGCAAAGGCCATGGGGCGATTGAAACGACCTGGGCCGGCATGATGGCCGCGCCGGGCTTCGCGCTCGAATTCACGCCCGATACGATCGTGGTCAGCGCGTCGGGCGACATGGCGCTGGACCGCGGCACCTACCGCCTGGCGATGGAGGCCGGCGGCAAGCCTGTCCGCGACACCGGCAAATATGTCGTGGTCTGGCGCAAGGTGGACGGCGAATGGAAAGCCGCCGCCGACATCTTCAACAGCGACCTGCCCGCCGGCGGCTGAACGCGTTGGCGAATGGCAGGAATGGGTCGTGTGCTGCCGCAGGTCGATATCGGTAGAAAGCGAACATCCGCGCCTGTAGGCCGTCTGACATGATCGCGCCCGCACTCCAGTTCGAATGGGACTCAGTAACCCACCTTGCTATCTCGGCCATCGCTGGTCAGAACGAGCGGGAAACGAATGACGGCTCGCTGTCTTGGGATGCATTGGCGTTTGGCCTTGGCGACCGCGCAGTGGTGCTGACGATCAACGCTGACACCGACGAGATTATGGTGTCTCATGAAACGATGCCTGAAGGCGACGAGTGGCATCCGGTCGCCGCGCTTGCCCATATTGTCGGTCAATCACTCGGCTGGTCCTGGATCGGCACCAACTATCGTGGCTATGCCGACAGCTTCACGTTGGCGCTCGGCGATGTGGTGCCGGATGCCCTGCAACCACGACTGATGTTTCTCGGCGAAGCATCAAGTTTATCTTGTTTCGAAGTCACGCCCGCTCGCGCCTAATTCGAATGTCCGCAATGGATCGATCGCTGCCACCGACAAATCCGGGTGGGAAGGTGACGTTAGTCCCCCGGCCGGACGACCTTGCAGTCTGGTAGCTTTGCGCCAACCTCCAAATCGAGGCGTCCCCGCCCGCCATCGGTCCAAATTTCGACGTTATAAGTCTTGCCCCTGGCAAGCGTCCGAGCCGGTGTTCGCGTCTCCCAACCTTCAAACGTCTGTCCGTAGCCAACAAACTTTCTCTCAGGTTGGTAGGTATAAATCGCGTTACCAATCAAGCGGTGTGGAACTTGAGTTTCCCAGATCGACCCGACGAATGGTTCATAAACGTCAATGCTGTGCGGTCTGGGAGTAGTATCAAAAATCCAACCGTCGGTATCTTCAATCCAAAAAGCCAACTTCCCACCGCTCGTGCAGGCAACGATATCCACTTCTGGTGGGGAGCAAGAAGTAAGCAAGGCGGCGGCGAAGCCCATTAAGCCAACTCGGAGAGCCGTGAGTGCAGCGTCCATCAGCGGAGGCTAATCGGTCGCGGCCAATGTCCGCAATGGGTCGAAAGCTGCCGCTAGCCTTCACCCCTTTTTGCTTTCCGCCACGAAGCGCCGCACTTCGCTCTCCAGCACGGGCAAAGGCACCGCGCCGAGATCGAGGATCATGGTGTGGAATTTCTTGATGTCGAAATTGTCGCCAAGCTCCTTTTCCGCCTCCGCGCGGAGGCGGCGGATGGTGAGTTCGCCGAACTTGTAGCTCAGGGCCTGGCCGGGCCAGCTGATGTAGCGGTCGACCTCGGTGCCG
>CAZKCD010000173.1:0-3360 GCA_964551235.1 uncultured Sphingomonas sp.
GACAGCGGCCATTATCTCTTCGTCTGGACCGGCGACCAGGCCAAGCAGGGCAACAACTTCCTCGCCGTGCTCGACACCGATCCCAAGTCCGCCACCTACGGCCGGCTGGTCGCGGCGGCGGGAACCGACATCAAGACCGTCCGCATCCACCACACCGAATATGAAATGCCCGCCAGCGGCATGCTGTTCGCCAATGACCACGATTCCAACGAGACGGCCGTCCTCGACCTCCGCAATCCCCTGAAACCCAAACTCGCCGCCCGCTTCCAGAGCCTCGGCGGTTTCGGCATGCCGCACAGCTATGTCCGCCTGCCCAATGGCAACGTGCTCGCCACCTTCCAGTTCGTCGACCATGGGGGCCATGCGGACCATGCGGCGATGATGGACGGAAAGACCGGCGGACTGGTCGAAATCGACGACAAGGGAAAGCTCGTCCGCGCGGTCGCCAACGCTGATCCCTCGCTGCCCGACGACGGCCTGCTCCCCTACAGCCTCGCCGTCCTTCCCAAGATCGACCGCGTGCTCGTCACCAACAGCCCAATGCAGGACCCGTACCTGCTCTCCAGCAACACCTATCAGGTTTTCCGCCTGTCCGATCTCAAGCTGCTCGGCACGCACCGGCTCGATCCGGGGCCGACCGGCAACGGCAATGTCGCGCCCGAGGAAGCGCGCGTCGCGTCCGATGGCTCGGTCTACGTCCAGACCCTGTCCTGCGGCATCCAGCGCGTCACCGGCCTCGACACGAACAAGCCAATGGCGAAGCTGGTGCACAAATTCCCGGGCGACTTCTGCGGCGTGCCGACCATCGTCGGCCGCTACCTCGTCCAGAGCGTGCCGACCTACAACGGCTTCGGCGTCCTCGACATCGGCGACCCCGACAACGTGCGCGAGGTCTCGCGGCTGACGATCGACAAGGACTTCAGCCCACACTGGACCGCGTGGGGCGCGAAGGCGAAACGGCTGGTCGTCACCTCAGGCAAGAAGGGTACCCGGCTCTACTTGCTCAAGCTCGACGAGAAAACCGGCGCGCTCAGCATCGACGAGGCGTTTCGCGATACCGACGGCAAGGTCGGCTTCAGCTTCGCCACCCGCCAATGGCCGCACGGATGGACCGGCGAAGGCACGCCGCACGGCGCGGTCTTTTCCCGCTGACCCCTTTCCCCTATATCGCCCTCCGCTAGGGGACCGGGCGACCGCGGCTCGCGAAAGCGGGGCGAGGAAAGTCCGGGCTCCACGGAACGACGGTGCCGGGTAACGCCCGGCGGATTGCCTAGCCTTTGGGCGAAGGCGGTTCAGGGAAAGTGCCACAGAAAGCAAACCGCCTGTCTTCGGACAGGTAAGGTCGAAAGGGTGCGGCAAGAGCGCACCGCGCGGCCGGCAACGGGCGCGGCACGGTAAACCCCACCGGGTGCAAGACCGAATAGGGGCGTCGCATGGGCCTGTTCCGGCCCGACGCCCGGGTTGGTTGCTGGAGGCGAAGGGCAACCTTCGTCCTAGAGGAATGGTCGCCCAGGTGCCGCAAGGCGCTGGACAGAACCCGGCTTACAGGTCCCCTGGCATTTTTTCTCTTCTGGCGGAGCAATCCTCCTGCCTTTAGGTTGGACGACAAATGGCTCGGCAAAAGAGATCGGACGACTGGGGCTTTCCCCGCTGGCGCCCTTATGGCGCCAAGGGTCGCGACGCCGCGCGCATCCGCCTGTGCGACCGCGAAGGTTGCGACGAGCCGGGCGACCGGCCCGCGCCCAAGTCGCCCAACAGCCCCGAACGCTGGATGTTCTGCGAACGCCACGCCGCCGAATATAACAAGGGCTGGGACTATTTCGCCGGCCTCAGCGCCGAGGAAGCCGCCGCCCGCGCCGCTGAGGAGGAAGCCGGCGCGTCGGCCTTCCGCCGCTCGGCGCATTACCAGTGGGCCGGGCCCGGCGACGGCAGCCGCAGCCGCGACGAGATGCGCGCCCTCGACGTGCTCGATCTCGATGCGGACGCGGATTTCGCGGCGGTAAAGGCGGCGTATCGCGCGCTCGCCAAGCAATATCATCCCGACGTCAACCGCGACGACGAGGAAGCCGCCAAGCGCTTCCAGCAGGTCCAGGTCGCTTACGAAGTGCTCAAGAAAGCGTTCGAACGGCGCGAGGCCGTCAGGGGTTGATCATGAAGGTGCCGGTCGCGCGTGCCACCGGCCGCTCGACGTCGCCGGTGTGCGCGATGCCCGTCACGAACGCCACCTGCCGCGTCAGCTTGTCGCAGCGGCAGCGCGCGATCACTGTCTCCCCGCGCAGCGCCGGGCGGAAATAGTCGAGCCTCAAGTCGATCGTTACCAGCGGCCGGAACTCGCCCAGCGCCGTCCACACCGCCGACCCGCCGCACGTATCCATCAGGCTGATGATCGCGCCCGAGGCGAGGAAGCCCGCCTCCGGATTGCCGACCAGTTCCTCGCGCCACGGCAGGTCCAGCTCGATCCACGGCCCGTCGGTCCCGCGATAGTTGAGGCCCAGCGCCGCGCCATGCCCGACCGACTTGGCCAGCTCGAAGAACCGCTTGGCGTCGAACCCGCCGCCGCGCGCCGCCGCATCATGTTCGGGGATGTTGCTCATGCCAGCCGCGCCGCCGTCTCGCGCACCAGCGCGATCATGTTCGGAACGCCCTGCGTGCGGTTGGAGCTCAATTCGCGCGTCAGGTCGAACGGTTCGAGCGCAGCGGCGATATCGGTCGCCGCCACTTCCGCCGCCGGCTTGTCCTGCACGCTCGCCAGCACCAGCGCGACCACGCCCTTGGTGATCGCCGCGTTGCTGTCGGCCAGGAAATGCAGCCGCCCGTCTTCGGTCCGCGTCGGATAGACCCAGACGCTCGCCGAACAGCCGCGCACCTTGGTCGCGTCGGTCTTCAGCGCGTCGGGCATCGGCTCCAGCGCGCGCCCCAGCTCGATCAGCAGGCGATAGCGATCCTCGCTTTCGAGGAACGCATATTCGTCGGCGATGTCGGACAAGGCGGGCAGGGCGGTCATTCCGCCCCGCCTAGCCGCGCCTCAGCGGTCGCGCAAATCCTCGATCTCGCGCGACAGGCTGTTTTCCTTCTCGACCGTGATCCGCTCCAGCACCTTGATGCGGTCCTTCAGCTGCTGGACTTCCTCGCGCAGCATCCGGTTTTCGGCATTGTCCGCCGGGGCGGCGGCATCGCCGCGATGCTGGCCGAGGTAGCGGTACCGCGCCTTCATCACCATCGCCAGCATGACGATCCCGACGATGAAGATCGGAACCAGTTGACCACCGCTCATTGAACATCCTTCCCAGGGCTAAGCCGCGGCGCGCGAAGCGCCTCGATCTGCTGCGCCGTCTCGATCCCCTTGTCGGTCGCGATCTG
>CAZKCD010000174.1:0-3360 GCA_964551235.1 uncultured Sphingomonas sp.
CCGGCATCTTGAACCGGATCGCCGACGCTGTTAGGGGGCGCCCGACGCCGCGGATATGTCCGCGACGAACGATTCGACATGCACGACCGATTTGGTGGCCGCCGTTCGGCCCGGTTGGTGCTTTGGTCCGGGCAATCCGGACGCATTGAAGATGAAATGGAGTTGGTGAGCTTTTATGCAGATCATCGTTCGCGACAATAATGTCGACCAGGCGCTGCGCGCGCTCAAGAAGAAGCTGCAGCGTGAGGGCGTCTATCGCGAGATGAAGCTGCGTCGCCACTACGAGAAGCCGTCGGAAAAGCGTGCGCGCGAACGCGCCGCCGCGATCCGTCGCGCCCGCAAGCTCGAGCGCAAGCGGATGGAGCGCGAAGGCGGCCGTTAAGGCGCCCGCCTCCCTTCCTTTCCCTTACCTCTTGCTGCCGAGGCCCTTGATGTCGGCTACCCAGGTTCCGCTCCGCCCGCTGCCCAAGGGCGCGCTCGCCAAGTTCTGGCTGGGCTTCGTGCTGCTCGTCGCCGCCGCGCTCGGCCTCGCCTGGATCGGCGCCGGCGCCCTTCGCGGCGAAGTGACGCCCAGCGGAACCCGGATCGTGACGCTCAAGGCCGGCACCGGCGATCCGGTGAAGGCCGTCGACGGCATCATGGTCGAATATGAAGGCCGCCTCACCGACGGCACGGTGTTCGACAGCACCGCCGGTCGCGGCCCCGCCCCGATGATCCCCGGCCAGGTCATCCCGGGCTTCGGCGAAGCGCTCCAGACCATGCGCGAAGGCGGCAAGTATCGCGTCACCATCCCCGCCGCCGCCGCTTACGGCGCGACCGGCGCGGGCAATGGCGCGATCCCGCCGAACAGCGACCTCGTCTTCGACGTCGAAATCAAGAAGGTCGTGCGCGACGCCGCCCTGATGGCGCAGCAGCTTCCCCAGCTGCCCGACGGCGCGGGCGAGCCGCAGGCCCAGCCGGCGCCGGATCAGGCTCCCCAGCCGCAGCCGTAACGGCGTCCGCCGGCTCCCGGCGCTTCGCCATTTCCTCGAGGAAGGTCTTGATCGTCGCCACCACCGGGTCGGCGAGGAACAGGCCGATGATCCCGAACAGCGCGCCGAATACCAGCTGCGCCGCAAGCACCAGCGCGGGCGCTAGGTCGACGGTCTTGCGCGCAACGTACGGCATGATCAGATAGCCGTCGACGACCTGCACGATCAGGTAGATGCCGATCGCCCACAGCCCCGTATCGACCCCGGCCGAAAAGCCGACGGCGACCATCAGCAGGCCCGAAATCACCGCGCCGATATTGGGGATGAAGGCGAGGAACCCGGTCAGCAGGCCGAGCAGCGCCGCCATCGGCACCCCCGCCCACATCAGCAGCAGCCACGTGCCGACCCCCTCGACCGCCATGCCGAGCAAGCGACCGGCCATCAGCCGGCGCAGCACGTAGCCCACGCGGTCGACGATTTCGTAGAATCCCTCGCGGTGCCGCATCGGCAGCATCCACGCCATGCCCCGGTCGTACAGCTTGGGCTCCATCGCCACGAAGATGCCGATGATCAGGATCATGAAGATCGACGTGATCGCCCCGGCCGCGGTGCTGAGCGCGCTGGTCAACCGCCCGACGCCGCCCATCAGCTGGCTCGACAGGTCGACCGACTTCCCGGGCAGCAGGCCATAGTCGCTGGCCATCGCCATCAGCCGGTCGCTCTGCGCAGTGATGACGGTGCGCAGCGTCTCGGCCTGCTCGGCCAGCGTCGTCCCGGCGTAATAGAACATCCACACCACGAAGCCGAGCCCGCTCAGGCTGACGATCGCCAGCCGCCAGCCGCGCCCGATGGGCAGCGCGCGGCCCAGCAGGCGCACGCCGCCGTCGAGGATCACCGCGAACACCAGCCCGCCGATGATCAGCATGATCGGCTGCGCCAGCCAGAACAGGAGGACGATCGACACCGCCATGCCCAGCCAGATCGCGGCCTTGGTCACCTCGGTGACGACCAGCGGGTTGCGGAACTCGGCGGGGCCGGGCTTTTCCGGGCCGCTGGCGAGGTGCGCGCCGCCGTCCGCCATTACGGCCGGCCTTCGTGCGACTGGGTGCGCAGCGACTTGCCCGCGCGCCCGTCGCGGAACGAGCTGAACCAGGTGCCGGGGTTGAGGCTCGTCGTCCCGTCCAGCGAGAAGGTGATGAACTCGGCGCGCCCGCCGATATTCTCGAACGGCACCGCGCCGCCCAGCCCGTTCTGCGGCTGGCCCAGCTCGAAGCGGCTGTCGGCGCTGCGGTCGCGGTTGTCGCCCATCAGGAAGACGCGGTCGGGCGCGATCTTCATCGGCCCCCAGTCGTCGCCGGGGCTGAAGCCCAGGTCGATCGTGTCGTAGCTCACGCCGTTCGGCAGCGTTTCGCGGACGATCGGCAGCTTGCAATATTCCTTGCCGTCCGGGCCGATGGTGAAGGCGCCCGGAAACTGGTCGGGAAGGCAGGGCGCGTTGGCATCGATCGGAAGCATGATCGGCGGCCGGACCTGCGAGGCGACCGGGTTGCCGTTGAGGTAGAGGCGCCCGCCGCGCAACTCGATGGTGTCGCCGGGCAGGCCGATGACGCGCTTGATATAATCCTCGTTCGACCCCGGCGGGGTGACGATGACGATGTCGCCGCGCTCGGGCAGCTTCGACCAGACGCGGCCCTTCATGAACGGCAGCGTGATGCCCCAGGGCTCGGGTTCGCCGCGCAGGATCATGGTGCGGAAGATCGCCGCCGGGTTGGGAATGGTCGGCGACACGTAGGACCAGCCGTAGGGATATTTGGTCACCACCAGCCGGTCGCCCTTCAGCAGTACCGGCATCATCGATTCCGACGGGATGTAGAACGGCTTGGCGATGAAGCTGTGGAAGCCCAGCACGGCCAGCAGGACCCACAGCAGGCCGCGGATCTCGCGCCAGACGGCCTGGCTGCGCGTTTCGGGAACGGCGGCGTCCTCGGCCGGGGCCGGCGCGTCGGGCGCGCTTCCGGCGGCGGGGGCGTTGGTCTCACTCACGCTTGGTCACTCTCCAAAGGTCGGGCTTCCAGGACCACGAAGGCCTGCGCCCAGGGATGATCGTCGGTCATCGTCAGATGGACGTGCAAGGCGTGGCCCGGCGGGGTCAGCGCGTCAAGCCGCGCCTTCGCCCCGCCGGTCGCCGCGATGGTCGGCTGCCCGCTCGGCAGGTTGACCACGCCGATGTCCTTCATGAACACGCCGCGCTTGAAACCGGTGCCGACCGCCTTGGAAAAGGCCTCCTTGGCGGCGAAGCGCTTGGCGTAGGTTCCCGCCCGGGTGAACGGCCGCCGCGCCGCCTTGGCGCGCTCGACGTCGGTGAAGACGCGCGCCTCGAATTTCTCGC
>CAZKCD010000175.1:0-3202 GCA_964551235.1 uncultured Sphingomonas sp.
CGAGGCAGTCCCGTCACGTTCCTATTTAGGCGCCGGTGACCGCGCTCTCAAGGGTTTCAGCCAGTTTTTCGAGCCGCTCAGCCAGCGCGTTGACCCGTGGCGCAAGGTCGGGATCGGCGCTCGGCGCCCCGCCGGGCTTCTCCAGTAGATGATCGGCGATCAGCAGCGAGGCAAACAACAGCTGCCGCGACTCGCTCAGCGCGCCCAATCCAGCGAGGGCCTCGCGACTCTTGTCGTCGACCAGGCGGGCGGCGGCGCGAAGAGTGTCTTCCTCGCCGGCGCGGCAGGCGACGTCAGAATGGCGGCCGGCGATCTCAAGGCGGACACTCGCCATCAGCGCGTTCCTCCGAGAATGGAATCAAGTTCGCTCACCACCTCGCGGACGGTGGCGCGCAATTTCGCCTCGCGCCCGCGGGTGGCGGTCGCGGCGGCGGCGGCGCGCTCGATCCGGTCCAGCGCGCGCTCGGCCCTGGTGAGGGCGTCGAGAAGGGCGTGATTGCTCATGCCTCCCAGCTAGGGCAGGACGGCCCCGCATACAAGGAGCGACGCCCCGGCGCGCGCGCAAAGGTTGACGCTGGCCCCCCATCCGACAATAGGCACCAAGCCAACGGCCCGTCGCGACTCCGGTGGCAAGGCCGATCCAGTTAGGAGCGACCATGCAGCCGACCCAGCGCCGCCTTGCCAACGCCATCCGCGCGCTGGCGATGGACGCCGTCCAGAAGGCGAATAGCGGCCACCCCGGCATGCCGATGGGCATGGCCGACGCCGCCACCGCCCTCTTCACGCGCCATCTCAAATATGATCCCGCCGATCCCAAGTGGCCCGACCGCGACCGCTTTGTGCTGTCCGCCGGCCACGGCTCGATGCTGATCTACGCGCTGCTGAACCTTACCGGCTACGCGCGCCCGACGATCCAGGACATTGAGAATTTCCGGCAGCTGCACAGCCCGTGCGCGGGTCACCCTGAAAGCTTCGAGCTCGAAGGCATCGAGGCGACCACTGGTCCGCTCGGCCAAGGCCTCGCGATGGCGGTCGGCATGGCGATCGCCGAACGCCATCTCAACGCCATCTATGGCGACGAGTTGGTCGACCACCGCACCTACGCCATCGCCGGCGACGGCTGCCTGATGGAGGGCGTCAATCACGAGGCGGCGGGCATTGCCGGCCACCTCAAGCTCGGCCGTCTGATCGTGCTCTGGGACGACAACCGCATCACCATCGACGGGTCGACCGACCTGTCGCGCAAGGAAGACGTGCTCGCCCGCTACGAGGCGATGAACTGGCACACGACCGAATGCGACGGCATGGATTCGGCCAAGGTGTCGAAAGCGATCGAGGAAGCGCTCGCCGACCCGCGCCCGTCGCTGATCCGTTGCCGCACCATCATTGGCTATGGCGCGCCCAACAAGCAGGGCACCGCCGCCACCCATGGCTCGCCGCTCGGCCCGGACGAGATCGCCGCGGCCCGCAAGGAGCTGGGCTGGGACCTGCCGCCGTTCGAGATTCCGGAGGATGTCGCCAAGGCGTGGCGCGACGCCGGCGGTCGCGGGTCGAAGGACCGCGCCGAATGGCACCGCCGCCTCGACGCCAGCGGGAAAAAGGACGAGTTCCTCGACCGCATGGCCGGCAAGCTCGACGACAGCTGGCTGAAGCCGCATCTCGAGCAACTGGTCGCCGACAAGCCGACCGTCGCCACCCGCAAGGCCTCGGAAATGGCCTTGGAGGCGATCAACGCCGCGATCGACGCGACCATCGGTGGCTCGGCCGACCTCACCGGCTCGAACAATACCAAGACCAAGGGCCAGCAGCCGCTCGACGCCGCCAATTACGGCGGGCGCTACGTCTATTACGGCATCCGCGAATTCGGCATGGCCGCGGCGATGAACGGGATGGCGCTGCATGGCGGCGTGCTCCCCTATGGCGGCACGTTCCTCGTCTTCTCCGACTATAGCCGCAACGCGATCCGCCTGGGTTCGCTCGAAAAGGCCAAGGTCGTCCACGTAATGACCCACGACTCGATCGGGCTAGGCGAGGACGGACCGACCCACCAGCCGATCGAACATCTCCAGTCGCTCCGGACGATCCCGGGCCTGCGCGTCTATCGACCCGCCGACGCGGTCGAGACCGCCGAATGCTGGGCCGACGCGCTGGCGCAGGACGGGCCCAGTCTGCTGGCGCTGTCGCGACAGAATCTGCCGGCCGTCCGGACAGAGCTGAGCGACGGAAACCTCTGCACTAAAGGCGCTTATCGACTTCGCTCGGCAGAAGGTGGTCGCAGTGTGATCATCATGGCCACCGGAAGCGAAGTTTCGCTCGACCTGGAGGTCGCCGACAAGCTCAAGGAGCATGGCGTCGGCGCCGACGTCGTTTCGATGCCCTGCACCGAGGCCTTCGACGCCCAGGATGCCGCCTACCGCGAGGACATCCTGCCGGACGTCTCGAACCGCGAGATCCTGCGCGTCTCGATCGAGGCCGGGACCACCTTTGGCTGGGAACGCTACACCGGCCTTCACGGCCTTCGGTTCGGCATCGACCGCTTCGGCGCCTCGGCCCCGGCGGAAGCGCTCTACGATTATTTCGGACTCACCCCTGACAAGATCACCGCGAAGGTGCTCGACCACATGAAAGCAAGGAAGATCGCATGACCAAGGTCGCCATCAACGGATTCGGCCGCATCGGCCGCCTCGTCGCCCGCGCCATCCTGAGCCGCGATGATCACGACCTCGAACTGGTCGCGATCAACGACCTCGCCGACGCCAAGGCCAATGCCCTGCTCTTCAAGCGTGACAGCGTTCATGGCACGTGGCCGGGCGAGGTCAGCGCCGAGGGCGACGTGATGATCGTCGACGGCAAGCGCATCAAGGTCACCGCCGAACGCGATCCGGCCAAGCTCCCGCACGGCGACATGGGTGTCGACATCGCGCTCGAGTGCACGGGCTTCTTCACCGACAAGGAAGGCGGCCAGAAGCATCTCGAGGCGGGTGCCAAGCGCGTTCTCATCTCCGCCCCGGCCAAGGGCGCGGACCTGACCGTCGTCTACGGGGTCAACCACGACAAGCTGACCGCCGAGCACAAGATCGTCTCGAACGCCTCGTGCACCACGAACTGCCTGGCGCCGGTGGCCAAGGTCCTCAACGACGCGATCGGCATCGAGCGCGGCCTGATGACCACGATCCACGCCTACACCAACGACCAGAAGATC
>CAZKCD010000176.1:0-3199 GCA_964551235.1 uncultured Sphingomonas sp.
GCATCGGTTTGTGGTACCGAGGGTCGCGGGTTCAAGTCCCGTCGATCGCCCCATTCTTCCTTTCCGCGCAACAGGTTAGGCGATCCATGACGACCCCTTGGGGCTACCCCGATTTCGACGCGCACGAAGCGCTGCATTTCGTCACCGACGAGGCCTCCGGCCTGCGCGCGATCATCGCGATGCACTCGACTCACCTCGGCCCGGCCGCCGGCGGCACCCGTTTCTGGCATTATGCCGACGATGCCGACGCGCTCACCGATGCGCTGCGCCTCTCGCGCGGGATGAGCTTCAAGAACGCCATGGCCGGCCTCCCGCTCGGCGGCGGCAAGGCCGTCATCCTCGCCGACAGCGCCCGGACCAAGACGCCCGAGATGGTCGCCGCCTTCGGCCGCGCCGTCGAGTCGCTCGGCGGCAAGTATGTCACGGCCGAGGATGTCGGCATGTCGGTCGCCGACATGACCGCGATCGCCGCCGAGACCTCCTATGTCGCCGGCCTGCCGGTCGACGGCGGCGCGGTCGGTGGCGATCCCGGCCCGCACACCTCGCTCGGTGTGTTCCTCGGCCTCAAGGCCGCGGTGAAGCGCGCGCTCGGCAAGGACAGCCTCGACGGCCTCCACATCGCGCTCCAGGGCGCGGGCAGCGTCGCCGGCGGGGTCGCCCGCCACGCCGCCGAGGAAGGCGCCAAGCTCTCGATCGCCGACGTCGCCACCGACCGCGCACAGGCGCTCGCGGCCGAGACCGGCGGCACCGTCGTCGATCCGTCGCAGATCATGACGCTGGAAGCCGACGTCTTCAGCCCCAACGCGCTCGGCGCCATCCTCACCGCCGAATCGATTGCCGCATTGAAGGTGCCGGTCGTCGCCGGCGGCGCCAACAACCAGCTCGCCACTCCCGAGGATGGCGAGCGCCTGATGGCCCGCGGCATCCTCTACGCGCCCGACTATGTCATCAACGCCGGCGGGATCATCAACGTCTCGACCGAATATGTGAAGGATGGCGGACCCGAGCTCGTGCGTCAGCGCATCGAGGCGATCCCGGGCCGGCTCGAACGGATCTGGGCCGAAAGCGCGGCGTCGGGCCTCAACCCGGCGGCGGTGGCCGACGCCATGGCGATGCAGCTCATCGGCCGCGGCTGACTCGCACTAGCGATTGAAGGACGGCGAGGGCTCCGCTACGAGGTGGCGCACGTCCATGCATGCCCTTGCCAATCCCGCCCGTTTCCTGCGCTTCGCGAGACCCGCGACGAGCTGGTTCCTGTGGCTCGGCCTCGCGATGATCGCGGTCGGCTGCGCGGGCGGCCTGTTCGTCACCCCGCCCGACTATCTGCAGGGCGATAGCGCGCGCATCCTCTACATCCACGTCCCCGCCGCCTGGCTCGGCATGGGCGGCTGGACCGGCCTTGCCGTCGCCGGCCTCGCCCAGCTGGTCTGGCGCCACCCGCTCGCCGCCGTCGCGGGCCGCGCGATCGCGCCCATCGGTGCCGCCTTCGCCTTCTTCTGCCTCGCCACCGGCTCGATCTGGGGCCGCCCGACCTGGGGCACCTGGTGGGAATGGGACGGGCGCCTGACCTCGATGCTGATCCTCTTCTTCCTCTATCTCGGCTACATCGGCCTCGCCGCGGCGGAGAAGGAGCGCGGGACCGAGGGCCGCATGGCCGCCATCTTCGCGCTCGTCGGCGCCGCCAACCTGCCGATCATCCATTATTCGGTCCAATGGTGGCGCACGCTCCACCAGGGCGAATCGATCAGCCTGACGGGCGGCGGCACCTCGATCGCCAGCGCGCTGCTCTGGCCGTTGCCGCTCACCGTCTTCGGTTTCTCCTTCCTGTTCGGCGCGATCGTGCTGATGCGGATGCGGGCCGAGCTCGCCACCACCCGCGTCGAGGCGCGCCTCCGGAGGATGGCGGCATGAACCATTGGGCGTTCGTTATCGCCGCTTATGCGGTCGTGCTTGGCGGCACCGCGATCCTGCTGTTCGCCAGCCTCTCGGCAATGCGCAAGGCCGAGGCCCGCGCCGACGAGGTGACCCGCAAGTGAGCCTCAAGCCCAAGCACCAGCGCCTCGTTCTCGTCGGCGCCGCGCTAGTCGCGCTCCTCGCTGCCGTCATGCTTGCCATGTGGGGATTGAAGGACCGCACCGCCTTCTTCGCCACACCGGTCGACGTCGCCGCCGGCAAGGTCGAGACGGGCCGCGCGATGCGGCTGGGCGGCATGGTCCGCAAGGGCTCGGTGGAAACGCTCGCCGACGGCGTCACCATCCGCTTCGTGGTCGAGGACGGGGCCGACGCGGTGACCACCACCTTCAAGGGCATTCCGCCCTCGCTGTTCCGCGAAGGCACCGGCGTCGTCGCGGAGGGCGAGCTGCAGCCCGACGGCACCTTCGTCGCCGACAACATCCTCGCCAAGCATGACGAGCGCTACATGCCGCCGCAGATGGGCAACCAGGCGGCCGAGCATGCCGCGGGCGAGACGGTGGCCCGATGATCGCCGAGGCCGGCCTCGCCGCTTTGTGGCTCGCGGCCGCGCTGGCGCTGATGCAATTGCTGTTCGCCTTCGTGCCGCGCCTCGCCGGCGACGATGGCAAGGCCGCGCGCGCCGCGGCGATCGTCCAGGCGGTGCCGGTGGTGGTCGCCTTCGGCCTGCTGATCACGCTGTTCGTCCGCACCGACCTCAGCGTCGCCCTGGTCGTCGCCAACAGCCACAGCGCCAAGCCCTTGCTCTACAAGATCGCCGGCACGTGGGGGAATCACGAAGGCTCGATGCTCTTGTGGGTGATGATCCTCGCGCTCAGCGGCGCGGCCATCGCCATCTTCTCGCGCGAACTCAAACGCACCACGCTCCGCGCGACGCTGGGCGCGCAGGCCGCGCTGGCGCTCGGCTTCTACGCCTTCCTGCTGTTCTCCTCGAACCCGTTCGCCCGCCTCAACCCGGCGCCGGCCGAAGGGCAGGGGCTCAACCCCCTGCTGCAGGACCCGGGCCTCGCCTTCCACCCGCCGACGCTCTACGTCGGCTATGTCGGCCTGTCGGTCGCCTTCAGCCTCGCGGTCGGCGCCCTGCTCACCCGCGACGTCGGCCCGGCGCTCGCCCGCGCCATGCGACCGTGGGTGCTGATCAGCTGGATCTTCCTCACCATCGGAATCACGGCGGGCAGCTACTGGGCCTATTACGAGCTGGGCTGGGGCGGCTGGTGGTTCTGGGACC
>CAZKCD010000177.1:0-3179 GCA_964551235.1 uncultured Sphingomonas sp.
TCCTGGCCGAAGCCGGTAATGCTGGCGTAGACGAGGCGCGGGTGCGCGGCGCGCAGGCTTGCCGCGTCGAGGCCGAACTTGGCGAGCCCGCCGACCTTGAAATTCTCGACCAGGACGTCGGCGTCGGCGGCCATGCGGCGGACCAGCGCGGCGCCTTCCTCGGTCGCGAAATCGATGGCGACGGATTTCTTGCCGCGGTTGGCGGCGAGAAAGTAGGCGGCGACCTGCTCGCCGTCGAGTTCATGCCAGGGCGGGCCCCAGTGGCGCGTGTCGTCGCCCGCGCCGGGCTTCTCCACCTTGATGACCTCGGCGCCCAAATCGGCGAGCAATTGCGTCGCCCACGGGCCGGCGAGGACACGGCTCAAGTCGAGGACGCGGATGCCCGCGAGCGGCTTCGTCACGAGGCGCGGCGCCACGGCTTCTTGTCGGCGAGGATCGCCTGCGCGGCATTGTGACCGGGCGCGCCGGTCACGCCGCCGCCCGGGTGCGCGCCGGAGCCGCACAGATAGAGGCCCGCGAGCGGCATGCGATAATCGGCATGGCCCAGCATCGGGCGCGCGCTGAACAATTGGTCGATGCCCATCTTGCCGTGGAAGATGTCGCCGCCGATCAGGCCGAAGCGCCGTTCGAGGTCGAGCGGCGAGTGGATCTGGCGCGCGACGACGGACTTGGCGAAGCCCGGCGCGGCGGCATCGACGGTGGCGATGATCGCGTCGGCCGCGGCCTCGCGTTCGTCGTCCCAGCTTCGCCCGTCGGGCAATTGGTAGCGGAAATGCTGGCAGAACAGGCTGGCGACATGCTTGCCCTTCGGCGCAAGGCTGGGGTCGAGCGTCGTCGGGATCAGCATCTCGACCACCGGCTGGCGCGCCCAGCCGTGGAGGCCCGCATCGTGGAAGGCGCGGTCCATGTACGCCATCGACGGCGCGAGAATGATGCCGGCGGTGAGGTGGTCGCCGCGGCCCGGAAGCGCGGGGAAATTTGGCAATTTGTCGAGCGCGACGTTCATGCGGAAGGTCGCGCTTTCGCACTGCCAGTGATGGAAATGGTCGGCGACGCGCGGCTCGACCGCGCCCTTGGGGACGAGCCGGTCGAACAGCAGCCGGGGATTGACGCCGGCGACCACGGTAGCGGAACGATAGGTCTTGCCGCCCGCGACGACGCCGGCCGCGCGGCCCTTCTCGACGATGATCTCGCTGACCGGGCTGCTGAGGACGATGTCCACGCCCGCCTCGCGGCAGGCCGAGGCCATCGCCTGGGTGATCGCGCCCATGCCGCCGATGGCGTGGCCCCACGCGCCGGCGACGCCGTCGGCCTCCCCGAACAGGTGGTGGAGCAGGACGTAGGCGGTGCCCGGCGAAGAAGGCGAGGCGAAATTGCCGACGATGCCGTCGAAGGCGAACAGCGCTTTCGCCATGTCGCCTTCGAAGAAGCGGTCGAGTATGTCGGCCGCGCTGCGCGTGGCGAAGTCGTGAACGGTCTGCACCTCGCGGCTCGAAAGGCCGACGAGGTCCTTGCCGAGGCTGAGCAGCGAGGGCAGGCCGCGCAGCCCGCCGCCGGCGCCGACCGGGGCGCGCAGCAGCCATTTCTTGACCAGCCCGACGACGGTTTCGAGCTCCTCGTTGTAGCGGTCGTAGGCGGGGCCGTCGGCGGCGTGGTGGCGGACCAATTCGGCGCGGGTCAGCCCGTTGCGGCCGGCGAGCAGGTAGCTGTTCTTCGGGCCCGGCAGAAAGTTGTCGATCTTGCGCAGCACGACCTTCAGGCCGTGCCGTTCGAGTCCCATGTCGCGGATTACCTTGGGCTGCAGCAGGCTGACGGTGTAGCTTGCCGCGCTGTTGCGATAGCCCTTGTGGAATTCGTCGGTGACGGCCGCGCCGCCGACCTTGTCCGCGGCCTCGAGCACGGTGACCTTCAGCCCCTTGCGGGCCAGATAATAAGCGCAGGTCAGGCCGTTGTGGCCCGCGCCAATGATGATTGCGTCGGCATTATGGGTGGTCATCAGCGCATCAACACCAGTTCTTCGGACATCGTCGGGTGGAGGGCCATGGTGCGGTCGAAGTCGGCCTTCTTGAGGCGCGCCTTCACCGCGATCGCCGCGGCCTGGAGGATTTCGGGGGCATCGGGCCCGATCATGTGGATGCCGACGACCTCGTCGCTGCCCGCATCGACGACCAGCTTGTAGAGCGAGCGTTCGTTGCGGCCGGCGAGCACGTTCTTCATCGCGCGAAAATCGCTGGTGAAGGTCCGCACCTGCCCCAGCTTGTTCTTGGCCTCGCTCTCGGTGAGGCCCACGCCCGCGATCGGCGGGTGCGAGAAGACGGCGTTGGGGATGGCGTCATATTCGACCGTCCATGGCTTGCCGCCGAACTGGCTGTCGGCGAAGGCATGGCCCTCGCGGATCGCGACCGGGGTCAACTGGACGCGGTCGGTGACGTCGCCCACCGCGAAGATGCTGGGCACGTTGGTGCGGCTGTGCTCGTCGACCTTGATCTCGCCCTTGTCGCCGAGCGCGACGCCCACCGCGTCGAGGCCGAGGCCCGCGGTGTTGGGAACGCGGCCGGTGGCGAACATCACCGCATCGGCTTCGAGTGCGTCGCAGCCCTTCATGTGCAGCCGGAGCGAGCCGTCCTCCTGCTTCTCGATCCGGTCGAAGGTCGCGTTGAAGCGATACTGGATGCCCTTGGTCATCGAGATCTGGAGCAGGCGATCGCGCATCTGCTCGTCGTAGCCGCGCAGGATCGTGTCGCTGCGGTTGACGACGGTCACCTGGCTGCCGAACTCGTGGAAGATGCCGGCGAATTCGTTGGCGATGTAGCCGCCGCCCGCGATCACGATGCGGCGCGGCAGTTTTTCGAGGTGGAAGACCTCGTTGGAGGTGATCGCATGCTCGATCCCCTCGACGTCGGGCAGGAAGGGATGAGCGCCGGTCGCGATGAGGATTTTCTCCGCAGTTACCTTCTTTCCGCTGGCCAGCGTGACCTCGTTCGGGCCGCTGAGCACGGCGCGTTCGTGGTGGATGGTGACGTGGTGGTTGTCGAGCGTCTGGCCGTAGAGCCCCTCGAGCCGGTCGACCTCGGCCAGCACATTGTCGCGTAGTACCGGCCAGTCGAAGCGCGGCTTGGGCACGTCCCAGCCGAACATCGCGGCGTCGTTCAAATCCTCGGCGAAATGCGCGCCGTAGA
>CAZKCD010000178.1:0-3175 GCA_964551235.1 uncultured Sphingomonas sp.
GGCGCCGGCGCGGCCGGAATTTCCTCGAGGATAAGCAGCGGTGCGGGCTTGGGCGCGTCGGCGGCGGCGACCACCTTCACGGTACGCACGACCGGAAGCGCGGTGCGCCAGGCGAGCGCGAGTCGCTCACCGAAATGGTTGCGCACCCAATCGGCCATGAACTGGCTCGGCAGCGCGAGCTCGAGTTCGCCGCTTTCCGGATCGAAATTGCCGAGTTCGGCGGGCTTGAGCCAGCCGTCGAAGGTGCGCGCGCCGCAGTCGCGGCGAAGACCGGCGCGAATCGACTCCCATGCCGCCACGAGGGGATGATCCCCCGCGCCGCCCGGTGCGATTGCCGTTCCTGCCACTTCTATCGTCACTGCTCGCCTCTCCCCTGGCAGCGTTTCGCGTGCGCACGAAACCATGTTGCGCCCGACTCCCCCGAGTCGCGGCACCCAGTCGTTTTCCAGCGCGGTGTTCCCCCAGCAGAATCACTGCGGAGCGACCATTTTTGGAAAAGGCGAGGCCGTCCGGCAAGCGCCTTTTTTTCAATTTGATGAAATAAACCGGGTTGACACCCAAAAGCCGCAGAAAATCGTTAAATCGGCAGTAATCCGCCATTTTCGACGGGGTCGCGACAGGTCATGCCATGCGAATCGCGAGAATCCCTGCATTTTTTCCGCAGGGTAGAATCGAACGGGCCCCGGGATGGTCCCGAGGCCCGTTTCAAGTCGGGACGGACCGGCGAAAACCGCGGCCCCGTCCGATCATTTATCCAAGCGCGGCGAGGCGCTTGGTGAGGCGCGAAAACTTGCGCGACGCGGTGTTCTTGTGAACCACGCCACGGGCCACGCCGCGCGCCAGTTCCGGCTGCGCCTTCTTCAGCGCGTCGGTGGCAGCGCTCTTGTCGCCAGCGGCCAGGGCCGATTCGACGGCCTTGATGAAGGTGCGGATACGGCCGACGCGCGCACCGTTGATTTCGGCGCGGCGGGCGTTGCGACGGATGCGCTTCTTGGCTTGCGGCGTGTTCGCCATTCTTCTCGTTCCCAAATCTGACGGTCAAAATGAAAGCGGCGCGATGCCCGTGAGGGACGCGCCAGCGTGCCGTCCCCCTAGTGGAAGAGGCGGGTGAGGTCAACTATCGCTGGCACTTGGGACAGTAGAAGGTCGAGCGCCCTCCCTGCACGATCCGCCGAACCGTTCCACCGCAGCCGCCGCGGCACGGCTCGCCCTCGCGGTCGTAGACGTCGAAGGTCTTCGAAAAATAGCCGAGCTCCCCATCGGGCGCGGCGAAATCGCGCAAGGTCGAGCCGCCGGCGCGAATCGCCTCCTCGAGTACCGCGGGGATTGCCTCCGCCAGGGCGTCGAGCTTGGCGCGCCCCACCCGGCCCGCCCCCTTGCGCGGGTCGATGCGGGCGCGGAACAGGGCTTCGCAGGCGTAGATATTGCCAAGCCCGGCGACGATGCGCTGGTCGAGCAGCATCAACTTCACCGCGGCGGTGCGTCCCGCAAACCGTTTTTGCAGCCACAAGCCGTCGATCGCCGATCCGAGCGGTTCCGGCCCCAGGCCCGCAAAGCCGGACCAGTCGCCCACCCCCGCGGTCGACACGAGGTCGAGCGAACCGAACCGGCGCGGATCGTTGAGCGCCAGGATCCGCCCCTTCCCCGTCTCGAGCACCAGATGGTCATGCTTGCCGATATCGTCCGGATCAATCCGCCAGCGCCCCGACATGCCGAGATGGAAGATCAACGTGTCGCCGCGGTCGGTATCGATGAGTCCGTATTTTGCGCGCCGCGACAGGCCGGTGACGCGCGCGCCCGTCAGCCGCTGGCCGAGATCCTCGGGAAACGGGCGACGCAAATCGCCGCGGCGCGGCTCGACGCGGGCCAGCACCTCGCCGTCCAGCACTTTCTCCAGGCCGCGCACGGTGGTCTCGACTTCGGGTAATTCGGGCATGCTTGGCTCCATATGGCGCGCCGCGCATTCAGTCGCTAGAGGCAGCGACCATGAGCGAACAGGTGAATTTCGGCGACCAGCTGGTCAGCCCCGAGGAAAAGACCCGCAAAGTGGGCGAGGTCTTCAGCTCGGTCGCGCGCCGCTACGACATCATGAACGACCTGATGAGCGGCGGGATGCACCGGCTGTGGAAGGACCGCTTCGTCAACCGCGTGAAGCCGCGGACCGGCGAGCATATCCTCGACATGGCCGGCGGCACCGGCGACATCGCGTTCCGCATGGCGCGCCGCGGGGCGCACGTGACCGTCAGCGACATCAACGCCGACATGCTCGGCGTCGGGCGCGAGCGGGCCGAAGCCAAGGGCATCGCCAACCTCGACTGGTCGGTCCAGAATGCCGAGGTCCTGTCGTTCGCCGACAAGAGCTTCGACGCCTATACCATCGCTTTCGGCATCCGGAACGTCACCGACATCCCCAAGGCGCTGCGCGAGGCACACCGCGTGCTCAAACGCGGCGGTCGCCTGTTCGTGCTCGAATTCTCGACCACCGAGTGGCCGGGCTTCGGCCTCGCCTACGAAACCTATTCGGCCAACGTCATCCCCAAGGTCGGCAAGGCGGTGACGGGCGACGAGGAGAGCTATCGCTACCTCGTCGAATCGATCCGCCGCTTCCCCCGCCCCGAGGAATTCCGGGCGATGATCGGCGAGGCCGGCTTCGCCAACACGAAGGTCGAGACGATCTTGGGCGGATTGGTCTGTATCTGGAGCGGCTGGAAGCTGTGACGTCGGCCACCACCCACCTCTTCCGCCTCCTGAAATGGGGGCGGACGCTGGCGCGGCACGGAGCGCTCAAGGGGATCGAGGCCGATCCGCTGACCCCGCCAGGCGTTCGCCGCCTGTGCCGCATCGCGCGCATCGGCGCCCGCGTGCCCGACACGGTCGACTATGCCGCCGCGCTGCAGGAAATCGGGCCGGCCGCGATCAAGCTCGGTCAGGCGCTGGCCACCCGCCCCGACCTCGTCGGAATGGAGGCGGCCGAAAACCTCCTCCAGCTGCAGGACGACCTTCCGCCCGAACCGTTCGAAAAGATCCGCCCGGCGATCGAAAGCGCGCTCGGAGGGCCGATCGAGCAGTGGTTCACGTCGATCGACCCGGTCCCCGTCGGCGCCGCCTCGATCGCGCAGGTCCATCGCGCGGTGACCACCGAAGGCCGCGACGTCGCGATCAAGGTGCTCCGCCC
>CAZKCD010000179.1:0-3145 GCA_964551235.1 uncultured Sphingomonas sp.
GTCGAGCTCGACCGCGGGGGACCAGCGGCTCGCCCAGCGCGCCAGCCGCCGTGCCAGCGCCGCGTCGCCCTCGAGGTCGGCGGGCACCGCCTGCAGCGCCGGGTCGAGCGCGCGCGCGTCGGTGAGGCGCATGCCGGGCCGCGCGCCGGCCAGCGCGGCGGCGGGCGTGACGGCGTGGATGCGCTGGCCCTGGCTGACCTCGACGGTCAGCGCGACGCGGTCATCCGGCTGCGGCGTGGCGATCTTCGTCCAGCGCTCGATCGCCAGCGCCGGCCACCAGATGGAAAGGCGCCGAACCTCCGCCGTCATGGGCGAGGCTCCAGCGCGCGGGCGGCGCGCCGCGGGCGCGGAACAGCTCGGCGTCCCACGCGGGCGCGCCCGACGCTTTCGGATTGAACGGGTGGGCAAGGCTCGGCGCGCTGGCCACGCGCCAGCGAAAGCGCGCGCCCGACAGGTTGGCGTGGCCGCCCAGCCGAATCAAAAGGGCGGCCACGCCATGCCGTTCGGCGGCCACGGCCAGCCGCCGGGTCGCGGTAAAGTCGAGCGCCTGGGGATCGCCGTAAATCTCGCCGACCACGGCCCCGATCGCGGCGCATCTTAGCCCCTCCTCCATCGCCCACAGCGCCTCGCGGGCGTCGCGTGCAGAGACATGGATGAGCTCGGCCGGGCCCAGCCCCGGCGGGTGGACCCGCCCGGCCTCGAGGATCGCCATGCGTTCCTGCACCCACAGCCACGGCTTGCCGGGCGCGAGCTGGGGCAGGAGGAAACCGGTCCAGCCCCCGTCGCGGGGCGAGGCGGCGAAGATTTCGGCGAGCGTCGCGGCGCCCGCGCCGGGCAGCACGACGGGTTCGCCACGCTCCGGCAGGAGCGGCGTTGCTGGGCCCGCGCGCCAGCGATGCGACGCGCCAGGGGAGCGCGCCGCACCGCCGCCGCCGGCCACAAGAGAAAGGCTTGCGGCCACACGACTCGACTCGTTTGTTCTACGTTTGTTCTATTTCCCGCGAGTCCGGGTGCGGAGTCAAGCTCGGTTCGTCGCCCAGTCCGGGCGACCGCCTAAAAAGGGCTCTTGCCCTCCGTCTCCGCCAGGAAGGCGCGGATTTCGCGGACGATCTGGCTCATCGCCGGGCGATCGACGGTGAAGCCGGCGTGGCGGCAGGCGACCTCGACCGCCTTGTCGACCTCGCCCGCCGCGCCGCGCGCCGCGGCCGGGGCGACGATCCCGTCCATCCGCGACCAGAAGGCGATGGTCGGCACCGGCGGCTTGCCCTGGTGCCGCTCGAACGGCGGCTGGAGCACGTCGTGGCCGGCGATCCGCTCGTAGAAAGCGGTGATGTTGGTGTTGGTCTTGTAGTCGCCGGAAAAAGGGCTGCCCAAGGTCACCACCGCGCGGATCCGGTCGGGCACGCGCCACGCCAGCTCGCGCGCGAACATGCCGCCGAGGCTCCAGCCGACCAGCAGAACCTTGCGCCCGTCCCAGATCGCCTCCAGCCGGCTCACCATCTGGTCCATCGTCTCGGCCTTGGCGCCGCGGTTCTGGCCGAGCAGCCACGGATGCGCGCGCCATCCGCCGAGCGCCAGCGCGCGGCGGAGGTCCATGGTCGAGCGGTCGGTCGCGAGGAAGCCGGGAATGACGAGCGCGGGCGGCCCGTCCTCGGGCCCGCGCGGGCCGAGGTGGCCGAGCCCCGCCAGCATCCGCGGCACGTGCCAGGCGACGTCGAACCACGCCTCGCGCTCGGGCGGGGCGATCGTGTCCGGGTCGACCGCCTGCGCGATCTTCGCGAGCTTCTTGGCGGGCTTGTCCCACTTCATGGGCTCAAAGGTGGGATATTTTCGCTAACGAAACAAGAACATGGCGGCCTAGCCGCGCGCGATCCCCAGGAAGCTATGGATTTCCTGCACCACCCGCCGGGCGACGGGCCGCGACACGCCGAACGCCATGTGCGTGCAGTCGAGCTCGACCGCGCGGTCGGTTTCGCCCGGTTCGCCGCGCGCCGCCGCAGGGGCGACGATCCCGTCGCGGCGCGACCACAGGGCCAGCGTCGGCACGTCGGGCTTGGCGGGATCGCGCGGGATCGGCGGGTCGTCGACCTTGTGGCCCGCGACCCATTCGTAGAGCCGCCAGACGTTGTTGGCGCGCGGGTCGGCGCTGAACGGGCTGCCCAAGGTCACGACGGCGCGGACCCGTTCCGGGTGCGCCTGCGCCAGCGCCCGCGCGAAGACGCCGCCGAGGCTCCAGCCGACGACCAGCACGGGCTTGTCCGGGTCGATCTGGTCGAGCCGCGCCTTCAACTTGTCGACCGTGTCGGCGCGCGCGCCGCGGTTGAGGCCGAGCGCCCACGGGTGCGTCCGCCACCCCGCATCGCCCAGCGCGCGGCGCAATTCCATGGTGGTGCGATCGTCGGCGATGAAGCCGGGCACGACCAGCGCCGGGTCGCCATCCTCCGGCCCGCGCGGGCCGAGGTGGCCGAAGCTGTTGACCAGCCGGGGCGCCAGATAGGCGACCTCGGTCAGTCGGCGCCAGCCCGGGGGCGGCGCGTCGTCCGGCCGGCTAGAGATACTCGTCCCCGCCCATCAGGTCGCGCAGTGCCTTCGGCAGCCGCACCCGCCCGTCGGCGGTCTGGTGGTTTTCCAGCAGCGGCACGAGGATGCGCGGAGAGGCCAGCGCGGTGTTGTTGAGCGTGTGGGCGAAGCGCACCTTGCCGTCGGCATCACGGTAGCGAAGGTTGGCGCGGCGCGCCTGCCAGTCGTGCAGCGTCGAGCAGCTGTGCGTCTCGCGATACTTGCTTAAGGACGGCACCCAGCTTTCGATATCGTTCATGCGATACTTGCCGAGCCCCATGTCGCCGGTCGAGGTCTCGATCACCTGGTAGGGGATTTCGAGATCGACGAGCAGGCTTTCGGCGAGGCCGAGCAGCTTCGCGTGCCATTCGGCGCTGACCGCCTCGTCGGCCTCGCACATCACCCATTGCTCGACCTTGAGGAACTGGTGGACGCGCAGGAGACCGCGCACGTCCTTGCCCGCGCTCCCCGCCTCGCGGCGGAAGCAGGGCGAATAACCGGCGTAGGTAATCGGCATTTTCGCATGCTCGACGATCTCGCCCGAATGGAGGCTCGTCAGCGCCACCTCGGCGGTGCCGGCGAGAAA
>CAZKCD010000180.1:0-3137 GCA_964551235.1 uncultured Sphingomonas sp.
CTGGATGCGCGGCCATGGACACATGTAGATGCACACCTGCTCGCGCATGAAGCCGCCGAAGACGAAGGTCGTGGCGGTCAGGATCCCGATGGTGGCGTACGCGACGAACGGGGCGGTGCCCGCCAGCAATTCGCGCGCCAAGGTCGGGGCGTCCGCGAAATAGAAGATCCACGCGCCGCCGGTGGCCATCCCGACCAGCAGCCACGCCGTCCATTTCGACAGGCGCTTGGCGACTTTCGTCGCGCCCCATGGTGCTTCGTCGAGCTTGCGCTGGGCGTTGCGGTCGCCGTCGATGAACCGCTCGATGTGCAGGAACAGGTCGGTCCACACGGTCTGCGGGCAGGCGTAGCCGCACCACGCCCGGCCGACCGCGCTGGTGACCAGGAACAGCCCGATGGCCGCCATGATGAGCAGCCCCGCGACGTAATAGAATTCGTGCGGCCAGATCTCGATCGAGAACATGTAGAAACGGCGGTTGGCGACATCGACCAGCACGGCCTGGTCGGGCGCGTGAGGGCCGCGGTCCCAGCGGATCCACGGCGTGACGTAATAGATCGCCAGCGTGACCGCCATGACCAGCCATTTGAAGCGCCGGAACGGGCCGTCGATCTGGCGCGGAAAGACCTTCCGCCGTTTCTCGAAATAGCGGTTGCGGGCGCGATTGGTGAGGTCGTCAGCGGGTCGCATTCTGCTTGACCGCCGCCTCCTGCGCCGGGCTGGCCGCCGCCTGCCCTTCGGCTGCCGGCGCGGGCGGCACGAACGCTTCGCCGCCGCCGAGCGAATGGACGTAAGCGGCCAGCATCTTGACCGTCACCGGGTCGAGCCGGTTGCCCCACGACGGCATCACCCCGCCGCGGCCCTTCGTGATCGTCTCGGCGATCGTCGCGCGGTCCCCGCCGAACAGCCAGATCCGGTCGCTGAGGTTGGGCGAGCCGAGGCTGCGGTTGCCCTTGCCGTCCGGCCCGTGACAGACCGCGCAATTGGTCGCGAACGAGGCCGCGCCGCGCTGCGCCGAGGCGCTCGCCTTTTCCGCGCCCGACAGGGTCCGAACGTAGCTGACGAGGTCCTGGATTTCGCCGTTGGGGAGGCCCCCGCCGAAGGCCGGCATCTGGCTCGTCCGCGTCTGGTTGTCGCCGGGCTGGCGGATGCCGTGCTCGAGCGTCTGGTGGATAGCCTTGAGGTCGCCGCCCCACAGCCAGTCATCGTCGTTGAGGTTGGGGTAGCCCTTGCTGCCTGCCGCGCCCGAGCCGTGGCACTGGACGCAATTGACCTTGAAGGCGGCCGCGCCGCCCTGCACCGCGATGTCGAGCAGCTTGCTGTCCTCGGGCAGGCGCTCGATCGGGGTCTGCGCAAGGGCGAGCAGGATTGGGCGCTTGGTGTCGGCATCGGCCTTCATTTCCGCCGACAATTGCTCGCGGCTCGACCAGCCCCAGACGCCCGCCGTCGCCCGGTCGATCATCGGCCAGGCCGGGTAGAGGATGGTATAGCCGATCGCCCAGACGATGGTCGCGTAGAGCGTCCACAGCCACCAGCGCGGCATCGGCGTGTCGAGCTCCTCGATGCCGTCCCATTCGTGGCCGACCGTTTCCGTGCCGGTCGGTTGGTCGATGCGCTTGTTATCGGCCATCGTCGTCGTCCTTGTCGAAGATCATCGTCGCCGCGCGGCGGTTGGCGTCCCGCTTCGACGGGAGGAACGCCCAACCGGTGAGGACGAGGTAGAGGATCGCCATCGCGGCCAGCCAGTAGCTGTCGGCGAAATGGCGGAAGGCTTCGTAGGTCATTGCGCCACCTCGTGCGGTTCGACCTTGCGGAAATCGACGTGGGTGCCGAGCTGCTGGAGGTAGGCGACCAGCGCATCCATCTCGGTCAGCCGGTCGGGCTGGCCGTCGAAGTCGCGCGACTGGGCGTCGGGGTAGCGCTTGGCCAGTTCCACCGAGTCGCCGTCCCCGCCCTGCGTGCGCATGTCCGCGCTCGCTTTCTCAACGTCGGTATCGCTGTAGGGCACGCCGACCGCCCGCAGCGCCTTGAGGTTCGCCTCGTAGCCCTCGGTCTGGAGGTCGCGGTCCCGAAGAAAAGCGTAGGGCGGCATGATCGATTCCGGCACCACCGAGCGCGGGTCGACCAGGTGCTGGACATGCCACTCGTCCGAATAGCGCCCGCCGATCCGCGCGACGTCCGGGCCGGTGCGTTTCGAGCCCCACTGGAACGGATGGTCGTACATGCTCTCGGCGGCTAGGCTGTAGTGGCCGTAGCGCTCGACCTCGTCGCGGAACGGGCGGATCATCTGGCTGTGGCAGACGTAGCAGCCTTCGCGCACGTAGATGTCGCGGCCCTTCTGCTCGAGCGGAGTGAGCGGCCGGACGCCCGACACGCGCTCGATCGTCTGGTCGATGTAGAACAGGGGCGCGATCTCGACGATGCCGCCGATCACCACCGCCACCAGCGCGCCGACGCCCAGCAGGGTGATGTTCTTCTCGAGGCTTTTCTGAAGGCTCAGGATACCCATGACGGCGACCTCACGCGTTCGCCGGCGCGGCGACCGGGCGGTCGGCGGCGGCATCGTAATTGGGGGTGTAGAGCGGCGCTTCGTTGCGAAGGTCGCCGCGGATTGTCTTGTAGACGTTCCACGCCATCATCAGCGCGCCGGCGAAGTAGATCCCGCCGCCGGCGAGGCGCATCACGTAATAGGGATGCATCGTCTTCACGATGTCGGCGAAGGCGTAGACGAGGTATCCGTCGCTGCCATATTCGCGCGCCATCAGGCCCTGGCTGATGCCGGCGACCCACATCGATGCCGCGTAGATCGCGATACCGACGATCGCGAGCCAGAAGTGCCAATTAACCAACCGCAGCGAGTAGAGCCGCTCCCGTCCCCACAGGCGCGGAACAAGGTAATAGATCGCCGCAAAGGTGATCATCCCGTTCCAGCCGAGCGCTCCGCTGTGGACGTGGCCGATGGTCCATTCGGTGTAGTGCGACAGGCTGTTGACGGCCTTGATCGACATCATCGGGCCTTCGAAGGTCGACATGCCGTAGAAGGCGACCGACACCACCAGCATGCGCAGCACCGGATCGGTGCGCAGCTTGTCCCAGGCGCCCGACAGCGTCATCAGGCCGTTGATCATGCCGCCCCAGGA
>CAZKCD010000181.1:0-3113 GCA_964551235.1 uncultured Sphingomonas sp.
TGTTCGACACGATCGTCCCGCGCAACGTGCGCCTGTCGGAAGCGCCGAGTCATGGCCTTCCGGCGCTGATCTACGACCTCAAATGCCCGGGCTCGACCGCGTACGTGCACTTGGCGCGCGAGGTGATGGGGCGGCTAGCGCGAATCACCGAACTGGAGGCGGCGTGAGCGACAAGAAACATGGGCTCGGCCGCGGGCTGAGCGCGCTGCTGGGCGATGCGCCGCGCGCGGAGGCGGGGCCGATGCGCGGGGGCGGGGTGCGCACGCTTCCCGTCGCGGCGATCCGTCCAAACCCCGACCAGCCGCGCAAGCATTTCGACGAGGCGGCGCTGGCCGAGCTCGGCGAGTCAATCGCGCAGCACGGCATCCTTCAGCCGATCCTCGTCCGGGCCGACGGCGACTGTTTCGTCATCATTGCCGGTGAACGGCGCTGGCGGGCGGCGCAGCGGGCGCAATTGCACGACATTCCGGCAATCGTGCGCGACGGCAGCGAGGCGAGCGTCGCCGAACTGGCGCTGATCGAGAATATCCAGCGGCAGGACCTCAACGCGATCGAGGAGGCCGAGGGCTATCGGGCGCTGATCGAGCAGCATGGCCATGGCCAGGACCAAGTCGGCAAAATGGTCGGCAAGTCGCGCAGCCACGTCGCTAACCTGTTGCGATTGCTCGATCTTCCGGGCGGCGTCCGCGAAATGCTCATGCGAGGCGATATCAGCATGGGGCACGCGCGGGCCGTGGCGACGGCCAGCGATCCCGAAGCGCTGGCCAAGCAGATCGCCCGCGACGGGCTCAGCGTGCGCCAGGCCGAAGCGCTCGCCAAACAGGAGAAGCCGGGCGCCGGGCGCGATATCGCGCGGGCCAGCGCGCGCGGCGCCAGCCCGGTCGATGCCGATCTCGCTGCGCTCGAGCGACAGCTGGGCGACATGCTCGGGCTGCGCGTCAAGGTGACGCATGCGGGGAAGGGCGGGAAGGTCGAGCTGGGCTACAGCACGCTCGACCAGCTCGACATGATCTGCCAGCGGCTCAGCGGCGAGCCATTCTAGCCTCTAGCGGCGCCGCTGATTGGCGGCGCGGGCAATCGTTACCAGTTGCTCGCCGACCAGCGCGACCTCCGGCTGGTCGCTGAGCATGAGGTCGCGTTCCAGCGTCGCGGCGCGCTCGATCAACGCCGCCAGCCGCTTGCTGTCCCACCGCCGCAGGATCTCGCCGACCAGCGCTTTATCCTTGAAAAACAGGGACCTGCCCATTGACGTCATGACGGTGTCGGGCCGCTCGCCGGCGTCGATCCGGGCGCGCATCGGCGCGACCTGGACGAGCCGCCGGAGCAGCGCCTTGGCCAGCCCGACGGTCTCCGACGCCGTGAGCGTGCCGCGCTCCAGCTCGTCGAGCAGCTCGCGGCCGTTACCCGAAATGGCGAGGTCGCCCAGCCGCATCGACTCGCTTTCGCTCGAATCCGCGCCCAGCCGGTCGATCGTGGCCGGGTCGAGCTCGCGCGTGCGTCCCGGCGCGGCGTCGAGGTAGAGGGCGTATTTGGCGAGTTCGCTGGCGATGATGGCGCGGTTGCCGCCGGCTTCGTCGGCGATCCGTTCGGCCACGTCGGGCGCAATCACGAGTCCTTCGGCGCGCCCCATTTCGGCGACCATCCGCCCGGCGTTGGCACCCTCGGGGGCGTAGGAGGCGGCGGCGACCGCGAGCGCGTGGCCTTCCGCGGTCTTGAGCAGGGCCGATGTCTTGCGCAGCGTCCCCGCGATGGCGATCACCGGACTTTCGACCGAGGAGGCCGCCAGCAGCGCCTCGACGCCCGCCGCGATCTCCTCGCCCGCCGGTTCGATCCAGATCGCGCGCGGCCCGCCGAACAGCGCCATCGCCCCGGCCTCGTCCGGAAGGCTGGCAGGATCCTCCTTGATGCCCGCGGCGGGGACCGCGAATTTCTCGGCGCCGAGCGCGGTCAACAGCCGCTGCGCGAGGGCGCGGGAGCCCGATTCGTCCGGCCCGTGGAAAAGGTAGAAGCGTCGCTGGGGATCGGGCCGGTCGACCGCCGCGCCGACCTGGCCGGCGTTGAGTTTCACTTGGCCCCGGCCGACACGAACAGCGCGACCCGGCCGACGATCTGGTCGGCGATAACGCCGGACAGGCGCTCGAGCGCGGTCTGCTCGGCCGCGACGGTGGCATATTGCGAGGAGACGACGTCGATTCCGGCGTCCGAACCGGCGGTCGCGTCGAGCACCACCGCGCCGTTGCTCAAGTCGACCAACCGGTAGCGCGCGCGCAGGGTGCGCCGTTCGCGCGTCGCGGCGCGGTCGCCACGAATACCGAAACCGGTGATGTCGTCGTCGAGCTCGACCTCCAGCCGATAGCGCGGTTCGCCGCCGCCACCGATCCGCTGGACCAGTTCTTTGCGGACCAGCCAGCCGGCGCGGCCCGGAATGTTCTGGACGCTGATGCCGCGCAGGCCGGTCGCGACCACGCCATTCTCGCCGCCGCTGTACATCGGGCGAAGGCCGCAGGCGCCAAGCGCGAGGCAGCAGGCGAGGAGGAGGGCGCGCATCATCATGCGACGATATTCACCAACCGGTCGGGAACGACAATGACCTTCTTCGGCGCCGCGCCGGCGAGGATCGCCTGCACCTTGGGCGAGGCCAGCGCCTGGGCTTCCAGCACGTCCTTGGTCGCGCCGCGTGGGGCGTGGAGCGTGTCGCGCAGCTTGCCATTGACCTGCACCGCGATGGTGACCTCGTCGTCGACCAGCAGCGCCGGATCGACATCGGGCCAGCCGGCGTCGGCGATCATCCCGGCCTCGCCGCGCGTCGTCCACGCTTCCTCGGCAAGGTGCGGCGCACCCGGCGCGACGAGCAGCAGCAAGGTGCGGATCGCCGAATCGCGATCGGCCGACGGGGCGGCCTTTTCGATCGCGCTGGTGAGTTCGTAGAGCGCGGCGACCGACTTGTTGAACTGCAGCCCCTCGATCGCCTCGCTGACCGCGGCGATCGTGCGGTGCACCTTCTTGCGCAGCGCGAGATCCTCGCCGCTGTTGCCGCCGGGCGCCTGCGCGAGGCGCCAGACGCGCTGGACGAAGCGGGCCGCGCCCTCGATCCCGCCCTCGGACCATTCGAG
>CAZKCD010000182.1:0-3060 GCA_964551235.1 uncultured Sphingomonas sp.
GCGTGGTGACCTACAAGCTCGCCGCCCACGCCGCCGACCTCGCCAAGGGCCACCCGGCCGCCAAGCTGCGCGACGACGCGCTCTCCCGCGCCCGCTTCGAATTCCGCTGGCGCGACCAGTTCAACCTGTCGCTCGATCCCGACACCGCCGAGCAGTACCACGACCAGACCCTCCCCGCCGAAGGCGCCAAGTCGGCCCACTTCTGCTCGATGTGCGGCCCGAAATTCTGCTCGATGAAGATCACCCAAGAGGTCAGGGATTTCGCGGCGAAGCAGAACGCAAAGACCGCCGACGAAGCCCTCGTCCCGGTGGGGAGAGGGTTGGGTGAGGGGGTGCCGACCTCGGAGGAAGAAGCCGAGGCCGGCATGGCGGAGATGTCGCAGCGCTACAACGAGGGCGGGCGCGAGCTCTACATCGGCGCCGGCGACCGGACACACGACTAGCGCCGCCGTCCGGACCGCTTTAGCCTCCCCGCCTTTCCAGCGGGGAGTGCTGCCATGCGAGTCGCCTTCGACGGACCCGGCCCGATGCCCAACCTGGCCGAGCGTTACGCGCCCGAGCTGCTCGGCGCGGCCGGGGCCTTTTCCCTCGCCACCTACCGCCACTCGATCCTGCCGATGCGCGTGTTCGAGGCCGCGCGCATCGCCATCGCCGCGATCAACGGCTGCACCGTTTGCCGCGCCTTCCGCACCGCGGGGCACAGCAATTTGCTCGGCATCGGCCCGGGCGAAGGGGTGAAGGGCGCCGCCCCCGACGAAGCCTTCTACGCCGCCGTCCTCGCCGGCGACCTGACCGCCCTCGACGACCGCGAGACGCTCGCCGTCGCCTTCGCCCGCGCCATGAGCCTCGACCCGCAGGGCCTCGCCGCCGACGAGCCCTTCTGGGCGCGCCTCAAGGCCGCCTTCACCGACGAAGAGATCGTCGACCTCGCCTATTGCTGCGCCGGCTGGATCGGCTTCGGCCGCGCCACCCACGTGCTCGGCGTCGACACGGCCTGCGCGCTGCCGGAGGCCGTGGCCTGAGCGCACCGCGCGGTCCATCGGGCGGCAGCCGACCGTCGACCCGCCGCCGCGCGAAGCGGCCGTGGGGCTATGAAAGTCGCGGCGTGCCGTTCAGCATCGCCTGCCTGCCCATGCTGCTGCTGATCGGCCTGCTGATCGCCATCCCGCTCTTCGTTCCCGATTTCCTCAGCCAGTGCTTCGGCCAGGAGGTCGAGCCGCGCGGGCGCGGCCGGGGCGCGGGCCTGGTCCTCGCCGTCATCGAGATCGCCTGCAGCCCGACCCTGCTGACGCGCGGCTGGGGCGGCGTCGCGCTGTTCGCCGCGCTGGTGGGGGTGATTGCGTTCATGGTCTGGGCGTGGCGCTGGACGAAGCGGCACACGGCTTATTGGGACGGGGTGCGGGCGAGGGAGCGGGAGCGGAGGAGGAGGAAGCGGGAGGGGGCAAAGCGCGGATTTCAATCGCCCGAGGGCGATGAGCCGGATGCGCTGAGCCGGGATCGGTGACTTGCTGTTGCGGGCTCTGACCCACCATCTGAAAAGCTGATTACTTTGCAGGCACCAACTTCTCCACCAACGCCCGCAAGTCCGTCGGCGTGGTGTGGCCCGCCACCACCTCGTGATAGCCGATACCCGCTTTGCGCAGCGCTTCCTTTTTCACCGCGTCGCGCGCCGCAGCGTCGGACAGATAGTGCCCGCCGCCCTGATACTCGATCGCCGCGACCGCATTGCATTCTTCATCGACCACCAGCAGGTCGACCCGCTTGCTGTTGATACAGGCGTAAGCCTCTTTGCTCTTCGAGCGCAGGATTTCGCCAAGCGACACCTGCGCCATCACTTGCCAGCCCGGATGGCGCGCGAGCACTAATCGGTCGAGCTCCTTGAACAGCCGCGCTTCGGATTTGTTGAGCAGCGACTGCACGGTGAAGTCGGCATTCATCACGGTGCGGAGTTGATCGGCGGAATCCCCAGCCTTGGCTGGCTCGGCCGAAGGCTTGCGATCAAGGTCGAGGACATTGCCCTTGCCCTTTCGCCAGTCCGTTTTCTCCCTCCAACCGTTCCTGCGACGCCACTTCTCGCGCCGTTGTCGAGCCGTAAACTGTTCGACGAGCATGCCGGCGAGCGCGCCGACGAATAGAATGGCGATCAGCAAGACCGGTTTGTCGATTAGCGCGACTAATTCGGGTGGCATGAACTGACGAATAGTGTGGGTTTGTTACCCGGAGGTCAACGCGGCGGCCGACGCGGAGTAAATCTGCGCCGTCAGTCCTGTCCGCTGCGCGGCAGGCTGGCCGGGCTTCGCTGGCTCTTCGCGCTGGCTCGGCTTTACTTCGCAAAGTCTCTCCTGCGCTCGGCAGCTTTGCCTTGACTAGTAGGAGTTCGGTTGCTGGATGATGGGGATGGTGATTCCGTCCCCTTCCGCGCCGCGCCTGGGCGTCCTGGCTGGGATCGGGCGCGCCCGCGGGGGCGAAGTTGACGAAGTTGACAGACCCCCGGTCGTGTCAACTTCGTGCGGGGCGAGGCGGCGGTTAGCGGTCGTTGCTCATGTTATCGAGCCCGCGGACCACGCCCGGCTTCACCGAGGGGTTGGAGGCGTTGGCCTTCTTCGGCTGCTCCTTCTTGGGCTTGCGGATTTCCTTGTTCGATTTCTGGCCCTTGGCCATGGCGGGTTCCTCAACGGGGCAGAATGCCCTCGGGCGCGAAGATACCACGCCCGCCGCCACCACCTCGCACGAATTCGGCGGGCCCATGTTGCACTGCGGCACGTTGGGGCGATGGGGCGCTTCGGCCCCACGGAAGGAATTTTTGATGACCCCCTCGCCCTCGCCCTCGCCCGCCTTGCTCCGCCAATGGACCAAGCTCTGGGTCGACGCGTCCTTCCTCATGGCCGACGCGACCACCGTCATGATGCTCCGCTCGCTGCGCATGATGGGCGGCGGCCGGACCGCCGGCCGTGAAGCCGAACGCATGATGGGCGAAAAGGTGGAGGCCGGGTTCGAACTCGCCGGCGCCCTCGCCTCGGGCCGCGTCCGCACGCCGGAAGCCGCGGCGCGCAAGGCGAT
>CAZKCD010000183.1:0-2977 GCA_964551235.1 uncultured Sphingomonas sp.
GGGAGACGCTCGAGGAATATTGGGACTATGTCGCCAAGATCTTCGACTGGGAGAAGGACGGCGACGGCCAGGTCTGCAACATGATCCTCGATGACGGCGGCGACGCCACCATGTTCGCGCTGTGGGGCGCGCGCGTCGAGGCGGGCGAGACCTTGTTCACCCCGACCAACGAGGAAGAGGAAATCTTCGCCGCGACGCTGACGAAGTTTCTGGCCGAGCGCCCGGGCTACCTCACCAAGACTGTCGCCGCGATCAAGGGCGTGTCGGAAGAGACCACCACCGGCGTCCACCGCCTGTACGAGCTCGCCAAGCAGGGCAAGCTCCCGTTCCCGGCGATCAACGTCAACGACAGCGTGACCAAGTCGAAGTTCGACAACCTCTACGGCTGCAAGGAATCGCTGGTCGACGCGATCCGCCGCGCGACCGACGTCATGCTGGCCGGCAAGGTCGCCTGCGTCGCGGGCTTCGGCGATGTCGGCAAGGGTTCGGCCGCGTCGCTCCGCAACGGCGGCGCGCGCGTCCTCGTCACGGAAGTCGATCCGATCTGCGCGCTGCAGGCCGCGATGGAAGGCTATGAAGTCGTGACGATGGAAGAGGCCGCCAAGCGCGCCGACATCTTCGTCACCGCCACCGGCAACTTCGACGTCATCACGCTCGACCACATGCGCGAGATGAAGGACATGGCGATCGTCTGCAACATCGGCCACTTCGACAGCGAGATCCAGATCGGCGCGCTGTCGAACATGAAGTGGACCGAGATCAAGCCGCAGGTCGACGAGGTCACCTTCCCGGACGGCAAGCGCCTGATCGTGCTCGCCAAGGGCCGCCTCGTGAACCTCGGCTGCGCGACCGGCCACCCGAGCTTCGTCATGTCGTCGAGCTTCACCAACCAGACGCTCGCGCAGATCGAGCTCTGGGCGCACAGCGAGAAGTATAAGAACGAAGTCTACGTCCTGCCCAAGCACCTCGACGAGAAGGTCGCCGCGCTGCACCTCGACAAGCTGGGCGTGAAGCTCAGCAAGCTGTCGGACAAGCAGGCCGCCTATATCGGCGTCACGCCGCAGGGCCCGTTCAAGCCGGACCATTACCGCTACTAGGGCGGACCGGTTTCCATCCGGAAATGAAGGGCGGTGCCTCGCGGTGCCGCCCTTTTTTCGTCGCGGGCGCTTGCGCTGCGGGCGGGCGGCGTGGCAGCCCCTGCACCAGGCATGAATCTCTCTCCCGGCCTTGCAACCGCGCTCGTGATCCTCGCCGCCTTCTGGGTGGTGGTCGCGGCCGTCATGATGCTGCTCGCCAGTCGTCGCATCAAGCGGGCGAACGCGCTGGTCGCGGCCTCGCGCTCGGTCGCCGCGCTGCTGAAGGCGGTTCCGGCGCGACCGTTGATCGTGCACCCGGACGGCAGTCTCGAGACCGATAGCCTGCTGCAGCGCGACCTCGGGCTGCCGACCATGCCCACAAGCCTCGACGACCTGGCGGTCGAGGGCGCGGGGATCGAACCCCTCGACCTCGACGACCTCAAAGGCGATGTGAAGGGGGCGGCGATCGGCGGGACTCCGCTGGCGCGGCAGGTTCGGATCGTCGGGTCGGAGCGGGTCATCGAAGTGCGCGGCGGCCTGGCGCCGGCGCCGCATCCGGCGGGGACCCTGCTTCTCTGGGTGTTCGACACCACCTCCTCGGAAACCGAGCGGCTGAAGCTGTCGAACCAGCTCCACCTGACCGAGGCGGCGCTGGACGCACTGACTCACCTCATCGAAAGCGCGCCATTCCCGATGTGGTATCGCGGGCCGGACCTCAGCCTCGGTCTCGTCAACTCGGCGTTCGTCGCGGCGGTCGAGGCCGATGACGCCGCCGAAGTGATCGCGCGAGGCAGCGAACTCATCAATGCGCCCGGCGAGGACAGCGCCCAGTCCGGGGCGCTGGCCGCGCTGGAAAGCGGGCGCCCCTTCGTCCGCCACCAGCCCGCGACGATCGGCGGCGAGCGGCGAATGCTCAAGCTGGTCGACGTGCCGCTTCCCACCGGCGCGGTGGCCGGCTTCGCGCTCGATATCCAGGACCTCGAGGACGCCCGCTTCGAACTGGCGCAGAATATCATCTCGCAGCGCGAGCTGGCCGACCGGATGACGGCCGCCGTCGCCCAGTTCGAGCCAGACCGACGCCTTTCCTTCTTCAACCAGCCGTTCGCGGTGATGACACAGATCGAGCCCGAATGGCTCGCTGAACAGCCCGAGTTCGACCGGCTGATCGACCGCATGCGTGAAAACGCCCGCCTCCCCGAAGTGCGCGATTTCCCCGCTTGGAAGGCGGAACGCCGCGGCCTGTTCACCTCCACCGAGGAACTGGTCAGCGAGGACTGGACGCTGGCCAACGGCGATCACTGGCACGTCGTGGCCCAGCCGCTTCCCGACGGCGGCCTGCGCATGATCTTCGAGGACCGGACCGAGCAGGTGCGGCTGGCGTCGGCCCGCGACACGCTGCTGCGCGTGCGGACCGCGACCTTCGACAATCTGTTCGAAGTGATCAGCGTCTTCGCGTCGGATGGCCGGTTGTATTTGTGGAACCGGCGCTTCAGCCAGCTGTGGGACCTCGACGAGGAATGGCTGACCGGGCATCCGCGCGTGGACGAGCTGGTGCCGGCGATGGCCAAGAAGCTGGTCAACCCGACCGAGGCGGCACAGGTCCGCGAAATGGTGCGCGACACGACGACCGGCCGCCAGTCGGGCACCGGGCGCCTGTCGATGACCGACGGGCGCCATTTCGAATATGCCGCGGTCCCGCTGCCCGACGGCAACGCGCTGTTCACCATGGTCGACGTCACCGACAGCACGCGCATCGAGGCGGCGCTGCGCGAGCGCGCCACCGCGCTGGAGGACGCCGACCGGGTCAAGACCGACTTCGTCGCCAACATGAGCCACGAACTGCGCACCCCGCTGACCTCGATCGGCGGCTTCGGTGAAATGCTTGCGGCGGGCTATGCCGG
>CAZKCD010000184.1:0-2971 GCA_964551235.1 uncultured Sphingomonas sp.
TGCCCGAGAGGGTCTTGTGGGTGTAGATGTTGGCCGGAATGGGCTCGATGCAGGCCGAGGTGCCGCCGCAGATGATGCTGATCGACGCGGTCGGCGCGATCGCCATCTTGCAGCTGAAGCGCTCCATCACGCCCATGTCGGCGGCGTCCGGGCAGGGGCCGCGTTCCTGGGCGAGCATCATCGAGGCCTCGTCGACCTGCGCGCGGATGTGCTTGAAGATCTTCATGTTCCACGACTTGGCCATGGCGCCTTCGAACGGCAGGCCGCGCGCCTGGAGGAAGGAGTGGAAGCCCATCACGCCGAGACCGACCGAGCGTTCGCGCTCGGCGCTGTACTTGGCGCGCGCCATCTCGTCCGGCGCGCGGGCGATATAGTCGCTGAGCACGTTGTCGAGGAACCGCATCACGTCCTCGATGAACAGCTTGTCGCCGTTCCACTCGTCCCACGTCTCGAGGTTGAGCGAGCTGAGGCAGCAGACCGCGGTACGATCGGCGCCGAGGTGGTCGCGGCCGGTCGGCAGGGTGATTTCCGAGCACAGGTTCGAGGTCGAGACCTTGAGGCCGAGATCGCGGTGATGCTTGGGCATCGTGCGGTTCACGGTGTCGGAGAAGACGATGTAGGGCTCGCCGGTGGCGAGGCGGGTTTCGACCAGCTTCTGGAACAAGGCGCGGGCATTGACCTTGCCGCGCTCGCTGCCGTCCTTCGGGCTGCGCAGGGTGAAGTCGCTGCCCTCGCGGACGCATTCCATGAACTCGTCGGTGATCAGCACGCCGTGGTGCAGGTTCAGCGCCTTGCGGTTGAAGTCGCCCGAGGGTTTGCGGATTTCGAGGAACTCCTCGATCTCGGGGTGGGAGACGTCGAGGTAGACGGCGGCCGAGCCGCGGCGCAGCGAGCCCTGGCTGATCGCCAGCGTCAGGCTGTCCATGACGCGCACGAACGGGATGATGCCGCTGGTCTTGCCGTTGAGGCCGACCGGCTCGCCGATGCCGCGCACGCTACCCCAATAGGTGCCGATGCCGCCGCCCTTGGACGCCAGCCAGACATTCTCGTTCCACGTGCCGACGATGCCGTCGAGGCTGTCGCTGACCGAGTTCAAATAGCAGCTGATCGGCAGGCCGCGGCCGGTGCCGCCGTTCGACAGGACGGGGGTGGCGGGCATGAACCACAGGCGCGAGATATAGTCGTAGACGCGCTGGGCGTGGTCCTGGTCGTCCGAATAGGCCGAGGCGACGCGGGCGAAGAGGTCCTGGTAATTCTCGCCGGGGAGCAGGTAGCGGTCCTTCAGCGTCTCCTTGCCGAATTCGGTCAGGAGCGCGTCGCGCGATTCGTCGGTGACGATGTCGAACGCGCGGGCGTCGACCGTCTTGCTGTCGCGCTTGGCGGTGGTCGCCGTCACATCCCCGGTGGGAACGTCGCTGCCCGTCGAAAAGTCCATAACCTCACCCCGTACCTTGCGCGATCCGGCGATCGCTTGTTCTTCTAATGTTCGACTCGGCGCCGATGCTCCGAGCCTAGACCATTTTTGCTACCTCGAGGGGGTTTTCTGGCCGCCGTCCCCGATATCCACAGGGCCCATGCGTCGTCGCTTGCTGAAGATAGGTATCTTCAGCCCCAATCACAATAGATTGAGAGCGTCCCCCGACGTAACGCTACATATAGTGGCCAATCGGGATTCGAACGCAACTCAAAAATGAATAGTTAATGAAAAAAATAGGCCTGTCGGGGCGTCGCCAGAGGGAGCTGTTGCGGACGGGACACGAACGGGGCCGGACCGGCCGGAAAGAGCCCCTCCGGCGCAAAAAAATCCGACCGGCTTGAAACAAGATCGCTTTTGTCGCATTTAGTCGGGGCGGACCGGGCCCCTCTGGCGCCACTTACTGGCGTGATGTCGGACCGCATCGGAGTTTCCGGTGCGATTCGAGGCCTTCCTCCCTCCCCCTCGATCCACCGGACACTCCGATCGAAAGCCACGCTTTTGAAGAGGAGAAGATCATGTCCCGCAGGCTTTTCCGCCTGATGCTCGTCCACCAGCGGATCGACGAGGCGCTGCGCCGTGAACAGCGGCGCCGGCTGCCCGATCCGTTCGCGACGCAGCGGCTCAAGAAACTCAAGCTCAGGGCCAAGGACCTGATGCACCGGCTCATCCGATCCCCGAAAGCCGCCGGCTGACGGGGCGGGGCGCGCCGGGTTCGAACGCCTTCACGCCCGGCGCGTCCCTACCACCTTTCTGACAGGGGTCTGACATCATGGAATTTCTGTTCGCCGACTGGCTCGGCACGCCGGCCTGGTTTTGGCTGGCCTTTCTCGGCATCGTCGCCGCGCTGACGGTATTCGACCTCGGCGTCCTCCACAAGGAGGACCGCGAGATGGGAATCGCCGAATCGCTCAAGCTGAGCGCTTTCTACATCACCATCGCGCTGGCCTTCGGCGCGTGGATCTGGATGGAACGCGGCGCCGACCTCGGCATGAAATATTACACCGGCTTCTTCATCGAAAAGGCGCTGTCGATCGACAACGTCTTCGTGATCAGCCTGATCTTCAGCTACTTCGCGATTCCGCCGAAATACCAGTATCGCGCGCTGCTGTGGGGTATCCTGGCGGTGATCGTGCTGCGCGGCCTGATGATCGCGGGCGGCGCGGCGCTGGTCAGCCAGGCCTATTGGGTGCTCTATATCTTCGCGGCCTTCCTGATCTTCACCGGCATCAAGATGTTCTTCGCCGGCGACCAGCCGATGGACGTCGCGAACAACCCGGTGGTGAAGTGGATCTCGAAGCACATGCGCGTGACGCCCGAGCTTCACGACCAGCATTTCTTCGTGAAGGTCGCCGACAGCAAGACCGGCAAGATGGTGACCGCCGCGACGCCCTTGTTCCTGGCGCTGGTGGTCATCAACCTCGCCGACCTCGTCTTCGCGGTCGACAGCGTGCCGGCGATCTTCGCGATCACCACCGACACGTTCATCGTCTACAC
>CAZKCD010000185.1:0-2957 GCA_964551235.1 uncultured Sphingomonas sp.
CCGCGCCGCGATGGCGGCCGACCGCGTCGATTTCGTCGATGAAGACGATGCACGGCGCCGACTTCTTGGCCTGCTCGAACATGTCGCGCACGCGGCTCGCGCCGACGCCGACGAACATCTCCACGAAGTCGGAGCCGGAAATGGTGAAGAAGGGCACGCCCGCCTCGCCGGCGATGGCGCGCGCCAGCAGGGTCTTGCCGGTGCCGGGGCTGCCGACCAGCAAAGCGCCCTTGGGGATCTTGCCGCCCAGCCGCGCGAACTTGCCCGGGTCCTTCAGATATTCGACGATTTCCTGCAGTTCCTCGCGCGCCTCGTCGATGCCGGCGACGTCGGCGAAGGTCACCTTGCCGTGCTTTTCGGTCAGCATCTTGGCGCGGCTCTTGCCGAAGCCCATCGCGCCGCCGCCGCTGTTCTTCTGCATCTGCCGCATGATGAAGATGGCGATGCCGATCATCAGCAGGAAGGGCAGCGAATTGTAGAGCAGCAGCAGCCAGATGCTGGTGCCCTGCTCCTGCTTGGCCTGGATGTTGACGCCCTTCTGCTCCAGCTTGGCGGTCACCTGCGCATCGGCCGGCGCGGTGGTGGCGAACGTCTTGCCGTCGGTCAGCGTGCCGGTGATGTTGGAATCGCCCGTGCTGGTGCGCGCGATGGTGACGTTCTTGACGTTGCCCTCGGCGACCTGGTTGGCGAATTCGCTGTAGGTCATGGTGCCCGCCGCCGGCTCGCGCGATCCGCCCAGCGCCTGCGTGAACAGGACGAGGCCGAGCAGGATCGCCATCCAGATGAACAGGGACTTGGTCCAGGGATTGTTGGGCTTCTTCTCGTCCATCGCCGGTGCGCTCGCAAAAAAAGGGGTCAGGGCAAAGATAGGCGCATCCGCCCTAATGACAATGATCCAGCGCGGATTCCTCTAACCGCCCCGTCGCGGCGGGGCCGGGGTAAGCCGCCAGCGGGCCCCGCCCCGCAGCTTCAGCCCGCCCAGCGTCACCGTTCGGCCCTCCGCCAGCGCCCGCAGCGCGCGGTCCAGTTCGGGCCCGCGCGGCCGCGGCGCGTCCAGCCGGTCGAAGGCGGCCAGCAGCAGCCGCCGCTGCAGCTCGCGGGGAAGGTCGCCGGCGCTTAGCGACAGGCCCGGCCCGTCCGCGACCAGCCGCGTGTCGGCCAGGGTGCGGACCGACCACAGGATCGCCTCCTCGGCCTCGGCCAGCCATTGCGCGCTCAGCGCCAGCCGCTCGCTGTCGGCCCAGTCGGACCGCTCGACCAGCCCGCGGAAACGGCTGCGGTCGTGGCGCGGGTCGCGGTTGGCGGGATCGTCGACCGCTTCCAGCCCGGCGGCGCCGACGATGGCGGCGAGGTCCTGTCGCCGCCAGCCGAGCAACGGGCGGACGAGGTGGATGCCGGGTTCCAGCACGCGCCGCCGCCGCGTCGCCGACAGGCCCGACAGGCCGGCCCCGCGCGCCAGGCGCATCAGCAACGTCTCGGCCTGGTCGTCGGCATGGTGGGCGGTGGCGACCGCCTCGAGCCCGCGCTCGACCGCCCAGTCGCCCAGCGCGCGGTAGCGCGCGGCGCGCGCCTGCGCCTGCACGCTCGCGCCGCGCGCCACGCTGACCCGCACGACATGGTGGGGGATGCCGAGCCGCCCGCAGATACCCGCGACGAAGCGCGCCTCCCCGGCACTCTCCTTGCGCAGGCCATGGTCGATGGTCGCCGCCTCGACCTGCCCCGGCCGCGCGGCGGCGGCGAGCAGCAGCAACGCCAGGCTGTCCGGCCCGCCGGACACCGCGATCCCGACCCGTTCGTCCGGCGCGGACAAGGCGTCGAGGTCGCCGCGGAAACGGGCGAGCAGCGCGGCGTCGGGAATCAGGCGGGCGTCCACCCGCCGCTATCTAGCAGAGGATCAGCACTTTGCCGCGGCTTTTGCGGCCGTCAGCTGGCGGGCCAGCTCGGCGCGCAGCGAGGCGCCATAGACATTCTCCAGCTCCGCATAGGCCTTGCACGCCTGCGCCGGCTGGCCGAGCTTGAACGAGGCCTGCCCGAGGTAGAACAGGCTGTCGGGCGCGCGCTCGCCGCGCGGGTTGGCGCGGTAATTGGCGAGCAGTGCCTCGGCGGCGGCGCGATACTCGCCCTTGTCGAGCAGGGCGCGCCCGGCGAGGTTGTTGGCCCAGCTCACGCGGCGGTGCCCGGGGAAGGACGACGCCATCGCCCGAAGCGCGGTGATCGCCTGGTCGTAACGCTTCTGCGTCCACAGCTGGTAGCCGACGTCATAGGCCTCCTCGCCCGCGGCGTCGAAATTGGGGTCGCCCTTGGCCACCGGACGGACGGGCCGCGCGACCGGCGGGTCGGCCGGTTCGTCGCGATTCTCATATTTCGGGCCCGACCGCGGCGGCGGGCCGTCGCGCAGTTCGCCCGGCTCGGTCGACTCCACCGGCTCGTCCACGACCGGCGCCTCGCGCTCGCGCCGCTCGGCCGCCGCGCGCATCTGCAGCAGCTGCGCCTCCATCGTCGCCAGCCGGTTGCTATTCTCCTCGCTGGTGCGCACCAGGTCGGCCATCTGCCGCTCGATCGCGTCCAGCCGCTCGGTGACGTTGGCGAGGTCCGACTGCGTCACCGCCGGGTCGAGCGTGTAGCCCGCGGTGTCGACCGGCTGCTTGCCATAGACCCGGCGCTGCACCTGGTTGACCTGCTTCTCGAGGCGCTCGATCCGCTCCTCCGGCGTCGGCACGCGGCGCTGGGCGAGGGCCGGCGTCAGGGCCGTCGCGGCAAGGGCGGCAAGCAGGGTCAGTCGTTTGAACATGGGTCTTCCTGGTCGTTACGTTTGGCGGGTCGAAGGCTTGCGCGCGCCGGCTTGACCGGCGCTGAACGTCACTGCACGGGCGCCGTCCCGTTGGCGGGCTCGGCCGCCGGCGGCGCGGGTTCGGCGCTGGCCGAGGGTGCGGGCGCCGGCGTCGCCGGGCGCGGCG
>CAZKCD010000186.1:0-2940 GCA_964551235.1 uncultured Sphingomonas sp.
TCCTTGTCGATGCGGTGGACGATGCCCGGCCGCGCGACCCCGCCGATGCCCGACAATTGCCCGGCGCAATGGTGGAGGAGGGCATTGACCAGCGTCCCGTCGCGGTTGCCCGCCGCCGGATGAACCACCAGGCCGGCCGGCTTGTCGACGACCAGCAGATGCTTGTCCTCGTGAACGACGACCAGCGGAATGTCCTGCGCCTCGTTATGCGCCGGCTCGGGCGCGGGCACGTCGAGCGCGAACGTCTCGGTCCCGGCGACCTTCATCGACGGGTCGCGCACCGCCGCGCCGTCGCGGGTCAGCGCCCCGCTCTTGGTCAGCGCCTTCAACCGCTCACGCGACAGGGAAGGGAAGGCATCCGCAAGGGCGCGGTCGAGCCGCCATCCCGCATGCTGTTCGCCTAAGGCGATCTCAATCGTACTGTGCCCCCCGGCCATGCGTCGGATATGGGGCGCGCCCTGTTGCATTCAATATGCCCCTGCCGCATGGATTTGGCCCATGAACGCCATCGATCTCGCAAGCCTGTTGTGTTCCCGCCTGTGCCATGACCTGCTCTCGCCCGTGGGCGCGCTCAACAATGGCCTCGAACTGATGGCGGACGAGCCCGATCCGGAAATGCGCGAGCGCTGCCTCGAACTCTTGACGGAGAGCGCTCGGGCCAGCGCCAACAAGCTCAAATTCTTCCGCATCGCGTTCGGCGCGGGCGGCGGCTACGGCGCGATGATCGACACCCAGGAATCGAAGAACGCGCTCGAAGGCCTGTTCGGCGGGGACAAGCCGGTGGAACTGGGCTGGATGGTGGAGGCCGACACCCTGCCCAAGGAAGCCACCAAGCTTCTCCTGAACCTCGCGCTGATTGCCGGTGACGCCCTCGTGCGCGGCGGGCGTCTCGACGTCGGGGTCGAGGACAGCGGCGGCGCCCTTGAGATGGTGATCCGCGCCGAAGGGCCGCGCATCCTGCTCGATCCGACGCTGCGCGAGACGATCCTCAGCGGCGGCGCGGCGGGGGAGGTTCAGCCGCGCGCGGCCGGCGCCTGGCTCGCGCACGGGCTGGCGGCGGAAGCGGGCGGCCAGATCCGCCTGTCCGAACCCGGTGCCGAAGCCCTGCTGATAGGCGTGACGCTCCCGTCCCAGGGATAACGCGGCCTTAACCATTTGTCGGTCACAAGGCCCGCGACACCAATCGCGAAGGCCCGACCGGTTCATGGACGATCTGATTGCCGATTTCGTAGCCGAATGCCGGGAAATGCTCGAAGCCCTGGGCGGGGAAATCGTCGCCTGGGAAGCCGCGCCCGACGACCGCGCGCGCCTCGATAGCATCTTCCGCTTCGTCCACACGGTGAAGGGCAATTGCGGATTCTTCGATTTCCCGCGCCTCGAGGCGCTGAGCCACGCCGCCGAGGACGCGCTCGCCGACGTTCGCGCCGGCCGCCGCACCCCCGACGCCGCGCTCGTCAGCGCGGTGCTCGCCGTGATCGACCGGATCGGCGAAATGATCGGCGCCATCGAGGAGGGCAATGCCATTCCCGAGGGCGACGACGGCGACCTCATCGAGGCTCTCTCGGCCCGCGCCGAGCCGGCCGCCACCGCCGCCCCGGTCGCCGCATCGGAAGCCAAGTCCACGCCGTCCGCCGCGCCGCGCACCATTCGCCTGTCCGTCGAGCTGCTCGACCGCATGATGTCGGGCGTGTCCGACATGGTGCTGGCCCGCAACGAACTCGCCCGCCGCCTGCGCGAAAGCGAATCCGACGTCACCGTCGACGGCGCCTTCGAGCGCCTGTCGGGCATCATCGCCGAGATGCGCGACGCCATCACCCGCACGCGCATGCAGCGGATCGAGAATCTGTTCGTCGCGTTGCCGCGCATGGTCCGCGACCTGTCGGCCGAACTCGGCAAGCAGGTGCTGGTCGATATCGACGGCGGCGACGTCGAACTGGACCGCGAGATGATCGAGATGATCCGCGATCCGCTGACCCACATCATCCGCAACGCGGTCGACCACGGGATCGAGCGCCCCGCCGAGCGCCTCAAGGCCGGCAAGCGCGAAATCGGCCTGCTGACCGTTTCGGCCCGCCAGTCGGGCAACCAGATCCTCATCGACATCGCCGACGACGGCAAGGGCATCGACGGCAAGCGCCTCGTCGACAAGGCGCTCGCCGCCGGGATCGTCGAAGCCGGCGAGGCCGCACGTCTCACCGATCGCGAGCGCCTCGCGCTCATCTTCGAGGCCGGCCTGTCCACCGCGCAGGAAGTCACCGCCATCTCGGGGCGCGGCGTCGGCATGGACGTCGTCCGCTCGAACATCGAGCGAATCGGCGGCACCGTCGAAGTCGATTCCGCGCCGGGCAAGGGCACGCGCATGACGCTCCGCGTCCCGCTCACGCTCACCATCATTCCCGCGCTGACCGTGTCCATCGGCGGCCAGCATTTCGCCATCCCGCGCGCCGCGATCGACGAGATCGTCAAGGTTAACGGCACCTCGGTCACGCTCGAGAAAGTGGGCGGCGCCGGAATCGCCACCATCCGCGGCCGCCGCGTGCCCGAACTCAGCCTCGCGGACGTGCTCGGCGTGCCCAGCGACGTCGCCGACGCCGACCGCACGATGGTTGTCCTCCGCCCCGCCGGCGGGGACGTCTACGCGCTGGCGGTCGATCGCATCCACGATCACGAGGAACTGGTGGTAAAGCCCGCCGCGCCCGCCGTCATGGCGACCGGCCTCTACGCCGGCACCACGCTGGCCGACGACGGTAGCCCCATTCTCCTGTTCGATCCCGCCGGGGTTGCCGAGGTCGGCGGCGTCCGCCTCGAAATCCAGGAACGCGCCGCCCGCGTCGCCGAGGCGCAGGCCATCGCCACCAAGCGCGAGGACAGCGTGCTGCTGTTCCGCGCGCTCGACGGCCGCCGCTGCGCGATCCGCCTCGGCCTCGTCGACCGGATCGA
>CAZKCD010000187.1:0-1513 GCA_964551235.1 uncultured Sphingomonas sp.
GACATCAAGGGCGTCTCGATCGAGGTCGAGGGCGCCGCCGCGCAGCTCAACCCCAAGCCGATCACCGGCGCCGTGTTGGCCGGCCTCATGGGGACCTATTCGGACACGGTGAACATGGTCAACGCGCCCGTGCTCGCCAAGGAGCGCGGGCTCGACGTGCGCGAGGTGCGCCACGACCGCGAAGGCGCCTACCAGACGCTGGTGGCGGTCGAGGCGACCACCGACAAGGGCGTCCGCCGCGTCGCCGGCACGCTGTTCGGCGCCAACGCGCCGCGCCTCGTCGAATTGTTCGGGATCGAGATCGAGGCCGAGCTCGCCGGCTCAATGCTCTACATCGTCAACACCGACAGCCCCGGCTTCATTGGCAAGCTCGGCACGACGCTGGGCGAGGCGGGCATCAACATCGCGACCTTCAACCTCGGCCGCCGCGCGGCCCGAGGCGACGCGGCCTCGCTGGTCGCCGTCGACGGCGCGATCGGCCAGGACGTCGTGGACACGCTCTGCAAGCTCGACGGCGTGCGCAAGGTCGTGCCCCTGCGCTTCTAGCCGCGCGCGATCCAGGCGCGGGCCGCGGCCATCACGGGGTCGCGGCCCGCGGCGATGTCCGCGATGTTGGGGCGCACCGCGACGTCGGGCAGGACGCCGCGGTCGGGCTGCGGCGTCATCGGGTAATAGCCCTTGATCGGCACGTCGAATTCCAGCCCGCTGCCCGGCAGGCGAACGAAATAATAAGCGCCGCCGTTGATTCCCCTCAGGTTGCCCCCGGTCGGTTCGCCGAACAGCCGCACCAGCCCCGATTCCTGCGCCCGGCGGGCAAAGGCGAAGGTCGCCGAACTGTTGGTCGGCCCGACCAGCGCCGCGACCTTCAGGTCGAGCCGCGGGCCCACCGCCGGGATCGTGTCGGTCGCTTCCTTGCCCAGCTCGTAAAAGCCGTTGCCGACGTCGCGCGCCGTCTCGCCGATCGAGCGGAAGCTGTCGTCCCACGTGTCGAGATAGGGGTCGAGGTCCTTCGGCGTGCGCCGATAGCGGACCAGTTCGCGATAGCCGGGGAAGTCGAGGTCGCGCGGGGCGAGGCGCGCGAGGATGGCGTTCCCGCACTCGTTGCCACCCTCATTGTCGCGCAGGTCGAGGATCAGGCCCTTCGCCCCCTTCAGCGTGTCGAGCCGCTCGGTCAGCCACGCCTGCCAGTCCCACTTGCCGTTATACATCACCCAGCTCGGCATGGTCAGCGTCGCGACACCGTCCGTCACCGCCCAGGTCCAGAATGGCTCGGTCGCGCCATTGGTCTCGATCGTCCGGCGCGTCGCCAGCCGCTGCGCCGCGGTGAGCGCCGCGAACGTGCCCTCCCCGCCGCGCCCGTCGGGCGTGCGATAGCGCAGGCGGAAGTGGCCATCGACCGGCGGCCGCAGCAGCCCCTGGAAAATGTCGAAGGTCTCCAGCCGGTCGGTGCCACGCATCGCCATCTGCTTCACGCGCTTGGCGTCGTTGCTTCCGTCGGCGCGGGCGTAGGCCA
>CAZKCD010000187.1:1613-2935 GCA_964551235.1 uncultured Sphingomonas sp.
GCGGCGCGGAGGGTGGCGGGGGCGGCGAGCAGGGTGGCCCCGCCGGCGGCGATCATCTGGCGTCGGTTCAGCATCATCATGCCCCCGACGATGCCGTCCCGCTCGCCGGCCGTCGCCTCACTTTGCCGCGCGGCGGCGATTATTTCGATTTTGAGCCGTTCGCGCGGCGGTAGGCCGACGGGCTGCAGCCGAAGGCCGCGCGGAAGACGCGGTTGAAGCTCGCCTTCGAACTGAAGCCGCTGTCGAGCGCGAGGTCGAGCAGGTCGGCATCTGCCCCGGCGCGCAGCCGCTCGGCCACCTCCTCGACCCGCAGCCGGTTCATGAAGGTCGAAAAATTCTGCCCAAGCCCCTCGTTGAAGGCGCGGCTGACATAGGCCGTGTTGGTGCCGAGCAGCCGCGCCAGCCGCGGCACGCTGAGCTCGGGATCGGCGTAGAGCCGCTCGGCGCGCACCCGCTCGGCCCACTCGCCGGCCTTCGCGCTCCAGTCCTTGCCGGCGGCCGCTGGCTGCGCCAGCGATTCCAGCGTCGGGAAGGGCAGCGCCGAATGGCGCCACCCCTCGATCCCGAGGAACAGGGCGAAGGCGGCGATCGCGACGTACAGCCCCATCAGCCCGCGGTAACCGAGCGGCGCGACGAGGTCCCACAGGCCGTAGGCGGTCCACACCGCCAACAGCACGAACAGCGCCGCCACCGCCCGCTCCAGCCATGCCAGCGCGAAGCGATGATCGTCGCTCCGCTCGCGCGCCAGCGCCGCGCCGTAGCGCTTGATCAGCCGCCGCGCCGCCACGCCATAGGCCGCCAGCCCGACCACCACCCCGCCCCCGACGATCACGTCGTAGGCCAGCGAACTGCTGCTCATCCATTCGTTCTTGAACGGCTGGCGAAGGAGCGCGAACGCCCCCGCCAGATAGGCGAACTGCACCGCGGCCGGCAGCAAATGCCGCCATCCGCGCGCGGGCCAGCGCCCCGTCACCAGGCTGTGCACGTAAAGGTAGGCGAGCGGCGCGATGGCGAGCGAGATGGCGACCGGCAGGAAGCTCAGCTCGCGCCACTTGTCGTAGAATCCGGCGAACCCGATCATCCACGGGGTAATCATGCCCGCCAGCACGACCAGCAAGGCGGCCAGCGTGCGGTTGGCGACCCGGTTGCGCAGCGGCCGGACCAGCGCCCACGCCAGCAGCAGCAACTGGCCGAACGCGACCGCCAGGATCGCCGTGCGCCAGCCGAAGACGAGCCCATCCCCCATCGGCCGCGATCATAGGGCGCGCCCGGCGGCGGGGGAAGCGGCGGGATTGATGCGTTGGGCGGCAGCGGGCATGATG
>CAZKCD010000188.1:0-2932 GCA_964551235.1 uncultured Sphingomonas sp.
GGCCATGCCGGATGCGAGGCTGCGGCTGCCGCGGCCCGCCGTGGCGCGCGCGTCGGCCTCGTGACGTTCCGAGCCGAAGACTTGGGCCAGATGAGCTGCAACCCGTCGATCGGCGGTGTGGGCAAGGGCCACCTGGTGCGTGAGCTCGACGTGTTCGACGGGCTGATGGGCAGGGCAGCCGACCGGGCGGCGATTCATCGCCGCATGCTGAACCGCAGCAAGGGCAGCGCGGTGCACGGGCCGCGCATCCAGGCCGACCGACGTTTGTATCGCGAGGCGATCGTTGCGCTGATGGCCGACCATGCCGTCGAGTTGCTTGTCGGCGAAGCGGAGCGTTTGCTGGTACAGGCCGGTGCCGTCCGGGGCGTCGTCGTGGATGGAAGGGCGATCGCCGCGCCGGCGGTCGTCATCGCGACGGGCACGTTTCTTGCGGGAGCGCTTTTTCTGGGTCTCGAGCGGATGCCCGGTGGGCGCACGGGCGAGCGTGCGTCGGATGCGTTGGCGGACCAGGTCCGCGAGCTGGGAATAGATAAGGGTCGGCTGAATACCGGGACTCAGCCGAGGCTTGATGTCCGTACGAACGAATGGTCGCTGACCGAGGCGCAGCCGAGCGACCGTGAGCGCTGGACGATGTCCGCGCTGGTGGAGGGGGAAGGTCCCCCGCAGCTGGCCTGTGCCATCACCCGCACCACCGCGGCCACGCATGACGTCATCCGCGAAAATTTCGATCAATCGCCGTTGTTTGCGGGCGCGATCGAGGGGCGTGGTCCACGCTACTGCCCGTCGATCGAGGACAAGATCAAGCGGTTCGGCGACCGCGACGGCCACCAGATCTTCCTCGAGCCTGAGGGCCTCGACGACGCCTTGGTCTATCCGAACGGGATCAGTACCTCGCTGCCCGTCGACGTGCAGGAGGCCTTCCTTCGGACGATCCCCGGGCTGGAGCGGGTTGCCATCGCGCGGCCGGGCTATGCCGTCGAATATGAATATGCCGACGCGCGGCGACTGGCGACGACGCTGGAGCATCGCGATCTTCGCGGGCTGTTTCTGGCCGGGCAGATTAACGGAACGACCGGCTATGAGGAGGCGGCTGCGCAGGGCCTCGCGGCTGGGATCAATGCCGCGGCGCATGCCCTTGATCTTGCGCCGCACCGTTTCGATCGTCGAACCTCGTACATCGGCGTGATGATTGACGATCTCACCTTGCAGGGGGTGGAAGAGCCGTACCGCATGATGACGGCACGGGCGGAGTATCGCCTCGCCTTGCGGGCCGACAACGCCACCACGCGTCTCGGGGCGGACGCGCTTGCAATCGGGGTCGTGGGCGAGCGGCGCCGACAACAGATCGAGGGACATATTGCCTCGCGCGGCGACCCGGCCTTCGCGCTCACCGAGGAAGGACAGGCGGACGCGCTGTACGCGCCCTATGTCGAGCGGCAACAGCGGGAGTGGGCAGCGATCGAGCGGGACGGTCGCGTCAGCATCCCCGCCGGCTTCGCCTTCGCCCAGGTGCCGGGGCTATCGGCCGAGTCGATCGAGCGTCTGCAACGGGCGAACCCGGAGACGATCGACCAGGCATCACGGGTGCCCGGCATCACGCCCGCGGCGCTCGCGGCACTCCATGTCGCCATCGCCCGGCGAATGGCGGCATGACTCTCGAAGAGGTCGTTGGGCGCGATGTTTCACGTGAAACACGCGCGACGCTCGATGAATACGTCGCGCTCTTGCTCGCGGAGAATGAGCGGCAAAACCTGATCGCTCGCTCGACGGTCGACGAGGTGTGGACGCGCCACATTTTCGACAGCGCCCAGCTCGTACCGCTTGCGAGTGCGGGCGACACATGGGTCGATCTCGGTTCGGGGCCGGGCTTGCCGGGCATGGTTGTCGCGATTCTGACCGGCGATCCCGTCACCCTCGTCGAGCCACGGCGCCTGCGGATTGATTTCCTGCGTTCGACGGCGGAGGCGCTGCGCTTGTCCAACGTGGCGATCGTCCATGCCAAGGCGCAGGGAGCCACCGGACATTTTGACGTCATCACGGCCCGCGCGGTGGCCAAGGCGGCCGACCTCTTCGGGATAAGTCGACATTTGGCCCACAGTTCGACCAGATATCTGTTGATGAAAGGGCGTAGCGCGCAATCCGAACTGGAAGCGCTGCGCGGCTCATGGCAGGGTAGGTTTACGTTGGTCCCGAGCCGTACCGATGCCGAAGCGGCACTTCTCGTGGCCGACAACGTGCGTCGGAAGGGGTAGGGGATGATCCGGATCGTCGTTGCGAACCAGAAGGGGGGCGTGGGCAAGACCACGACCGCCATCAACCTGGCAACCGCGCTGGCCGCCATCGGGCGCCGCGTGCTGCTGGTCGACCTTGATCCGCAGGGCAATGCGTCGACCGGCCTCGGCATCCCGCGCGACCAGCGCGAGCGTTCCAGTTACGATTTGCTGATCGGCGCCTGCGACGTCGAAGCCGCTGCGATCGCGACCAAGGTGCCGCGGCTGGACGTCGTCCCCGCGACCGTCGACTTATCGGGCGCGGAAATCGAGATGGTCGACATGGAGCGGCGCACCGAGCGGCTGAAGATCGCGCTCGATACGGCCGGAGCGCGGCGCTGGGACGTGTGCCTGATCGACTGCCCGCCGTCGCTCGGCCTGCTCACGCTCAACGCGCTGGTCGCGGCGCAACAACTGCTGGTGCCGCTCCAGTCGGAATTCTTCGCACTGGAAGGCTTGTCGCAGCTCCTGCAGACGGTCGAGCGTGTGCGGCAGGGAATTAACCCGTCGCTGGAGATCCTGGGCGTCGTGCTGACCATGTTCGACCGCCGCAACAACCTGTCGCAGCAGGTCGCGGACGACGTGAAGGCGTGCCTCGGGCCGGCGGTGTTCGACACGATCGTCCCGCGCAACGTGCGCCTGTCGGAAGCGCCGAGTCATGG
>CAZKCD010000189.1:0-2875 GCA_964551235.1 uncultured Sphingomonas sp.
GCCAGCTCTACGGCTCGGTCTCGGCCCGCGACATCGTCGAGGCGCTCGAAGCCGACGGCGTCAAGGTCGCCAAGAGCCAGGTCGTGCTCGGCCGCCCGATCAAGGCGATCGGCATGCACGAGGTGAAGGTCGTCCTTCACGCCGAAGTGACCGCGACCGTCACGGTCAACGTCGCCCGCTCGCCGGAAGAAGCCGACCTCCAGGCCCAGGGCGTGGACGTGATGGCGCAGATGTTCGAACGCGAAACCACGGGCTTCACCGAGGACTTCGATCCGAACGCCGAACCGGGCGAACTGCCGACCGACGAGGAGGCTTCGGCCGACGCGCCGGCCGCTGAAGCGACCGACACGGACGAGACCGCCGCCTAAACGGCGCGTCCTCGGACCGACGAAAATCAGGCCGTCGGGCATCGCGCCCGGCGGCCTTTTTCGTTTCGTCGCAAATCGCCGCGCCGCGCGCCCGAGCGATTTTGGCCGACGAGGCCGATCGTTACGCCGCCGCTCAGGCCACCGCCCATCCGTTCGTCGAAACCGGCACGGGGCCCCCGGAACGGGAGGCACTCCTTACGCGTCTCCATGCCAACGGGGGCGCCAGTGAAAAGGGAGTTTGAGCCATGACCGAAGAAACCAAGACCCCGTTCGACAACGACGCCGCGCAGCCGGTCCAGCCGGGCATGACCGGCACGTCGAACGAAGGCATCGATCCCGAAGGCAAGTTCTCGTCGCAGGAAGGCGAGACCGAGACCCTGACCCCGACCACCGACATCGAAGGCTCCTCGCTTGAGCAGGACAACGAAACCAAGCCCTCGGGCGGCTTCGTCGGCTCGGCCAGCCAGGACGACACCAGCAGTGAACTGGTCGAGGATCGCGAGCAGTTTCAGGCGCCGGACGGCCAGTAAGCCTATCCGACATTCCTGACCCTTGAGGGGCCGCGGCGGGAAACCGTCGCGGCCTTTCTTATGCGCCGCGGGCCCGCGCGATCAGCGTGCGCTCGCGCTCCACCATCGACCGGAAACTGTCGCGCGCCAGGATGCGCGCGGCATAGGCGCGCAGCCGCGGATAGCGCCCCTCGTCGATCGCGATGTCGAGGTGGGCTAGGTTGGCGAAGGGGCTCGCGATCGCCAGGTCCGCGATCGTCAACCGGTCGCCGACCAGGAACCCGCCCGCGTCCGGCGCCACCGATTCCAGATAATCGAGCAGCGGCGGCAATTCGTCGCACTCGGCCTTCGCGGCCACCGCCTCGTCCCCCGCCATGCCCAGAAACAGCGGCCCGACGATGCGATTGAAAAAGATTTTGCCGAGGCACCCGACCATCAGTGTGTCGGCCCATTCGTCGAAGAAGACCGCGCGGCCGCGCAACTCCGGCTCGGCCGGCAGCAGCCCGCCGTCGGGATATTTCGCCTCCAGATAGTGCAGGATCGCGCTGCTGTCGGCGAGCGTATAGTCGCCGTCGCGGATCGCCGGGATCTTGCGCATCGGGCTCGCCGCGAGAAACTCGGGCGACGGCTGGCCCGGCGGGCTGACCATCGGCTCGTAGGCGATGCCGCGCTCGTGGCAATAGGCCGCCACCTTGCGGACGAAGGGCGACAGGGTCGAACCGAACAGGATCATCGCGGGCGCTCCGGCTGTTGATCCGCCGGGCCTAGCACCGCCCTTGCGCCCCCGCCAGCATCAGCGGATCCGATAGAAGTCCGCGACCCTGTCGAGCGCCAGCGTCAGCACCAGCTTGCCCGCCCGCGCCGGCCAGCCCAGCGCGCTTTCCGCCTCGCGCATGCCCTCCCCCGCGCACACCACCCGCCACAAGATGTCGCTCAGCCCCGGCCCGGCCGCCGCGATCGCCGCGTCGAACCGGCGCTTGGCGTCGATCTGGGCCATGCCTGCTTCCGCACCCGGCCCCGCGCCGCCGCGCGCCCCGCTGATCGGGGCGGCGTCCCACGCCATCGTCACCCGCGCGCCGAGTTGCGCCCGCTCGAAATCCACGCGCAGCCGCTCGCCCGCGTCATATTGCCGCCGGACGAGATGCCCGCGCGCCAGGAGCCAGCCGAGCGGACTTTCAGCGGCGTTGACCGTCACCGACCGCACCGCCCGCCGGCCGCGCAGCACCTTGTCCTCCTCCAGCGCCCGTTCGACCAGCAACCGATTGCCCATGCCTTCCTCCTCCGCTTTGCGATTCGGATGGGGCTTGCCACAGAGGCGAAATTGTAGGACAGAGAAAAAACCATATGGGTTAGGATTGTCCGCCATGATCACGCGCATCCGTGAAGTCCGCAAGGCCAAGGGCCTGACGCTGGAGGAAGTCGCCGCCCGCTGCGACCCGCCGACCACCGCGCAGACCATCGGCCGGCTCGAAACCGGCACCCGCACCGTCTCGGTCGGCTGGCTCAACCGGATCGCCGACGCGCTCGGGGTCGATGCCGGCGACCTGGTCGAGGGCAGCGGCGCGGCCGAAGTCGCGGTCGCCGCCGTCCTCACCGCCAGCGGCCAGGCCAATGCGCCCAGGCGCCGCACGCTCATCGTCCCGCCCCGGCCCGCGCCCGGCGCGATCGGCATGACAGTCGCGGCCTCGGTCGGCGACTATCGCGCCGGCGACGAGATTTGGTGCGATCCGCTCGAGCCCGCCGACTTCGCCCGCGCCCTCAACCGCGACGTCCTTGTCCCCCGCCCCGCCGGCCGCTTCCTGTTCGGCCGCCTGATCGGGCGCGAGGGCAACCGGCTCCAGCTCCTTCCGCTCGGCGCCGGCGCCCGCCAGCAGGTCATCACCGACCCCACCTGGATCGCCGTCGCCACCCGCCTGGTGCGCGCGCTCTAGTGTCAGCAATCGACTGCCGTTTCAGACGGTCGTTGCAACACATGCTTCAAATCGCTGCGCCGGGGTT
>CAZKCD010000190.1:0-2807 GCA_964551235.1 uncultured Sphingomonas sp.
GACCCGCCAGGACGGCCGGATCGGCAGGATCGTGCTGGCCGCGCTGGCGCTCGCTGGCGTGGGCGCGCTGGCAGCGCTCTACGGCCTTCGTCCCGACGTGCTGGCGATGCGCGCGCCGATCGCGATCATGCTGGCGATCGGACTGATGATCCTGCTCGGCGCGGCGGCGGGCGGACAGGCGATCCGCATGGCCCGTCCGCAGGTCGGCGCGCAATCGTCGGCGGCGCCGTGGCTGGTCGCCGCGCTCGGCCTGTTCCCGTTGCTCGCGCTGGCGGCGCTGGCCGGCGACCCCGCCGCGGCCGCCGGGCTGGATGCGGAGACCGGGCAGCGTTGCCTCGGCGTCGGATTCGCCTGCGGGGCGGCCAGCCTGGCCTTCCTCGGCCTGTGGCTGCGCCGCGGGGCGCCGGTGGCGCCGGAGCGCGCGGCCTGGCTTGCCGGGCTGGCGGCGGGCGCGATCGGGGCCGCGGCAGTGACGATGGAATGCGGCCACGACGAGATCGTCCACCTCGGCCTGTGGCACGTCGCGGTGGTCGCCGCGCTGGCATTGGCCGGGAGGGCGATCCTGCCCCGCTTCATCCGCTGGTAGCGCAAGAGCGCTTGCGGGCGGCGAAGGCCCAAGCTAAGCGGGCCTCACGCACCCATAGCTCAGCTGGATAGAGCGTTGCCCTCCGAAGGCAAAGGCCAGAGGTTCGAATCCTCTTGGGTGCGCCACTCCCCTTCAATGCTGACGTCAGGCGGCTTCCTGTTCGAGCTTTTCGCTGGCGGTCATCCAGCGGCGTTCCGCGTCGGCGAGGCGGTCCGCGAGGGCGGCGCGGTGCTTGGCAAGGTCGCCCATCGACAGTCTGGCAAGCGCCGGGGCGGCGGAGGCCGGGTCGGCCAGCGCGGCATCGACCGCCGCGACTTCCGATTCTAGCTTCGCGCACTCCGCCTCGGCCTCGCGCGCCTCGCGCTTCAGGGCCTTGGCGTCGTCGCGGCTCAGCGCCGGTTTTCGCTCGGCCTTCGACGTCTTGGCCTTTGCGTCGGTCTTGGGTTGGTTCCGGCCGAGGATGAAGTCGATGTAATCGTCGATGCTGCCCGGGTAATCGATCGCCTTGCCGCCATCGACCAGCACCAGCCGGTCGGCGGTCAGTTCGACCATGTGGCGGTCGTGGCTGATCAGGATGACCGCCCCGTCATAATCGTTGAGCGCCTGGACCAGCGCTTCGCGCGCGTCGACGTCGAGGTGGTTGGTCGGCTCGTCGAGGATCAGCAGGTGCGGCGCGTCGCGGGTGATGAGCGCCAGCGCGAGGCGCGCCCGTTCGCCGCCCGACAGCTTGCTGGTCAGCGTCGTCGCCTTGTCGCCCGAAAAGCCGAAGCGGCCGAGCTGGGCGCGCACCGCGGCGGGCGTCTTGCCGTCCATCGCCCGGATCATGTGCTGCAGCGGCGTCTCGTCGCCGTGCAGTTCCTCGACCTGATACTGGGTGAAATAGCCGACCTTCATCTTGCCGCTGGCGTTCATCGCGCCTTCGAGCGGCGGCAACTGCGCGGCGAGCAGGCGGGCGAGCGTCGTCTTGCCGTTGCCGTTGCGGCCGAGCAGCGCGACGCGGTCGTCCGGGTCGATGCGCAGGTTCAGCCGCTGCAGCACGGGCGTGCCCGCATAGCCGACCGCGGCGAGATCGAGCGTGATCAGGGGCGGCTTTAGTTCGCTGGGCGACGGGAAGGTGAAGCTCAGCCCCGGATCGTCGGCCATCGCCGCGATAGGCTGCATCTTGGCCAGCATCTTGGCGCGTGACTGGGCCTGCTTGGCGGTCGAGGCGCGGGCGCTGTTGCGCGCGACATAATCCTGCAGGCGGGCGCGCTGCGCGTCCTGCGCAGCCTTGGCGGCGGCGAGCTGCGCGGCGCGTTCGGCCCGCTGGCGTTCGAAATCGTCATAGCCGCCCGAATAGAGCGTGATCTTGCCGCGCTCGAGGTGGGCGATCGTGTCGACGACGTTGTTGAGCAGGTCGCGCTCGTGGCTGATGATGACGAGCGTGCCGGGATAGCTTTTGAGGAAATTCTCCAGCCACAGCGTCGCTTCGAGGTCGAGGTGGTTCGACGGCTCGTCGAGCAGCAGCACGTCGGGCGCGGAAAACAGCAGGGCGGCGAGCGCGACGCGCATCTTCCAGCCGCCCGAGTAGTTGTCGAGCGGGCGGCCCTGCATCTCCTCGTCGAAGCCGAGGCCGAGCAGGATCCGCGCGGCGCGGGAGTCGGCGGTGTAGGCATCGATCGCGATCAGCCGGTCGTAGACATGGCCGAGCCGATCGGGGTCGGTGCAGGTCTCCGCCTCGGCCATCAGCGCGGCGCGTTCGGTATCGGCGGCCAGCACCGCCTCGAACGGGGTCTGCGTCCCGCTCGGCGCGTCCTGCGCGATATAGCCGAGGCGCGTGCGGCGCGGCATCTCGACCCCGCCCTCGTCGGCCTCCAGTTGGCCGACCATCACCTTCATCAGGGTCGACTTGCCCGCACCGTTGCGGCCGATCAGCCCGACGCGGCTGTTCGGGCGGATGGCGACGCTCGCGCGGTCGAGGATGGTGCGCCCGCCAAGGCGCACCGTCAGTCCATTGACGGTCAGCATGGCGCGCCCTGTAGCGGCAGGGCGCGCCGAACCCAAGCGCCGATTAGGCGGTCGCGGGCCGCCGGGCGTAAATGCCGAAGCCGGCGATGATCGCATAGCACAGCGCCGGGAGCAGCAAGGCGGTGGCAAGGCTGCCCGAGGCATCGGCGATCATCCCGGTCAGCAGCGGGATCACCGCGCCGCCGAAGATGGCGATGTTGATGATGCCCGATCC
>CAZKCD010000191.1:0-2781 GCA_964551235.1 uncultured Sphingomonas sp.
ACTTGATGAAGCTGTTGCGGTGGATCCCGCCGAGCCGCGCGAACTCGGCATTTTCGAGTCCGGGGATGGTGCGGAAGATGCGCACCTGCTCGCCATGCTTGAGCTTGGTCTGGAAGCCGACCATGTTCCACAGGGTGCCGAGCGCATTGTCCTGCCGCAGCTGGACGACGGCATAGGGCCAGCGCCCGTTGGGATGCTCGGGCGTCGCGGTGCGCGGGTCGTCGAGGCCGACGCCCTTCATCGGCCCGTAGCGCAGCGTATCGACCCCGCGCGCGGCCATCACCTCGATCGGCATGCAGCCTTCGAAGTAGGGCGTGTCTTTCTCCCATTCCTTGAATTCGGTTTTTTCGCCCGCGTTCAGTTCGGCGACGAACGCTTCGTATTGCTCCTTCGTCATCGGGCAGTTGATGTAATCCTTGCCGCCCGAGCCGATCGGGTCCTTGTCCCAGCGCGACTGGTACCAGCAGACCGACATGTCGATGCTGTCCTTGTGCACGATGGGCGCGATGGCGTCGAAGAAGGCGAGGGCTCCGGTGCCGGTCGCGGCGGCGATGGCGTCGGCGAGGCCGGGGGCGGTGAGGGGGCCGGTGGCGACGATTGTCGGCCCGTCGGTCGGCAGCGCGTCGATCCGTTCGCGGACGATGGTCACGTTCGGGTGGGCCGCCAGGCGGCGCGTGACTTCCTCGGCAAAGAGGGTCCGATCGACCGCCAGCGCCGAGCCGGCGGGAACGCGATGCGCCTCCGCGCAGGCCATGATGAGACTGCCGAGCGCGCGCATTTCCTGGTGGATGAGGCCGACCGCGTTGCTTTCGGCATCGTCGGAGCGGAAGCTGTTCGAGCAGACCATCTCCGCGAGGCGGTCGCTCTCGTGCGCCGGCGTGCTGTCGCCGCCGCCGCGCATCTCGCTGAGACGAACCTTGAGGCCGGACTCGGCAAGTTGCCAGGCGGCTTCCGATCCGGCGAGGCCGCCGCCGATGATGTGAACGTCGTAGTGCATGGGGCCGCCCCCTAGCGCCGGCGGCCCCGATGGGCCAGCCTTAGACGTCGGCGGGCTGGGCGGCTTTCGTCTCGCTGGTCACGAGCTGTTCGATCTCGGGAATCGGGCGGCCCGTCATTTCCTTGGCGATTTCGACGACGACGCGCTTCTCGGCTTCCTTGTGAAGTTTCTTGCGCAATTCGCCGAGCGTCTTGGGCGGAGCGATGATGGCGAGCGCATCGAAGTCGTTCGACAGCGCGCGCTTGTTGACGTCTTCGGCAGCGCTATGCGCCCAGCGATCTTCTTCCTGCTGCTTGAAGTCCGTCTCTTCGTAGGTCGAGTGGCCGTGGCCGGCCGACTGCTGCACCGACCCCGGCGCGTCGGTGGCAAGATCGCGCGCGAAATCGGCATCGTCGCGCTCGTCATGCGCCTCGGTGCGAAGGTCGATCTGGTTCTGGTCGCCGTGATTGCGGAAGAAGAGCGTCTTGCGGCCGTCGGTCACGAGGACAAGGGCGTTGTTGGGAAGGGGCATGAGCGGTCTCCTTTTCGCATTGATCCTAGGGGACCAACGCGACGGAGACCGCCCGCGTTCCTGCGGCTACTCGCCGTCGGCGGGGCCTGCCGCCTCGTCGGCTCCGACGGTCGCGCCCGTGTCGGGGGCGAGGTCGTCGCCGCCGTCGAGCTCAATCGCTTCCTCGTCGCTTTCCTCGATCTTGGCGACCGACACGACGCGTTCGTTGTTCGCGACCTTGAAGATGGTCACGCCCTGCGTGTTGCGACCGGCGATGCGGATGTCGCCGACGGTCGTGCGGATCATCTTGCCCTGGTCGGTGACCAGCATCAGCGATTCGCCCGGACGCACCGGGAAGCTGGCGACGACGCCGCCGTTCCGGTCCGAGGTGACGATGTTGATGATGCCCTGGCCGCCGCGGTTGGTGCGGCGATATTCGAAGGCGCTGGAGCGCTTGCCGTAGCCGTTCTCGGTGATGGTCAGCAGGAACTGCTCGTTGTCGGCCATCTCGGCGTAGCGTTCGGGCGAAAGGCCCTCGGCGCCGTCATTGTCGCGCCAGCGGGGCGCCTTGAGATAGGCCTCGCGTTCCTCCGCGCTGGTGCCGAGGCGGCGCAGGATCGACATGGAGATGACCTGGTCGTCCTCGAGCAGGCGAACGCCGCGCACGCCCATCGAGGCGCGGCTCTGGAATTCGCGCACGTCGGTCGACTTGAAACGGATCGCCTTGCCGTTGCGGGTGGCGAGCAGCACGTCGTCCTGTTCGGTCAGCAGCTCGACGCCGATCAGGCGGTCGAGATTGTCTTCCTCGCCTTCCTCGCCGTCATCGCTGTTGCCGAACTTCATCGCGATCTTGCCGTTCGACGGGATGTTGGTGAAGGCGTCCATGCTGTTGCGGCGCACGGTGCCCCGGGCGGTCGCGAACATGATATGCAGGTCCTTCCACTCCTCCTCGTCCTGCGGAAGGGGCAGGACGGTGGTGACGGTCTCGCCCGCCGCCAAGGGCAGGATATTGACCATCGGGCGACCCTTGGCGGTCGGCCCGCCCTCCGGCAGGCGCCAGACCTTCATACGGTAGACCCGGCCGATATTGGTGAAGAACAGCACCGGATTGTGGGTCGAGGTCACGAACAGCTCGGTGACGATGTCCTCGTCCTTCGTGCTCATGCCGCTGCGGCCCTTGCCGCCGCGCTTCTGCTCGCGGAAGAGGGCGAGCGGGGTGCGCTTGATGTAGCCGGTCATGGTCACGGTGACGACCATGTCCTCGACCTCGATCAGGTCCTCGTCGTCGATGCCG
>CAZKCD010000192.1:0-2746 GCA_964551235.1 uncultured Sphingomonas sp.
GCCCCGCGCCGCTACGCGGACGTCGCAATCGCGGCGCTGCCGACCGTCGCCATGGTGCTGAGCGAGATGATCGCCAGCGCCCGGCTGGCCGACGGCGGGGCGAGCGGGCGCGAGACCGGCGCGCAGCGCCTGACCGGGCTGAAGCTGGTCGCGGGCATGGCCAAGGGCGCGGCGGTGTTCCACCAGCCGCGCGTGGTGGTCGAGCATACCGTCGCCGAGGACACCGAGGCCGAGCGCGCGCGCGTCTACACCGCCTTCCGCCGGATGCGCGAGCAGATCGACCACATGACCCGCGACGCCGAGTTCGGGACGGTCGGCGAGCACAACGAGATCCTCGAGACCTACAAGATGTTCGCCTACGACGAGGGCTGGTCGCGGCGGATCAACGAGGCGATCGACAGCGGGCTGACCGCCGAGGCGGCGATCGAGCGCGTCCAGCAGCGCACGCGCGCGCGGATGCAGGACATCGACGACCCGATCCTGAAGGAACGGATGCACGACCTCGAGGACCTGTCCAACCGGCTGCTGCGGATCGTCAGCGGGCGGATGGGGACGGCGGCGCAGGCCGGGATCCAGAAGGACACGGTGCTGATCGCCCGCAACCTGGGGCCGGCCGAACTGCTGGAATATGACAAGCGCCGCCTGAAGGCGGTGGTGCTGGAGGAAGGCAGCCTGACCGCGCACATGACGATCGTCGCCCGCGCGATGGGCGTGCCGGTGGTCGGCAAGCTGGCCGACATCCGTCACATCGCCAACGAGGGCGATACGATCCTGGTCGACGGCGATGCCGGGACCGCGGTCGTCCGCCCGACCCGCGCGCTGACCCAGGCCTTCGACCAGCGCATGGCGATGAGCCAGAAGCGCCGCGCCGCTTATGCCGCGATCAAGGACGAGCCGGCGGTGACGCTGGACGGGACGCGAATCGCGCTGATGGTCAATGCCGGGCTGGCCGAGGACGCGGCGATGCTGGAAGCGTCGGGCGCGGACGGCATCGGCCTGTTCCGGACCGAATTCCAGTTCCTCGTTTCCGCGTCGCTCCCCGGGCGGCAGAGCCAGTTCAAGCTCTACCGGCAGGTGCTCGACCTGGCCGGCGACAAGCCGGTCGTGTTCCGGACGGTCGACATCGGCGGCGACAAGGCGCTGCCTTACCTTCAGGACACGACCGACGAGAGCGAGAATCCGGCGATGGGCTGGCGCGCGCTGCGGCTGAGCCTCGAACGCTCGACGCTGATGAAGGCGCAGGCCCGCGCGCTGATCGAGGCGGCGGCGGGACGGACGCTCAACGTCATGTTCCCGATGGTCAGCGAGCCGTGGGAATATGAGGAGGCGCGCGCCCTGTTCGAGGAGCAGGTCGCCTGGGCGCAGGACGCGCGCAAGACCATGCCGCGCGCGATCCATTATGGCGCGATGCTGGAGGTGCCGAGCCTGGCCGAGCAGCTCGACGTGCTGTTGCCGCGGGTCGATTTCATCTCGATCGGCACCAACGACCTGACGCAATTCCTGTTCGCCGCCGACCGCGCCGACCCGCGGCTGGCCGAGCGTTACGACTGGCTGAGCCCGTCGATCCTGCGCTTCCTGAAGCGCGTCGTCGGGCAGGCGCAAGCCGCCGGTGTGCCAGTACGCGTGTGTGGCGAGATGGGCGGACGGACGCTGGAAGCGCTGGCGCTGGTCGCGATCGGGGTGCGCGCGCTGTCGATCACCCCGGCGGCGGTCGGGCCGGTCAAGGCGATGATCCGCAGCCTCGACCTCGGCGCGGCCGAGAAGAAGGTCGGCAGGCTGCTCGACGTGCCCAAGCGCGACACGCGGCGCCTGCTGCTCGACTGGGCCAAACGGCAGAAAATCGCGCTCGGCTGACGGTTGACAGGGGGGCCTTGCCCCTCGACAAGAACCGGCACCAGTTCAAGGGTTTGCGCGGGGAACGAGTAATGGACGAAGCCGAGCCGGTCGAAGGTGTCGAAACGGCGATCGACGCGCCGCTGACCGCTGGACAGCGCCTTCGCGCCGCCCGCGAGGCGGCGGGGATGAGCCTCGACGAGATCGCCACCGCGACGCGAATCCCGACCCGCCACCTCCAGAGCCTGGAGGACAGCGAGTTCGACAAGATGCCCTCGCCGACCTACTCGATCGGTTTCGCCAAGAATTATGCCGGCGCGGTCGGGCTGGACCGGGCCGAGATCGGCGACATGGTCCGCACCGAAATGGGCGGCTACCGCCCGCCGCAGCCGATCGAATATTACGAGCCGGCGGACCCGTCGCGCGCCTTCCCCAAGTGGCTGGTGGTGGCGGTGCTGGCGGCGCTGGCGATCGTGGTCGGCGGCTTCAGCTGGCTGAAATCGCGCGAGCTGGACGCGCCCGATGCGGCAACCGCGAGCGAGGCGGCCGTGCCGGACACCCCCGCGCCGACCGCCGCGGCGCCTGCCGCAGCGGCCGGACCGGTCGCGATCACCGCCAACGACGTCGTCTGGGCCGAGATCAAGGACGGAAATGGCGCGATCCTGTTCCAGGGCGAGATGCAGAAGGGCCAGCGCTTCGAGGTGCCGGCCAGCGCGAGCGCGCCCGTGCTGAAGACCGGGCGTCCCGAAGCGCTGGCGGTGAGCGTCGGCACGACGGTCGTCCCGCCGGTCGGCGAGGCCGGCAAGCCGGTGGCTAACGTCAGCCTGCTGGCGGCCGACCTGCTGAAACCGCGCGCGGCGACGCCGGCGCCGACGGCGAGCGCGACGCCCGCTGCGCCCCCGCCCCGCACGGC
>CAZKCD010000193.1:0-2744 GCA_964551235.1 uncultured Sphingomonas sp.
CGCCCTAGCCGGAGATGGCACCAAAAGCGATCATCTGGCGTTCAGGGCGGTTAGGAGATACAGGCACCCCATGACCCGCGAGACGATCTTCGCCACCTATTATTATCCCGACGAGGTTGGGAGGCGCTGACGCGCGCCATCGGCTCTTGCCCATCCCGACCTCGACCCGCCCTCACCCGGCGGGTTTTTTTGTGCCCATCGAAAGGACCCAGGACGATGTTCAACCCCCAAGCCCCCCTCGCCGCCGCGACCGACTGGCGCCGCTGGCTGGTGCCGCAAGACTGGGCGCGATTCACGCCCGAGGAGCATCGCGTGTGGGACACGCTTTACGCGCGGCAGGTGCCTTACCTCGGCACGCACATTGTCGCGCCGTTCCGCGCGGGGCTGGAGTTGCTCGACCTCGGCGCTGGCGGAATTCCCGAGCTGGAGGCATTGAGCGATCGGCTGGAGGCGCTGACCGGCTGGCGGCTGGTGTCGGTCGCCGGCATCGTGCCCGACGACGCCTTCTTCGCGATGCTGGCGGCCAGGCGCTTCCCGATCGGCAATTTCATCCGGCCGGCGACCAGCCTCGACTACCTCGAGGAGCCCGACTGCTTCCACGACATTTTCGGCCACGTGCCGATGATCGCCCATGCGCCGGTCGCGCGGCTGATGGAGGCATTGGGCAAGCTGGGCGTCGCGGCGATCGCGGCGGGCCTCGGCGAGGCGATGAGCCGGCTCTACTGGTACACGATCGAGTTCGGGCTGGCGCTGGAGGAGGGCGAGACCAAGATCCTCGGCGCGGGGCTCGCCTCGAGCTTCGGCGAGGCGCACCTCGCGCTGGAGGCCGACGTGCCGCGGATGCGCTTCACGCTGGAGGAGGCGGCGCGCACCCCCTACCGCAACGACGCCTTCCAGCCGCATTATTTCGTGTCGGATTCGCTCGAGGCGACGGCGACCCTGCTCGAAGGGCTGGGCGTCGAGCGGCTGCGCGCGATCAGCGGCTGAGCCACATGCCGGCGAAGGCGGCGGCGAGGCTGAGCACGACCGACAGCGCGACATAGAGCGCCGCCTGCCCGGCCTGCCCGCGCATCCACAGGCTCATCGCGTCGAGGCTGAAGGCGGAAAAGGTGGTGAAGCCGCCAAGCACGCCGGTGATGAAGAACAGGCGCGCCGGCTGCCCGACCCCGCCGAGCGCGTGGACGGCAAGGCCGATGGCGAAGCTGCCGACGATGTTGACGGCCAGCGTGCCGACCGGAAAGCCGGGCCCGAACCAGGCCAGCGTCCACTTGCCGACGCCGTAGCGCAGCAGCGCGCCCAGCCCGCCGCCGACGAAGACCGCCAGCGCGTTCAGGCGGCCGGCTCCGCCGCGGCCGGCGCGGGCTTCTTGTGGAAGGGTTTCAGCGCCAGCACGATGATCCCGCCGACGATGGCGCCGGCGACGCTGGCGAGCAGCGCGTGGACCAGCCAGTCGACGATGGGCTCGAGCGGGCCGGTATGGACCGCGACCGCGTGGGCGATGTCCTTGGCCAGATGCTCCGGCCCGGCGAGGCCGAGCTCGGCCAGCGCGTGGAGCACGATCCCGCCGCCGACCCACAGCATGGCGGCGGTGCCGATCACCGACAGCGCCTTCATGATCTTGGGCACGACGTGGACGAGGCCGTTGCCGAACGCCTGCGCCGCGCCGTTGGGCTTTTCGGCGAGGTGGAGGCCGATGTCGTCGAGCTCCACGATCAGCGCGACCACGCCATAGACGGCCACCGTGATCAGGATCGCGACCGCGACCAGCGCGCCGGCCTGCATCCAGAAGCCCATGTCCTCCAGCGTCGACAAGGCGATCACCATGATCTCGGCCGACAGGATGAAGTCGGTCCGCACCGCCCCGGCGACCTGCCGCGCCTCCAGCTCCTCGGGGGTGTCGGCCTCGGCCAGCTCCTCCTCGCAATGATGGTCGCCGGCCAGCGCCTCGAGGATCTTCTCGGTCGCCTCGAAGGCGAGGTAGGCGCCGCCCAGGATCAGCAGGATCGGGATCGCCCACGGCGCGAAGGCCGACAGCAGCAGCGCGACCGGCAGGATGATCAGCAGCTTGTTGCGCAAGCTGCCCTTGGTGATCTTCCAGATGATTGGCAGCTCGCGCGTCGGCGACAGGCCGGTGACGTAGCGCGGGGTGACGGCGGTATCGTCGATGACCACGCCCGCGGCCTTGACGCTGGCCTTGCCGGCGGCGGCGCCGATATCGTCGACCGACGCGGCGGCCAGCTTCGACAGGGTCGCGACGTCGTCGAGCAGGGCGATGAGACCGGAAGGCATGCGTTCTCCGAGGATCAGGTTGCGGGCAAGCACTAGCGAAACGCGCGCGCCACGCAATGACGGTTGCCCTCGCAAAAAGTTTCGCGCAGGGCAAAGCCCATGCTTGGAATGGATTTCATCAAGGCCAACCCGGACGCCGTCCGCGACGCGATCGCCAAGAAGGGGGTCGACCTCGACCTGGACGCGCTGCTGGCGCTGGAGGGCGAGGCGCGCGCGCTCAAGACGCAGATCGACGAGCTGCGCGCGGCGCGCAACGCGATCAGCGCGAAGTTCAAGGACGCCGCGCCCGACGAGAAAGCCGCGCTGGGCGCCGAGGCCAAGGCCGCCGGCGCGAAGGCGGGCGAGCTGGAAGCCGAGCTGGGCGAAAGGGACGCGGCGCTCAAGGCGCTGATGCTCAAGATGCCCGGCATCCCGTGGGCGGGCGCGCCGGTCGGCCCGGACGAGAGCTACAACAC
>CAZKCD010000194.1:0-2701 GCA_964551235.1 uncultured Sphingomonas sp.
GCGCTGGTTGTCGCGGAAGGTGCCCGACTGGCGGAAAAGCTGGTCGACAAGGGTCGTCTTGCCATGATCGACGTGCGCGATGATGGCGACGTTACGCAGGGTCATATCGATGTCCGTTGGATAAGAGTTGGCGCGCCCCTACAGCAAAGCGGCCGATGCTGCAATGCAGCGAGGGCGATTAGCGCGGAAGGCGCTCCAGAATCTCGATCCCGCGCTCCAGCGCGCGCAACTCGCTGGGCGCGAGCCGCGCCAGCCGCCCCTCCAGTCCGCTGTCGCCCGAGGCCGGCTGCGCCAGGAAACGCCGCCCTTCATCGGTCAGGCTGAGCTGCAGCCGGCGGCGGTTGTCCGGATCGGCTTGCCGGCCGACGAGTCCGGCGCGGACCAGCGCATCGACCGCGCGGCTGACCGCCGGCGCGCCCCGTCCCACGGCGGCGGCAATCTCGTTCAGCGTCGCCGGAGCCTTGGCATCGATCGCGGCGACGAGGTCGCGCTGCTGGCCGCGCGCCTTGGCGGCAACGGTGTCGCCGCCCAATTGCTCGACGAGGCCGGCGAAGCGCGCCGCGAGCGCGCCCGGTGATGAGGATCCCCACATAGTTGTAGCCTAGCAACTATTCGCGGCAGCGCAAGATTGCGTGGCGTTAGGGTCTCGGCTGGAACGGCGGCATCCGCCCTGCCACCACCCCGCCGGTGATGAACTGGTTCTTCAGTGCCGCCAGCACGTGGAGGATGAGCAGGCCGATCATCGCGAAGGCCAACGGCTCATGCGTCTCACCCAGCGCGGGCACTGGCAGCGTCGGGAAGCGCAGCCCTCCGACGAGGTCGGTCATCGCCCCTCCTTTCGACACGGCCGCGAGGCCCGTGAGCGGCAGGCCGATGATCAACACGTAAAACAACCGGTGGGTCCACACCGCGACCGCCCGTTCCCACTTCGGGAAATCCTGCGGATAGGGCGGCGGCGGGTTGACCAGCCGGACGCCGAGCCGGAGCACGCCGAGCAGCAGCACCGCCACGCCCACCGTCTTGTGCCAGCTGAACAGCAGGGTGCGCATCTCGCTCCCGCGCGGATAATCGCCGAAACTGAAGCCCAGCCAGATCTGGGCCAGGATCAGCGCGGCGGCGGTCCAGTGGATGGCGACGACGATCCCGCGGTAGCGGACCGCGACCGGGCCGCTGGTTTCCTGGATCATATAGTCGCTCATCGCTGGTCTCCTCTTGGGATGGGCCGGGATGCTAGCCGTGCGGCGGCCCCAAGCGCAACGGGCGCGCGACCGGCCGGAAGGTCAGCGCCAGGCAAGGCTCGAACCCCAGCCCGTGCTCGCGCGTCGGAAGCCGCGTGCCGACCACGCGCCAGACCGCGCCGGTCGGGCCGGGAACGGCGATCCGCGTTTCGGCCAGCGACGGCCCGTCCGGCGCCAGCAGCAGACCGAGCAGCGACTGGAACGCCGTATCGCATCGCGCCGGCGCCATGTGCACGCTCAGCCCCAGCAGGCGCAGCGGCCCGCCGTCGTCGAACAGGGCCTCGGCAGCCGGGGTCATCTCCGACAGCAGGCCGTGGCGGTCGAGCAGCACGGTCGCGCATTGCATCGCTTCGATGTCGCCCAGCATCAGCTGCGCGGTCTCGCCGTCCATCGCCAGTTGCGCGCGGATCGAGCGCCACAAATGCGTGCGCAGGTACAGGAAGCGCTGCAGCACCTCGTCGTCGCACGCCCCGTCGCGGCGCCGGCGGAGCAGCGAAATGCCGATCAGCCGCCCCGAATCGACCGCCATCGCCGACTGGCAGCCGAAGGGCAGGTCGACGTCCGCGACCGCGTCGTCATAATCGCTCGTGTCGTGCGTCGCGGCGTAGGCGCGATAATGCGCCTCGTGCTGCACCGACATGGCCGGCCCGACCGAATTGATCCGCCAGTTGCACGGGCCGTAGAGGTGCGCATTGCACAAGTGGCCGGTCGGCCCGCCGATCTCGCCGGCGACGACGTTGAGCGGCAGCAGCAGCGGCCCGCCGAAGCCGAGCAGTTGCGCGGCCGAACTGCCGGTCGCCTGCGCGATCGCCAGCGTGGCGCGCTCCCAGCCCCGTTCCTCGAACGGTGCGTTGAGGATCGCCGCCTCGGCGGCACGAACATCGGACGCGACAAGCAACGCCACACTCCCCCAAAGGTGCGGGGAGCAGTCTTGCCGCGCCGACGCCGTTCGTCAAATCAGCGCGTGAACTTTTCGCCCTTGGCCGCCTTGTCGAGCAGCAGCTGGCTGAAGCTGAAGTCGCCGCCCATGCGCGCTTCCTGCGCCTTCAGGCCATCGACGATCTTCTGCAGACCTTCCGTGTCCGCCCAGAACATCGGGCCGCCGCGATAGACCGGCCAGCCGTAGCCGTAGATCCACACGACATCGATGTCGGATGCGCGCTGGGCCATCCCTTCCTCGAGGATTTTCGCGCCCTCGTTGACCATCGTGTACAGCGTCCGCTGGACGATTTCCTCGTCGCTGATCTCGCGGCGCTCGATGCCCTTCTTGACGGCGAAGTCCTCGATGATCTGCTGCACCACCGGCGACGGCGTCGGGCGGCGCTTGTCGTCATAATCGTAGAAGCCCGCGCCCTTCTTCTGGCCCCAGCGGTCGATCGCGCACAGCGCATCGCGCAGCGTTTCGATGCGGGTCGGGTCGCGGTGCCAGCCGATGTCGACGCCGGCTAGGTCGCCCATCTGGA
>CAZKCD010000195.1:0-2650 GCA_964551235.1 uncultured Sphingomonas sp.
AAATCATCACCAAGGACAACGCCATGGTCGCGGTCGACGGCGTCGTCTTCTTCCAGGTGCTCGACCCGGCCAAGGCCGCTTACGAGGTGAGCGACCTCTATTCGGCGATCCTCGCGCTTTCGACCACCAACCTGCGCACCGTCATGGGCTCGATGGACCTCGACGAAACCCTCTCCAAGCGCGACGAGATCAACGCCCGCCTGCTGTCCGTCGTCGATCACGCGACCGAGGCGTGGGGCGTCAAGATCACCCGCGTCGAACTGAAGGACATTCGTCCGCCCGCCGACATCTCCAACGCCATGGCCCGCCAGATGAAGGCCGAGCGCGAAAAGCGCGCCGCCATCCTTGAGGCCGAGGGCCTGCGGCAAGCCGCGATCCTCGAGGCGGAGGGCGAGAAGCAGTCCAAGATCCTCGCCGCCGAGGGCATGCGCGAGGCCGCGTTCCGCGAGGCCGAGGCCCGCGAACGCGCCGCGGAGGCGGAGGCCAACGCCACCAAGGCGGTCAGCGACGCGATCGAGAACGGCAGCACGCAGGCGATCAACTATTTCGTCGCCCAGAAATATGTCGAGGCGCTCGGCAAGTTCGCGACGTCACCCAATGCCAAGACCATCCTCTTCCCGGTCGAGGCGACCCAGCTGATGGGCACGCTCGGCGGCATCGGCGAACTGACCAAGGACGTGCTGAAGGACAGCGGCGCCGCGCCGCGCGTGACCACCAGCGTCCCGCCGTCGGACAAGCGCTGAGATGCTCGGCCTGCATGACGGCTGGCTGTGGGGGATCGGCGGCATCGCGCTGCTGATCCTCGAGATTGTCGCTCCCGGCTTCTTCCTCGTTTTCCTCGGGGCCGCGGCCATCGCCACCGGCCTGTTCACCTTGATGTTCGACCTCGGCATCGCGCCGCAGCTGGTGCTGTTCGTCATCTACACCGCGCTTGCCGTCCTGATCGGCAAGCGCTGGTATGGCGAGCCCGACACGCCGACCCTGTTCGGCGGCCTCAACGATCCGGCCAAGCGCCTGATCGGTCGCACCGCCACCGTCGTCGACCCGGTCGACGAGCATGGCGGCCGCGTGAAGCTTGGCGACAGCGAATGGAGCGCGCGCGGTGGCCCCGCCGCGACCGGCGACCGCGTCGAAATCGTCAGCGTCGACGGCAATTGCCTGCTGGTCGGCACCCCCCGAATGATCGCCCCGCCACAAGGAGCCCAGTAATGCGTCTTCTTTCCCGCCGCGAATTGCTCGCGGGCACCGGTGCCGCGACCGGCGCGGTCCTCCTTTCGGGCTGCGCGACCACCGCCCCGCTGCGCGGCCCGGCGACCGAGGCGCAGGCCGGCGCCCTGCTCGACTCGATTGCCGAGAACCTCCTCTGGCACAGCCCGGAAAGCGCCACGTCGCTCGGCATCGACAAGGGCGCCCGCGCACCCCTGCGCTCGCGCCTTGCGGACCGCTCCGCCGCCGGGCAGGCGAAGCTCGCCGCCACCTTGCGCGCCGACCTCGCCCGCGCCGAAGCGATCGACACCAGCGCCCTCTCCTTCGCCACCCGCACCAGCATCGAGGTCGTCCGCTCGGCCTATCGCACCAGCCTCGAAGGCTTCGCCCAGCCCTATGGCGACGTCGCCGTCGGCGGCTGGCGCAACACGCCCTACGTCGTCATCCAGAATGTCGGCGGCTATCTCGACTATGGCCGCTTCCTCGACAGCGACCACCAGATCGCCAACGCCGCGGATGCCGAGGCCTATCTCGCGCGCCTCGATTCCATCCCGGCCCAGCTCGCCGGCGAGCTCGAACGGATCAGGGACGCGCGCGGCAAGGGCCTCGTCCCGCCCGCTTTCCTGCTCGACAAGGCCGACACCCAGATGGTCGCCGTCCTCAAGCAGGCGATGACCGGCGGCCCGCTCGTCGAGAGCATCGCCCGCCGCACCAAGGACATCCCCGGCGACTGGGAAGCCCGCGCCCGCGCCATCGTCACGCAAAAGATCACCCCCGCGCTGGAGGCACAGGCGGCCGAACTGCGCACCCAGCGCCGCGTCGCGACGATGGACCCCGGCCTGTGGGCGCGGCCCGGCGGCGACGCCTTTTACGCCTGGGCGCTCAAGGCCTCGACCACCACGTCGATGAGCCCCGAGGAAATCCACCAGCAGGGCCTTCGCGAACTGGCCGAACTGCACGCGCGCATGGACCCCATCCTCCGCAAGCTCGGCTACACCGAGGGCAAGGTCGGCGCGCGGATGAACGCGCTCGCCAAGGACCCGCGCTTTAAATTCCCGGAAGGGGACCGCGGCCGCGCCGAAATCCTCGCTTATATCGAAAGCTGGGTGACGCGCTTCCGCGGCATGATGCCGCGCGCCTTCAACACGCTGGTTCGCGGCAACCTCGAAGTGAAGCGCCTGCCGCCGGAGGAGGAGCCCGGCGCGCCCGGTGCCTATGGCGGGGCCGGCTCGATCGACGGCACGATCCCCGGCAAATATTGGATCAACCTGCGCTCGACCGACTTGCACAGCAAATACAGCCTGCCCGACCTCACCGCGCACGAGGCAATTCCGGGCCATGTCTGGCAGGGCGAATATGCCAACAAGCTGCCGCTCATCCGCACCATGCTCGCCTTCAACGCTTATTCCGAAGGCTGGGCGCTCTACGGCGAACAGATCGTCGA
>CAZKCD010000196.1:0-2630 GCA_964551235.1 uncultured Sphingomonas sp.
GGCGCCTTCACCCCGATCCAGGCCGCCGCCTGCGCCGCGCTCAACGGACCGCAGGACTGCATCGAGGACAATCGCCAGCTCTACAAGAAACGCCGCGACGTGATGGTCGAGGCGTTCGGCCGCGCCGGTTGGGACATTCCCGTGCCGCAGGCCTCGATGTTCGCCTGGGCGCCAATCCCGGAGGCCTTCCGCCACCTCGGCAGCATGGAATTTTCCAAGCGCCTGCTGACCGAGGCGCATTGCGCGGTCGCCCCCGGCGTCGGCTTCGGCGAGGAAGGCGAGGGCTTCGTCCGCCTCGCCCTGGTCGAGAACGAGCAACGCCTTCGCCAGGCGGCCCGCGGCATCAAGGCGATGCTGGCCAAGGCATGAAGTCGATAGCCCGCCAACGCCTTTTGGATTAGCGTTCCACCCGTGAACCCGATCCCGACCGAAAAGTCCGATCTCCGGAGCCGCGCCCGCGGCATCGCCATCGCCGGCTGGCTGATCATCGCCATGAGCGCGACCTCGGCCCTGCTGCCGCTGGTCGAGCGGCGCGGCGGGGCGACCATCATCGGCGTGCTGCTGGTCGTCACCGGCATCGCCGAATTGTTCGCCGGCCTGCTCCGCCACGAAGCCAAGATTCCCTCGATGCTGATGGGCGCGGTCGCGGTCGCCGCCGGGCTCTTCTTCGTCACCGGCCCGGCGACGGAGTTCTTCCTGCCGGCGGTGGTGATCGTCACCGGCTGGCTGCTGTGCCGCGCCCTCCTCCTGTTCATCGCCGCCCGGGCGACCCACGGCGGCGTGCGCTGGTGGACCGGCCTGTCCGCCATCACCGACCTCGCGCTGGCGCTCATCCTCATCATCGGCATCCCGATCGCCGCGATGGTGCTCGGCCTGTTCGGCGCTACGCCGCAGCTGGTCGCCAGCTTCGCCTGGATCCTCGCGCTGAGCTTCATCGCCGACGGCCTCATGCTGCTCGAGGTCGCCAGCGCGGCCCGCGGCAACGGCGAGGACGTATGACCGCCGCCTCGGTCCTCCCTCACACCCCCGAGCTTCGCACCCTCGCCCAGATCATCCAGCTCGCGGTCGCGCCGGTGTTTCTGCTCGCAGGCCTCGGCGCCTTCCTCAACGTCTGCGCCGGCCGCCTCGCCCGCATCGTCGACCGCGCCCGCCGGCTCGAACCGTTGATCCTCCAGTCGCGCGGCGCCGAGCATGACCGGATGGTGCGCGAGGTGCGCGTGCTCGACCGCCGCATCCGCGTCGTCAACAACGCCATCTTCGCGACCGTGCTCGCCGCCCTGCTGATCTCGGCGGTCGTCATCCTCCTGTTCATGGCGTTCCTGACCGACGTCCAGCTCGGCACGCTCATCGCTTTGCTGTTCATCGCGGCGATGGTCTGCACCGGCGTCGGTTTCGCGGTCTTCCTCCACGAAACGCGGCTCGGCACCCGCGCGGTGCGCGTGCGCACCTCGATCCTCGACCACGAGGCCGATCCGGAAGACGAGTGAGGCCTTAGCGGCGCCGCGCCAGCCAGCGCGACAGCGCGACGAGGATGGCGACGTTCACCGCCGGCGCCAGCAGCGCGACCAGCAGTCCCTCGCCCAGCCGGTTCCACGGCAGGCCCAGCGGGATGAGGAAGACGGCGGACAAGGGGTCCGGCTCCTGCCCGAACCAGCCGAAGGTGCCGACCGCCCACATGAGCAGCGCCAAAAGGTAGAGCACCGCGATCACCACCGCGGCCCAGTGCAATACGCGCGCCATCTCTTACTCCCCCTGTCGCAACGCGCACCCTCTCACGATGCGCGCACCTCGACAAGCCCGCGCCGACTTCCTATCGGCTGCCCGTCATCCATCGCACCGGGGCCTTTCATGATCACCGCTTCGTCCGAACTCGACCGCGTCTTCGTCCTCGAAATGGTCCGGGTGACCGAAGCGGCCGCAATTGCCGCCTCGCGCTGGATCGGCCGAGGCGACAATGACGCCGCCGATGCCGCCGCCGTCGAGGCGATGCGCGCGGCGCTTAACAAGCTGCCGATGGACGGCACGGTCGTCATCGGCGAGGGCGAGCGCGACGAGGCCCCGATGCTCTACATCGGCGAAAAGGTCGGCAGCGCGCCCGGCGAGGGCCCGGCGATCGACATCGCGCTCGACCCGCTGGAAGGCACCACCATCACTGCCAAGGCGGGCCCGAACAGCCTCGCGGTCCTCGCCATCGCCGAAGGCGGCGGCCTGCTCAACGCGCCCGACGTCTACATGCAGAAGATGGCGATCGGCCCGGGCTACGCCGCCGACGTGATCGACCTCGAAAAGTCCGTCACCGACAATATCCGCGCGCTGGCCAAGGCGAAGGGGGTCGAGCCCGCCGACATCGTCGCCTGCGTCCTCGACCGCGAGCGCCACGCCGGCATCATCGCCGAGCTGCGCGCGCTGGGCTGCGGCATTCACCTCATCCCCGACGGCGACGTCGCCGGGGTCATCGCCACCACCAACCCCGACACCGGCATCGACATCTATATCGGCACCGGCGGCGCGCCCGAAGGCGTGCTCGCGGCGGCGGCGCTGCGCTGCGTCGGCGGCCAGATCCAGGGTCGCCTCCTGTTCCGCAACGACGACGAGCGCGCCCGCGCGCACCGCTGGGGGATCGAGGACCT
>CAZKCD010000197.1:0-2529 GCA_964551235.1 uncultured Sphingomonas sp.
GCACTGCTCGCGCCGATGCTGCGCGAGCTGCACGAGCGGCACCCCGAGATCATGATCGAGCTGGACGACAGCCAGGACATGCGCGACCTGGGCGAAGGCGAGGCCGATGTCGCGCTGCGCAGCGCGACCGGCGACATCGGCGCGGGCGTGGTCGGCCGGCGGCTGTGCGACGACGACTGGACGCTCTATTGCAGCCGAGGCTACGCCGCCGAGCATGGTGTGCCGTCGAACCGCGCCGAGCTTCGGCAGCATGCCTTCATCGGCGGGGGCGGCCCGCAATTGTGGAAGGCCTATTCGCTGTGGCTGGCCGAGCTCGGCCTCGACGACCGGGTGGTGATGCACCACGCCTCGGCGATGGGCATGATGTCCGCGATCCGCTCAGGGCTCGGGATCGCGGTGCTGCCGTGCATCGTCGCCGACGCCGACCCCGAACTGGTGCAATGCCTGCCGCCGATGCCGGGCAACAAACGCTCCATGTGGCTGGTGACCCACGAACGCGTCCGCCACACGCCGCGCGTGCGGGTGGTGATCGATTTCCTTTACGATCGACTAGCGGCGCACGTCCGGATGCTGGAGGCGATGGAGCAGTCTTAGTCGAGCGCCTGGATGGGCGGATGGGGAAGCTGGCAGGAGGAGCGGTCCACGCCGCAGTGGCATCCGCCGGTGGCAATCATGATTGAACGTCCTCGGCCCTTGCGGTGAAAAATCGAGCCTTTGCGGTTTGCACCCACGAGTCGAATTGCTCGTCGCTGGCGAACGCCCGGCGAGGAAGGATGATCGCACATCCTGGGCTCGTGAATATAAAGAGTCGGCCGTTCGCGACCGCGACATCCTTGATCGCCGACCAAAAATATTCGGCGTTCTGAGCGGGATGACGAGAGGCAACGCAGGCCTCTTCCAAGCGGATCTCTATCGGTGAATCCCAACCATTTCGGCGGCGCGCGCGCTGTAGGTAAATCGGCGAGAGCCAATAGACCGCCAAAGCCATGACCAGGCCGAGAACCCCTGACCCAAGCAGCGTGCCGATAAGATCGTCGCTTTGGCCGTCCAGCCAGATCGACAAGGCGCTGACCGCCATTGGTAACAGGGCCAAAAACGCGAGATTGCGGAGGCACCTCGCGCATCGGCGTGTCAGCGCCCGCAAATCGGCGGCCGAGTATTCGACCATGACCGACCGTGGAACCTCGCTCACTCCACCGTGACCGACTTGGCGAGGTTGCGGGGCTGGTCGACGTCGGTGCCTTTGAGCACGGCGACGTGATAGGCCAGCAGCTGGACCGGGACGGCGTAGACGAGCGGCGCGATGAGCGGGTGGACGCTCGGCATCTCGATGGTCGCCATGCAGCCCTCGCCCGCCGCGGCGATTCCTTCGGCGTCGGAGATGAGGACGATCTTGCCGCCGCGTGCGCGGACTTCCTGCATGTTGCTGACGGTCTTTTCGAACAACGGACCGGAGGGCGCGAGGACAATGACGGGCACGAGGTCGTCGATCAGCGCGATCGGGCCGTGCTTCATCTCGCCCGCCGCATAACCTTCGGCGTGGATGTAGCTGATTTCCTTGAGCTTGAGCGCGCCTTCCAGCGCCATCGGGTAATCGGGCCCGCGGCCGAGGTAGAGCACGTCGCGCGCCGGGGCGACGAGCGGGGCGATCGCCTTGATGTCCTCGTCATGCGCGAGCGCGGCGGTCATCGCCTCGGGCGCTTCCTGGAGGTGGTCGACGATATCGCGTTCTTCCGCGGGCGACAGACGGCCCTTGGCGCGGGCGAGGTTGGCGGCAAGCGCGGCGAGCACCGCCAGCTGGCAGGTGAAGGCCTTGGTCGAGGCGACGCCGATTTCGGGGCCGGCGTGGGTCGGCAGCAAAAGGTCCGCCTCGCGCGCCATCGAGCTGGTGGGGACGTTGCAGACGACGGCGATGGTCTGCTCCTGCGCGCGGGCGTGGCGGAGCGCGGCGAGCGTGTCGGCGGTCTCGCCCGACTGCGAGATGAAAAGCGCGAGGCCGCCCGCTTCAAGCACGGGATCGCGGTAGCGGAACTCGGAGGCCACATCGATGTCGACAGGCACGCGGGCGAATTGTTCGAACCAATATTTGGCGACGAGGCCGGCGTAGAAGCTGGTGCCGCAGGCGACGATGGTGACACGCTTCACGGTGGCGAGGTCGAAACCGAAATCAGGGAGCGCGACCTGGCCCTCGAACGGGCGCAGATAGCTGTGCAGCGTGTCGCCGACGACCACCGGCTGCTCGTAAATTTCCTTAAGCATGAAGTGGGCGTGGTTGCCCTTGTCGATGGTGACCGCCTGCGCGCCGCTTTCGACGATGGCGCGGGTGACGGGCTGGTTGGAGCGGTCGAAGATCTCGACCGTATCGCGGCCGACGACGGCCCAGTCGCCTTCCTCGAGATAGGCGATCTTCTGCGTCAGCGGGGCGAGCGCAAGCGCGTCCGACCCAAGGTAATTCTGCCCCTCGCCAAAGCCGACGGTGAGCGGTGCACCCATGCGTGCGCCGATGATCGTGTCGGGATGGTCCTTGAA
>CAZKCD010000198.1:0-2466 GCA_964551235.1 uncultured Sphingomonas sp.
TGCTTGTAGAAATAGCTGATGCGGCTGATCGCGCGGACGATATCGGTCGACTTGTCCATGACGATGACCGCGGCCGTGCCGAGGCCCGAACCGAGCGCCTTCAGGCCGTCGAAGTCCATCGGCGCGTCCATGATCTCCTTGGCCGGGACCAGCGGAACCGACGACCCGCCCGGAATGACCGCGAGGAGATTGTCCCACCCACCGCGGATGCCGCCGGCGTGGAGGTCGATCAGTTCGCGGAACGAGATCGACATCGTCTCCTCGACCACGCACGGCTTGTTCACGTGGCCGCTGATCTGGAACAGCTTGGTGCCGGCGTTATTCTCGCGCCCGAAGCTTTTAAACCAGTCGGCGCCGCGCCGGAGGATCGTCGGCACGACCGCGATCGATTCCACGTTATTGACCGTCGTCGGGCAGCCGTAGAGGCCCGCGCCCGCCGGGAACGGCGGCTTGAGCCGCGGCTGGCCCTTCTTGCCCTCGAGGCTTTCGAGCATCGCGGTTTCTTCGCCGCAAATGTAGGCGCCCGCGCCGCGGTGGACGAACAGGTCGAAGTCGTAGCCCGAGCCCGCCGCATTCTTGCCCAGCAGGCCGGCGTCATAGGCTTCGGCGACGGCCTTCTCGAGCGCCTGCGCCTCGCGGATGAACTCGCCGCGGATGTAGATGTAGCCCGCCCGCGCGCGCATGGCGTAACCGGCGATCAGCGCGCCTTCGACCAGCTTGTGCGGATCGTGGCGGATGATCTCGCGGTCCTTGCAGCTGCCCGGCTCGGACTCGTCGGCGTTGATGACAAGGAAGTTGGGACGGCCCGGCGTCGGCTCCTTCGGCATGAAGCTCCACTTCATGCCGGTCGGAAAGCCCGCGCCGCCGCGGCCGCGCAGGCCCGAGGCCTTCACTTCCTCGATGATCGCGTCCTGGCCGCGCTTCATCAAGTCGGCGGTCTTGTCCCAGTCGCCGCGCGCCTGCGCCGACTTCAGGTCCGCGCCCTGGAAGCCGTAGACGTTGGTGAAGATGCGATCCTTGTCGCTGAGGGGCGTGATGCTGCTCATTTGATCTGCTTCGTGTTGATCTTGCCCGTGACGAAACCCGCCACCAGCACCACGACCGCGACGATCAGCGCGATCTTCAGGAGCTTGAAGACGAGGCCGAGCAGGATGACGGCGACGATGATCCCGATGATCAGGCCCATCAGCGTTCTCCCTGCCGGTTCATCAGGCTCTGGACGCCCGACGCACCGCCGAACAACAGGCCAAGAATGACCCAGACGATCCAGTTCTCGCCGCGGAAGAAATTGACCACCGCGACGGCGAAGAACATGAGGCCGACGACGCCGACGATCTTGCGGGGCTGCGCCATTACCACTGCCCCCGATAGTCGTAATTGCGTTCGGCCATCTTCTTCAGCGTGGACGGGCCGCCTTCGGGGCAACTGGTCTGGCGGTCGACCTGCGGGCCGGGCTTGACCGGTTTGCCGGCAGCAAGCGCGTCGAGGATCGCGGCCATGCTCTCCTCGGTCAGATCCTCGTAATTGTCGTCGTTGATCTGGACCATCGGTGCGTTGGCGCAGGCGCCAAGGCATTCGACCTCGGTCAGCGTGAACAGGCCGTCGGCGGTGGTGTGACCCTTCTTCAGGCCCTTCTTCGCGCAGGCGGACAAGACGTCGTCCGACCCACGCAGCATGCACGGCGTCGTTCCGCACACCTGGACGTGGAATTTGCCGACCGGAACGAGGTTGTACATCGTGTAAAAGCTGGCGACTTCCTGGACGTGGATCGGCGGAACACCGAGTTCGCGCGCGACGAATTCGATCACCGGGATCGGCAGCCAGCCTTGCGTGCCCGTCATCTCGCCGACCTGCCGCTGGGCAAGGTCGAGGAACGGCAGCGTCGCCGACATCTGCCGGCCCGCCGGATATTTGGCGAGAATTGTCTTGGCCTTGGCCGCATAAACCTCGGTCCAGGCGAACCCGCCCCACTCGGCGCGAAGTTCGGGCGTATCAGCGGCGAAGTGACGCTCGGCCATTAGCGGTCGCACTCCCCGAAGACGACGTCGATCGCGGACAGGACCGCGGTGGTGTCGGCGAGCATGTGGCCCTTCATCATGAAATCCATCGCTTGCAGATGGCTGAACGCGGTCGGCCGGATCTTGCAGCGATAGGGTTTGTTGGTGCCGTCGGCGACGAGGTAGACGCCGAATTCGCCCTTGGGGCTTTCGGTCGCGACATACACTTCGCCGGCGGGGACGTGATAGCCCTCGGTGTAGAGCTTGAAGTGGTGGATCAGCGCTTCCATCGACGTCTTCATCTCGCCGCGCGAGGGCGGGAAGATCTTGCGGTCGGTGGTGCCGATCGGACCCTGCGGCATCTCCTTGAGGCACTGGCGCATGATACGGGCCGACTGGCGCACTTCCTCGACGCGGACCATGAAGCGGTCGTAGCAGTCGCCGCGCGTGCCGACCGGCACGTCGAACT
>CAZKCD010000199.1:0-2463 GCA_964551235.1 uncultured Sphingomonas sp.
GCGCGCGGCGCTCGGCCCCGCTGCCCAGCACGATCGCGCCGGTATCGCGCAGCCAGATGTCGCCGAACGGCTCGACCAGCACGGTCGCGAACGGCGCGAGCTCGCGGGCGACCGCGGCGGCTTCCTCATTGGCCGCGACCAGCCGCACTTCCTCGCCCGCGCCGTCGGCGTGGACGGCGGCGGCGAAGGCGGCGACTTCTTCCTGCGCCGGGCGCAGGTCCTGCTCCCACAGGTCGGCGTGGCTCGGGAAGCCGATCCAGACGGCCTCGTGCGGGGCCCATTCGGGCAATGGCGCTTGAGTCATGCGGCGCGCCTACCAGCGGCGCACGTCCGCGCCAAGTGACTTGCATTTCATGCCAGCCTGCGGCCTATTCGGATCGCCGAATTGTTGTGTTGGGGGAGGGCAAGTTGCGTATTTTAGGATTGGGTTTGCTGGCCGCGTCGGCCTTGACGGGGGCGGCTGCCGCCCAAACGCCGGCGGGCCTCGATGCCCGCGTCTTCGGCAAGCGTGAAAGCGCGTGGTCGGTCGATATCTCGCCGGGCGGCGGCCGCGCCGTCATGCTGACCGCCGGACCGGCCGGGGTGACCGTCGCCAAGATCATCGACCTCAACACCGGGGCGAGCAAGAACATCCTAGGCTCGCGCGACAGCAAGGAAAGCCTGCGCTGGTGCCAGTTCGCCAGCGACGCCTACCTCGTCTGCAAATATGCGGGCGTCTCGCGGGTCGACGGGCAGCTTCTCCCGTTCAGCCGCCTCATCTCGATCGCCTCCGATGGCAGCAAGATGGCCCCGCTGGGGCAGAAGGCGTCGGAAAAGGACGCCGGCCTGCGCCAGTTCGATGGCGAGATCATCGACTGGCTGCCGAACGAACAGGGCGCAGTGCTGATGGCGCGGCAGTATATGGCGGAGGTCGGGACGACCGGCACCAACGTCTTCCGCTCGCGCTCGGGCCTCGGCGTGGATCGCATCGACATCGCCGCAAGCAAGGTCAAGCAGGTCGAAGGGCCGCGCGACGCGGTCACCGATTACATGACCGACGGGCAGGGCAATGTGCGCGTCCAGTTCCTCGAGGACAGCTACGACGGCCGTCTGACCGGCAAGACGCGCTACAAGTACCGCCGCGCCGGCGCGAAGGAATGGGAAGACCTCGGCGAAAGCGGCAGCAATCCCGCCACCGACATCTACCCGGTCGCGGTCGAAGGCCAGGGCAACAACGTCTATGTCATCAAGCGCCTCAATGGCCGCGACGCGCTCTACCGGATCGCGCTCGACGGCAGCCGTCAGATGACCCTTGTCGCTTCCGATCCAAAATATGACATCGCCGGCGTCATACGCCTCGGCAAGGGCCAGAAGATCGTCGGCTACGGCTCGGGCGAGCACGTCACCTATTTCGATCCCGAGATCGACAAGCTCACCGACGCGCTGGGCAAGGCGCTGCCGAAGACCCCGCTGATGGATATCACGGGCTCCAGCGCGGACGGCAAGAAGATGCTGATCTTCGCCGGCTCCGACGCGCATCCGGGCACCTATTACGTGCTCGACCGCGCCACTAAGAAGATGCAGGAACTCGCGCTCGTCCGGCCCGATCTCGAAAGCCGTCCGCTCGCGACCGTCAAGTCGATCACCTACAAGGCCGCCGACGGCAAGGACATTCCCGCCTACGTCACCATGCCCGCGGGCGCGTCGGGCAAGAACATGCCGGCGGTCGTCCTGCCGCACGGCGGTCCGGCCTCGCGCGACCTGTGGGGCTTCGACTGGCTGCCGCAATATCTCGCCTCGCGCGGCTATGTGGTGATCCAGCCCAACTATCGCGGCTCGTCCGGCTACGGCGCCGACTTCCAGAACAAGAACGCGTTCGTGAACTGGAAGACCGCGATCGGCGACATCGGCGATTCCGCCCGCCACCTCGTCAAGGAAGGCATTGCCGACCCCAACCGACTCGCCATCGTCGGCTGGTCCTACGGCGGCTATGCCGCGCTGCAGTCGGCGGTGGTCGAGCCCACGCTCTACAAGACGGCGATCGCCGTTGCCCCGGTCACCGATTTCGACCTGGTGAAGAAGGAAGCGGAAGGCTTCACCAACGTGGCGCTGGTGCGCGAACTGGTCGGGTCGGGCCCGCACGTGGCGGAAGGCTCGCCGCTCCGGCACGTCAACCGCATCCAGGTGCCGGTGCTGCTGTTCCACGGCGACTATGACCTCAACGTCGGCATCCAGCAGTCGGAGAAGATGGCCGATGCGCTGCGGCGCGCCGGCAAGAAGGTCGAGATGGTAAAATATGAAGGGCTCGATCACTCGCTCGACGACAGCAACGCCCGCGCCGACATGCTGAACCGCATGGGCGCGGCGTTGGAGGGCGCGATCGGGCGCTAGGCCCCAACGAAAAGGGGCGGCCCGTTTCCGGACCGCCCCATTTTCTCGCTCGAGAACCGATTAGCGCGAATAGAATTCGACGACCAGGTTCGG
>CAZKCD010000200.1:0-2458 GCA_964551235.1 uncultured Sphingomonas sp.
GCCTATCGCGACCGCAAGGTTAAGAAGCGGAGCTTCCGCGCCTTGTGGATCCAGCGCATCAACGCCGCGGTCCGCGCGGAAGGCATGACCTACGGTCAGTTCATCCACGCGCTGAAGCTTGCGAACATCGACCTCGACCGCAAGGTCCTGGCCGACATCGCGATGCACGAAGCCGAAGCGTTCAGCGCGATCATCGCGCAGGCGAAGGCCGCCCTCGACAAGAAGGCCGCTTAAGCCAGCAGATACCCATCGCGAGAATGGGAGAGGATGAGGGCGTCGGGGGAAACCCCGACGCCCTCTTTTCTTTTGCTCAGTCGAGGATGCGGTAGGCCGGGAGGGTAAGGAACTCCTCGAACTCGTCGCGGGTGACGAGCCGGTAGAGGAGCTTGGCGGCCTCCATCAGGTGCGGCAGGTCGCCGAGCGCCAGCACTTCTTCCTGGTGCCAATGCTCGAACAGGTCGCGGCTGAAGTGGAAGCCGTCGTCGAGCCAGGCTTCATATTTCAGCCATTGCCACAATTGCGCGCGGCAGATTTCGGCGGTCGCGGCGTCTTCCATCAGATTGTAGAGCGGCACCGCGCCGCGGCCGCCGAGCCAGGCAGCGATATACTGGATGGCGACGCGGATGTTCTCGCGCGCGCCGGCCTCGGTGCGCGGGCCCGTGTGCACGGCGAGCATCATGTGGCGGTCGGGAAGGTCGCTGGAAACGAAGGACAATTGGTTCGAATCCGTCAGCCCCGCGAACGCCTCCATCGCGACCGGCACGAGCGCCGGGTGCGCGACCCAGGTGCCGTCGTGGCCTTGCGCGACTTCGCGGTCCTTGTCGGCGCGGACCTTGGCGAAGGCGGCGGCGTTGGCAGCCTCGTCGCCCTTCACCGGAATGAAGGCCGACATGCCGCCCATGGCGAAGGCGCCGCGGCGATGGCAGGTGCCGACCAGCCGCCGGGAGTATGCGGCGAGGAAGGCCTTATCCATCGTCATCGCGGCGCGGTCGGGCGTCAGCCAGTTGGGCGACCGGCCAATCCGCTTGATCGCGGAAAAGATATAATCCCAGCGCCCGCAGTTGAGCCCGACAATATGGTCCTTCAGCGCGTGGAGGATCTCGTCCATCTCGAACGCGGCCGGGAGCGTCTCGATGAGGACGGTGACCTTGACCGCCCCGCGATCGAGGCCGAGGCGTTCCTCGCAATAAGCGAGCACGTCGCTCCACAGCGCCGCCTCTTCCATCGATTCGAGCTTGGGGAGGTAGAAATAGGGGCCACTGCCCGCCTCGATCGCGGCATGCGCGCAATTGGCGAGGTAAAGCGCGGCGTCGACGAAGGCGCCGGCGACCATTTCGCCGGCGACGGTGACGTGGCGTTCGGGCAGGTGAAGGCCGCGCGGGCGCACGATCAGCACCGCGGGCGTGTCGCCCAGCGCGTACTGCTTGCCGGTCGTGGGATCGGTGAAGCCGAGCGTGCCGGCCCAGCGATCCTTGAGGTTGAGCTGACCCTGGACGAGCTCCGCCCAGGTCGGGGCGGTGGCATCCTCGAAATCGGCCATGAACACCTTCGCGCCCGAGTTGAGCGCGTTGATGACCATCTTTGCGTTGGTCGGGCCGGTGATCTCGACCCGGCGGTCGAGCAGGTCGGAGGGGATGGCGCCGACGCGCCAGTCGCCGTCGCGGATCGCCTGCGTGTCGGCGCGGAAGTCGGGCCAGTCGCCCGCGTCATAGCGCGCCTGACGCTCCAGCCGGTCGGCCAGCAACTGGCGGCGCGTGCCGTCGAAGCGTTCGTGCAGGTCGGCGACGAGCGCGAGCGCCTCGTCGGTGAGCACCTCGCCGCCGCGCGCCACGGGGGAGGGCGAGGTCGCGGCGCGCGGACGGTCGAGGACGCTGCTCACTGGCTGGCGAGCCTCGGCTCGACGGCGATGGTGTAACGGGTCAGCGCCGCGCAGCGATCGCGGAAGGTCAGGCGCTGCCATTCGGCGCGGGCGCGAAACTCGTCCGGGAAGGGGCCGCTGATGGTTTCCGTGCCCGGCACGATCTTGGCGAATTGGCTGTCGGCATAGTCGCCGCCGACGACCCAGTAACGATGCGTCATGATGGTGGCTCCTTTCTTCACTTGGTCAGGCGTGGGCGAACTGGTCGGCTTCGGTCGATTCGGCGAGGGCGACGGTCGAGGCCTGGCCGGCCGAGATGGCGGTGGCGATCGCGTCGAAATAGCCGGTACCGACCTCGCGCTGGTGGCGCGTCGCGGTGTAGCCGTCGGCCTCCGCCGCAAACTCGGCCTGCTGCAGCCGCGAATAAGCGGCCATGCCTTCGTCGCGGTAGCCACTGGCGAGCTGGAACATGCCGTGGTTGAGGCTGTGGAAGCCCGCCAGCGTGACGAACTGGAACTTGTAGCCCATCGCGCCGAGCTCGCGCTGGAACTTGGCGATGGTCGCCTCGTCGAGCTTGGCCTTCCAGTTGAAGCTGGGCGA
>CAZKCD010000201.1:0-2453 GCA_964551235.1 uncultured Sphingomonas sp.
AGGGAGGCTACATCCACCCGCTGCAGGGATCGACGGGCCCGGGCCGCGACGCCATCCGCCTGACCGACAGCTTTTTCGGCGGCCAGATGCGCGGCTTCGACATTCGCGGCATCGGTCCGCGCATCACGCGCATCCCCTATGACGTCAACGGCAACCTGCTCGACGTGGACGAGGACAAGCTGGTCACCGACGCGCTCGGCGGCCGCGCTTACTATCTCGCCCGCGCCGAGGTCGAAATCCCGGTCAGCGCCAACATCCGCAGCCTCGGCCTGCGCCCGTCGGCGTTCGTCGACGTCGGCTCGGTGTGGGGGGTCAAGAAGCCCAACCTCACCGACCTGCTCGGCGTCTGCAACCCGACCGTCGCGGGCAACGCGCCGATCTACCTCGATCCGGGCGAAAGCTGCCCGGCCACCGGCTACATCCTGACCCCGGGCTTCAAGGAATTCTTCTCGGGCAATTCGCCCAAGCCGCGCCTGTCGGTCGGCGTGGGCGTCAACTGGCAATCGCCCTTCGGTCCGCTGCGGATCGACGTGGCCAAGGCGCTGCTCACCCAAAAGGGCGACGACACCAAATTGTTCTCCTTCAACGTAGGAACCCAATTCTGATGCGCACTTTCCTGACCCCGCTGGCCGTTGCCGGCGCGCTTCTCCTTTCGGCGACTCCGGCCTTCGCACAGAAGGGCGGCGTCCTCGTCGTCGATACCGAGCGCGTGCTGAGCGAATGCACCGCCTGCAAGGCGGCGACGACCCAGCTCCAGACGCAGGCCAACCAGCTTCGCCAGCGCGTTCAGCAGCTGGAAACCCAGCTCAAGCCGGAAGCCGATGCCCTGCAGAAGGCGGGTGCCGCGCTCAACGGCAAGGCCCCGGACGCCGCGCTCCAGGCGCGCGCCGCCGCCTTCCAGACCAAGCAGCAGCAGGCCCAGACCGAACTCGCCAACCGCGAGCGCACGCTCCAGTCGACGCAGGCCAATGTCCAGCAGCAGCTGGCGACCCGCCTCGTGCTGATCGCCGAGCAGGTCCGCGCCCGTCGCCAGGGCGGCGTGGTCATCGCCAAGGGCTCGCTGATGGCCGCCGATCCGGCCAGCGACATCACCGGCGAAGTGCTCGCCGCCTTGAACCAGCAGCTTCCGTCGGTCAGCGTCACCCCGCTGCCGCAGGCGCAGCAGCAGAGCCAGCCGCAGGGCCGGTGAGCGAGACTCCGGACAACGCCAGCGCCGTCATCGGCCCGCTCGATATCAAGCGGGTGATGGCGGCGTTGCCGCATCGCTACCCGATGCTGCTCGTCGATCGCGTCGAGCGGCTCGAAAAGGACGTGTCGATCACCGCCATTAAGGCGGTGACGATAAACGAGGGCTTCTTCCAGGGGCATTTCCCGGGCCGCCCGATCATGCCGGGCGTGCTGATCGTCGAGGCGCTGGCGCAGGCCGCCGGTGTGCTGGCGGTCGAAAGCCTCGATCTCGCCGGGTCGGGCAAGCTCGTCTATTTCATGGCCATCGAGGGCGCCAAGTTCCGCACCCCGGTCGAGCCGGGCTGCCTCCTCACCCTTGAGGTCGAATTCGTCCAGAAGCGCAGCAGCGTCTGCAAGTTCGCCGGCAAGGCGCTGGTCGACGGCAAGCTCGCCGCCGAAGCGCAGTTCACGGCGATGATCGCGGACCCGCCTGCGGCCTAGATCGCGAAGCGGTCGCCTTCGCGCCGCACGTGAAAGACCGTGCGCAACACGTTGCTTTCAATGAATTCTCGCGGCGCGCCGTCGAACGCGACGCGGCCGTCGGCCATCACCACGACGCGGTCGAACCGGTCGACCTGGTGAAGATCGTGGAGCGAGACGATCGCCGCGGCGCCCGTCGCGCGCACCTCTGCCTCGATCAGCTCGACCGCCCGGATGGCCCAGTAAGGGTCGAGGTTGGACAGCGGCTCGTCGAGCAGCAGAAGGCGCGGGGCCGCGGCCAGCAGGCGGGCCAGCAGGGCGCGGGAACGCTCGCCGGTCGACAGGCGGTCGATCGGGCTGGCGGCAAGTCCCTTCAGCCCGAACGCGGCAATCTGGCGCGCCACCGCATCGGCCGCGACCGAACCCATCGCCACGAGGTCGCGCACCGCGATCGGCCACACCAGCTCGCGGGAGGCGGGGAGGAGGCCGACCAGCCGCGCGCGGCGGTTCGGCGCCGCGTCGGCGACCGACTCGCCCACGACGCGAACGACGCCTTGCGCTTCCTCGACCCCGGCCATCGCCCGCAGCAGGCTGGTCTTGCCGCCGCCGTTCGGCCCGACCAGCGCGACGAGGCTCCCGGCCTCCACCACTAGGTCGGTCGGCTCAAGGCGTGCCGCGATGGCGGCGCCGTCGATCACGGCCAGCGGCGTCATGACGTCAGCCTCCGCCGCATCGACACCAGCACCGCCAGGAACACCGGCGTCCCCGCCAGAGTCGTCAACACGCCGACCGGGATCGAGCGGTCG
>CAZKCD010000202.1:0-2442 GCA_964551235.1 uncultured Sphingomonas sp.
TGCCCGTCAGTTGATTGAAGGCGCCCGACGCTCGCCGGAGCGCGTCCGCGGTAATGACAATGTCATCCGATCGCATATCTCCCAATGCATCGGCCGCCGCGCCAAGGAGGCGCGCTTGGCGGGCGTTGAGTGCAACGGTCCCCTCGCCCGGCAAGAGTGTCTGCGCCTCGTTGACCAGCGCTGCCCAAAGGGCAGAGACATTATGCCCCGTCGTCGCGCTGACCGGCATCGTTCCCTCGGGCGCGGCGTTGCGGTCCGGAAGGTCACACCGGGGATAAAGTGGGACCAGCCGCGGGTGCTCCGGGGCGTCATCGGGGTCGCCGAGCCAAAGGAGGATATCCGCACGCTCGCCCTCCAGGCGGCTACGATCGATCCCCGCCCGTTCGACCACGTCGGGCGTGTCGCGCAGGCCGGCTGTGTCGACCAGCAGGAACGGCACCCCGGACACCGCAACGGGCACTTCGATCGAATCGCGAGTTGTCCCGGCAATCGGCGTGACGATCGCCCGATCGTAGCCGATCAAGGCATTGAGAAGGCTGGATTTTCCGGCGTTCGGCGGACCAGCGAGCGTGACCCGCACCCCCTCTTTCAAGGTCTCGGCGCGCGGACGCTGCAGCCAGTCCAGCAACGTCGCGCGCAGATCGCCCGCTTCTTTCTCCAGCGCGGCCGCGTCGGCACCGGTTTCGTCCTCGTCGTCCACGTAATCGATTGCGGCCTCGGCCCGGGCCGACAGCAGGACGATTTTGGCGCGCCAATCCTCGACCTCGCGGCGCAGGCCGCCCTCGGCGACGAGCAGCGCCGCCTTGCGCTGGCTCTCGGTCTCGGCCTCGAGCAAGTCGGCAAGCCCCTCGGCTTCGGTCAGGTCGATCCGGCCGTGCTGCAGCGTGCGGCGCGTGAACTCACCGGGATCGGCCAGCCGGACGCCCGGCTGCGCGGTAATTGCCGCGAGCAGCCGTTCAACGACGGCCCGTCCGCCATGGCATTGATATTCCACGATATCCTCGCCCGTTGCGCTGTTCGGGCCGGGAAAATGGAGGACCAAGGCATCGTCGATGGGGGCGCCGTCCAACGGGTCGCGCAACCGGACCAAGGTAGCGCGCCGCGGCACCGGCCGACCGCCGCCCAGCGCGGCGAGCACATCGAGCACGCGCGGGCCGCTAGTGCGGATGATGGCGATGGCGGCGGGCGGGCGCCCGCTCGACAGCGCTGCGATCGTGTCGGTCGGTGCCCCGCCGCTCAAGCGAAGAGCGTGCCGAGGCCGACCTGCGGATCGACCCAGCCGTCGTAGATCATCTTGCCCGCCACCCACAGGATGACCGCGAGGCCGACGTAGGCAATCCACCGGTAGCGCTCGATATATTTGGCGATGATGTTCGCCGCGAGGCCCATCAGGGCAACGGCGAAGATCAGGCCGACGATCAGGATGCCCGGATGCTCGCGCGCGGCGCCGGCGACCGCCAGCACGTTGTCGAGGCTCATCGACACGTCGGCGACGGCGACGGCCCAAGCGGCGCCCGCGAAGCTCTTGGCGGGCTTCAGGCCGCTATGCTCGTCGCCCTCGATTTCGGGCGAACCGGCGCTTTCGCCGGTATCGTGGCGAAGCTCGCGCCACATCTTCCACGCCACCCACACGAGCAACAGGCCACCGACCAGGATGAGGCCGACGATCTGCAGCAATTGCGTGACGACGAGCGCGAAGGCGATGCGCAGCACGAGCGCGGCCAGCACGCCGATCAGGATGACCTTCTTGCGCTGCTCCGGCGGCAGGCCCGCGGCCAGCGCACCGACCACGATCGCATTGTCGCCCGCCAGCACGAGGTCGATCGCCAGCACCTGCAGGAACGCCGCGAAGGCCGCGGGCTCGCCGATGTTGGAGAAATCCTTGACGATCGAGGCCCAGATGTCGGCGGGGCCGCCGAACCCGGCAGGCGCGGCATGCACCGCGGCGATGAGAAGGTCGAACATGAAAGCCCCTAACATGTGAGACGCGATGACGTTCCGAGTTATCCGGCCGGCACGCCGCCACGCGTGAAGCGTGGCGGCCCTGCCGCCTCAACTCTACTGATTCATGCTCGCGAAGAAGTCCTCGTTGGACTTGGCGTCCTTCATCTTGTCGAGCAGGAACTGCATCGCGTCGACGGTGCCCATCTGCATGAGGATGCGGCGCAGCACCCACATCTTCGAAAGCGTGGCCTGGTCGACCAGCAGCTCTTCCTTGCGGGTGCCGGACTTGCCGACGTCGAGGCTCGGGAAGATACGCTTGTCACTGACCTTGCGGTCGAGGACGATTTCGCTGTTCCCCGTGCCCTTGAACTCTTCGAAGATGACCTCGTCCATCTTGGAGCCGGTGTCGATCAGCGCGGTGGCGATGATCGAGAGCGAGCCGCCCTCCTCGATGTTGCGCGCCGCGCCGAAGAAGCGCTTCGGGCGCTGCAGCGCGTT
>CAZKCD010000203.1:0-2428 GCA_964551235.1 uncultured Sphingomonas sp.
TATGCCGTCGATGTCGGGACGAACCAGCTCGCGTGGAAGCTGCGGCAGGACGAGCGGGTCGTCGTCATGGAGCAAACCAACGCGCGCGACCTGAAGGCTGACACGATTTCCGATTCCCTCGACATCGTCGTGTGCGATGCCAGTTTCATCAGTCTTTCCAAGGTGCTGGATGCCGTTCTCGACATTCCGGGCGAGGGCGCCTGGCTGGTCGCCTTGGTCAAGCCGCAGTTCGAGGCCGGGCGGGCCGAAGTGGGCAAGGGCGGGGTGGTCAGGGACCCCGACGTGCATCGGCGCGTTTGCGAGGAGGCCGCCCACTGGGTCCAGTCGAAGGGGTGGCGAGTCATCGGTATCACGGAGAGCCCGATCACCGGGCCGGAAGGCAATGTCGAGTTCCTGCTCGGGGCTCAAAAGGAGGCATGAATGGTCGAGGCGCGCAATGACCGCGGCTTGTGGAAGAAGGCGATCATCACCGTCCCGTTGATCGTCGTCGCCGGATCGGTGATGGGGATCATCTCGAACAGCGGGTTCGACAACGGCTGGTACGCCAACCTCGTCAAACCGAGCTTCCAGCCGCCGCCCGCGGCGTTCGGCATCGTTTGGGCGACGCTCTACACGATGCTGGGGATCGCGCTGGCGGCAATCCTCAACGAGCCGCCCTCGAAGATGCGCCGCGACGCCCTTTGGCTGTTCTTCGGCCAGCTTGCGCTCAACTTTTCCTGGTCGCCGGTCTTCTTCGGCAGCCAGATGATCGATGTCGCGCTGGTCATCATCATCACCATGCTGCTGCTGGCAACGGTGACCGCCAATTATTTCCGCCGGCTGCGGCCGGTGGCGGGGTGGCTGATGGTCCCCTATCTTCTGTGGTTGTGTCTGGCGACCGCGCTCAACTATGAGACGGGCAGGCTGAACCCCGGCGCGGACGCCGCGCCGCTCGGGATCACGGGAGTGAAGTGACGATGCAATCGCAAAACAAGATGTTCGACGACCTGGTCAAGATGGTGAACGGCGTCGCCGGCACGATGGCCGGCATTGGCCGCGAGGCCGAAGGCTCGATGCGCGAGAAGATGCGCGAATGGGTCGGCGGCATGGACTTCGTTAGCCGCGAGGAGTTCGAGGCCGTGAAGGCCATGGCGATTGCCGCCCGCGACGAAAATGAGGCGCTTAAAAGCCGGCTCGACGCGATGGAGAAGGGCGGCAAGCCCAAGCCGGCGCCCAAGGGCACGACGCCGGGAGCCTGACCCTGTCCGACGATCTGACCAGCGACGAGCGCGACGACGGCGCGCCGATCGACATCCTCGAGCAATATTTCGAGGCGCGCGGCTGGCCGTGCGAGCGGGCGGGCGAGGGCGAGATCATCGCCTCGGCCGCCGGCAGCTGGGCGCAGTACGAACTGCGCGGCGTGTGGCGCGGCGACGATCAGGTGCTTCAGTTCTTGGCGTTTCCGGACATCAAGGTCGCGCCCGAAAAGCGCGCCGCGATCCACGAATCGCTGGCGCTGATCAACGAGCAGTTGTGGCTCGGCCATTTCGAAATGTGGTCGGGCAGCGGGCTGATCGTGTTCCGCCACGCCGCGCTGGTCGGCAATGGCGAGAACCTCGCGTTCGAGCAGGCCGAAGGCATCGCCGAGGCGGCGCTCGAGGAATGCGAGCGCTTTTACCCCGTCTTCCAGTTCGTGCTGTGGGGCGGCAAGTCGCCGACCGAGGCGATTTCGGCGGCGCTGATCGAGACGGCGGGCGAGGCGTGACCCTCGAGAAGATGTGGATCGTCGGGGCCGGCAAGATGGCCGGGGCGATGATCGAGGGATGGCGCAAGGCGGGCGTGCTGGGCAAGGGCGTCATCGCCATCCGCCCCTCGGGCGCGCCGGTGGAGGGCGCTACTGTCGTCACCGCCATTCCCGAAGACGGGGAGCCGCCGCTGGTCCTGCTGGGCGTCAAGCCGCAGAAGATCGACGACATCGTGCCCGCGCTGGAGCCGCATGTCGGGCCGTCGACCGTGCTGGTCTCCATCCTCGCCGGTGTCGAACTCGCCAGCCTGCGCAAGCGCTTTCCGCGCGCCGCGACGATCGTTCGCGCGATGCCCAACCTGCCGGTCGCCACGGGCGAGGGCGTGACGGCGCTGATCGGTGAGCAGGGCATCGGCGAGCCGCTCGTCACCGCGTTCGAGGCGCTCGGACTGGTCCACCGCGCCGCCAGCGAAGCCGAATTTGCGGCGATCGGCGGGCTGGCCGGGTCGGGACCGGCCTATGTCGCGCGCTTCGTCGCGGCGCTGGCCAAGGCGGGGACGAACCATGGGCTGGACCCGGCGCTGGCCGACCGGCTGGCGCTGCAGACGGTGCTGGGCACCGCCGCCATGGCAAGTGCCAGCGGCGAAGACATGGCCGCGCTCGCGACCCGCGTCGCCAGCCCGCAGGGCACGACCGAGCAAGGAC
>CAZKCD010000204.1:0-2423 GCA_964551235.1 uncultured Sphingomonas sp.
TCTTGTCGGCGAGGAGGTAGGACTGCGCCGCGGGCGGCGGGCCGATGTGCACCGCTTCGTCCGCCATCCGCACGAACGGCGCGCGCGCGTCGGCGTCGGAATAGACGGCGACGGTCTGGATGCCCATTCGACGCGCCGTCTTGATGACGCGGCAGGCGATTTCCCCGCGATTGGCGATCAGGATTTTCTTGAACATCAGAACCTCAATCAGAAATCGCGGGCCACAGCTTTGAGCCGAACGAAACCACCCCATAAAGAGCAAGAGGCAATAGCAAAATCGCTACGACTACATTGACCCAAAATTTGATCGGCTTTTCCGCCATCGTCTGCGGTGTTTCGACATTGCTCGCCGGTCCTCCGTCTGGATCGGCGACTTCGTCGTAGGTCGTGCGAGAAAGCGCGATGACGTGACTCCGCGTTGCTGCGACGTAAAGCAACCGCAACAGATACAAGCTCAGGAAAGCCGAAGCCGAGAAAAAGAACGCCGCCTCGATCAATCCGCCCCCTCGTCAACCGGCGGCTTGTTGTGGCCGAGCAGCCGCAGCACCTCGTCCGCGGCATCCGCCAGATTGGTGCCGGGGCCGAAGATCGCCTGCACGCCCGCCGCGCGCAGGAACTCGTAATCCTGCGGCGGGATGACGCCGCCGGCGACGACCTTGATGTCGGCGCGGCCGAGGTCCTTGAGATGGCCGATGAGTTCGGGGATGAGCGTCTTGTGGCCCGCCGCGAGGGAGGAGGCGCCGACCACGTCGACGTCCTCGGCCACTGCCTGCTCGGCCGTTTCGCGCGGGGTCTGGAACAGCGAACCCGCGACCACGTCGAAGCCCAGATCGCCGAAGGCCGAGCTAACCAAATTGGCGCCGCGGTCGTGGCCGTCCTGGCCCATCTTGGCGACGAAGATTCGCGGCTTGCGGCCGAGCCGCTGGGCGACGCTTTGCGTGCCAGCGACGGCTTCCTTCCAGCGCTGGTCGGCGCGCTGGCCGTAGATGCCGCTGACCGGGTGCGGCTGGGTCGCGTAGCGGCCGAAGGCGCGTTCGAGCGCGTCCGAAATCTCGCCGAGCGAGGCGCGGGCGCGGGCCGCGTCGACCGCCAGCGCGAGCAGGTTGGCGTCGCCCCGTGCGCCCGCTTCGAGCGCGTCGAGCGCGGCGCGGCAGGCGGCCTCGTCGCGGGTAGAGCGCATCGCGTCCAACCGCGCGATCTGCGACGCGCGGACCTTGTCGTTGTCGACTTCGAGAATGTCGATCTCCGGCTCTTCGGCGAGGCGGTACTTGTTGACGCCGACGATGACGGTTTCGCCCGTGTCGACCTTGGCGGCGCGCATCGCGGCGGCTTCCTCGATGCGGGTCTTGGGGAGGCCCTCGGCGACCGCCTTGGTCATGCCGCCATGCGCCTCGACCTCCTCGATCAGCGCCCAGGCTTTCTCTTCCAGTTCGCGGGTCAGCGCCTCGACATACCAGCTGCCGCCGAGCGGATCGGCGACGGCGGTGACGCCCGATTCCTCGGCGAGGATCAGCTGCGTGTTGCGGGCGATGCGCGCGCTGAAATCGGTCGGCAGCGCGATGGCCTCGTCGAAAGAATTGGTGTGCAGCGACTGGGTGCCGCCGAGCACCGCGGCGAGCGCCTCGATCGTCGTGCGGATGACGTTGTTGTAGGGGTCCTGCTCGGTCAGCGAGACGCCGCTGGTCTGGCAGTGGGTGCGCAGCAGCTTCGACTTCTCGCTCTTGGCGCCAAGGTCGGTCATGATCCGCGCCCAGAGCGTGCGCGCGGCGCGCATCTTGGCGACCTCCATGAACAGGTTCATGCCGATGCCCCAGAAGAAGCTGAGGCGCGGCGCGAAGGCGTCGATGTCGAGGCCCGCCGCCATCGCCGAGCGGACATATTCCATGCCGTCGGCGAGCGTGTAGGCCATCTCCTGCACCGCGGTCGCGCCCGCTTCGTGCATGTGATAGCCGCTGATCGAGATGCTGTTGAACTTGGGCATCTCGCGCGACGTGAAGGCGATGATGTCGCTGACGATCCGCATCGAGGGCTGCGGCGGGTAGATGTAGGTGTTGCGGACCGCGAACTCTTTCAAAATGTCGTTCTGGATCGTGCCGCTGAGCTTCGCGCGGTCGACGCCCTGTTCCTCGCCCGCGACGATGAAGAAGGCCATGATCGGAATGACCGCGCCGTTCATCGTCATGCTGACCGACATTTCGTCGAGCGGGATGCCGTCGAACAGCAGCTTCATGTCCTCGACGCTGTCGATCGCGACGCCCGCCTTGCCGACGTCGCCGGCGACGCGCGGATGGTCGCTGTCGTAGCCGCGATGGGTGGCGAGGTCGAAGGCGACGGAGAGCCCCTTCTGCCCGGCGGCGAGGTTGCGGCGGTAGAAGGCGTTGGATTCCTCGGCGGTGGAGAAGCCGGCGTACTGGCGGATGGTC
>CAZKCD010000205.1:0-2401 GCA_964551235.1 uncultured Sphingomonas sp.
TGGTGGTCAACATCCTCGATGCCAAGCTGGCCGCGCCCAACCCGGATTTCCTCAGCTACACGCTGTCGAAGGAGGCATTGGGCGGGCTGACCCGGGTCGCGGCGCGCGGGCTGGCGGGCGAGGGCATCCGGGTCAACGCGATCGCCCCGGCGCTGATGCTGATCTCGCCCGGCCAGGACGAGGCCAATTTCGCGGCGATGCACCGTTTTAACCCGCTGCGGCGCGGGGTGACGCCCGCCGACGTGGTCGGCGCGCTGCGTTACCTGATCGACGCGCCGACCGTGACCGGCGAGACGCTGACCCTTGACGCGGGCCAGCGCTTCTGGTCGCTGCCGCGCGACGTCCAGTTCCTGTCGCCCGACGGCGACGACCATCCTTCCAGCCCACCGGAGCTATCATGAGCAATGCCCCGTCGTTCGACGGCCTCATTCCCGATCACCTGTCGATCAAGTCGAGCAGCCTGATCCTCGACTCGCTCGAGGTCATGGCCGACATCGGCTTCCACGATTACGAAATCGGCGCGCCCCAGCGGCTGCTGGTGACGGTCGAGGTATGGCTGACCGACCTTGCGACGCCTGAGGCGGACGACCCGGCCAAGGCGTGGGACTATGATTTCCTGCGCAACGACATCCGCCGGATCGCGACCGCGCGGCGCTGGAACCTGCAGGAGACGCTGGCGCGCGCCCTTTACGACCATTTCGCCTCGCTGGACGGGGTGCTGGCGTTGCGGGTAGCGACCGCCAAACCCGACATCTACGCCGATGCCAAGGCCGTGGGAGTCGAGATCGCCTCGTTCGTTCGCGCGCCCGGGACGGGCCGGGCGGAGGTCCGGAACGGAACAAAGTGATTGCGCCGCGATTTGGCCTCAATTAGAGACGCCAGAGTCTGCCGGATGATATGTTGATACATCGGGCGTCCCAATTCCAGACACGGTCCCTCTTGGATCATGTCGATTTTCCGTGGTTTTCCGCCACGGTCGATAGAAGGAGAGCAGCGGGTTAATGTCGTACGCCCAACGCAGAGAGATGAGCTCGAATCGCACGGCGTCTATCATCGTCGTGGCGCTCATCCACTTGGTGCTTGGCTACGCCATCGTGACGGGTCTTGCGTACAACGTCATGAAGAAGGCGGCCGAGGATCTGAAGACGTTTGACGTCGAGGAAGAGCCGCCGCCCCCCGAGGAACCGCCGCCCCCGCCGGAAGACACGCCGCTGCCGCCGCCGCCGCAGGTGAGCGCGCCGCCGCCGCTGGTCCGGCTGGACACCCCGCCGCCGCCGATCGCGACGACGCCGGTGATCAACCCGAACCCGCCGGTCGTCCCGGTGGTGAACAACGCTCCGCCCGCGCCACCGGCCCCGCCCGCGCCGCGCGTGTCGCAGGCCGCCAAGTCGCGTGGCGACCTTCGTTCGCTGTTCAGCACCGACGACTATCCGGAATCGGCGCGTGACGCCGGTGCCACGGGCAGCGCCCGGGCGCGTCTGGAAGTCGGCCCGAACGGCCGCGTGACCAGCTGCACGATCACCAAGTCGACGGGCAACAGCGCGCTCGACCGGGCGACCTGCAGCGTGCTCCAGCGCCGCGCGAAGTTCACGCCGGCCAAGGACCAGAACGGCAACCCGACGAGCGATACGGTGGATACGCCGTCCTTCGTCTGGCAGCTCGAAGGCTAAATACCCGGACGTTTTTCGACTTTTACCGCAACGAACATACAGTTTTTTCAAGGGATAAAGATTATGGCAGCTCCAGCTCCCGCGGCCCAAGAATTCGGCCTGCTCAACGCGCTGAACGAAGGCGGCATCATCTCGTGGGCCACCTTCATCATCCTCATCACGATGTCGGTGTTCAGCTTCTACATCCTGTTCACCAAGCTGCTCCAGCAGCAGAAGATCATCAGCCAGGGCCGCAAGGTCCGCGCCAGCTTCTGGAACGCGCCGAACCTCAAGGAAGCCTCGACCAAGCTCGAGGGCAAGAGCGCCTACCGCGCGATCGTCGAGGACGCGCTGCTCGCCCAGGACCAGCACTCGAAGCTGACCGACCCGGTCGACCAGCATGAGTGGGTTGCCGGTGGCCTAGCCCGTTCGCAGGGCGCCATCGCGGCCCGCCTCGGTGAAGGCCTCGCCTTCCTCGCGACCGTCGGTTCGACCGCGCCGTTCATCGGCCTGTTCGGTACCGTCGTCGGCATCTACCGCGCGCTGATCAAGATCGGCGCGACGGGTGACGCGTCGATCACGACCGTCGCCGGCCCGGTCGGCGAAGCGCTGATCATGACCGCGCTCGGCCTGATCGTGGCGGTTCCGGCGGTGCTCGCCTACAACTGGCTGATCCGTCGCAACAAGACCATCATGGAAGACCTCGCGGCCTTCACCAACGACATCCACGGCTACCTGATGTCGAACGGTGC
>CAZKCD010000206.1:0-2401 GCA_964551235.1 uncultured Sphingomonas sp.
CGGCGCTCATGCGCGAGAACCCCAGCTACATTTTCTTCCGCGAACTGACCGGCGCGGGGCCGCTCGGCGCGATGAACGTGCCGGTAACCCCGTTGGTTAGCGTCGCCGCCGACCCGCTGTTCGTGCCGCTTGGCGCGCCGATCTTCCTCCGGCTAGACGCGGCCGTGCCCAATGTCGCGTGGGTCGCGCAGGACACGGGCGGGGCGATCAAGGGCGCCAACCGCTTCGACACCTTCTGGGGCGCCGGCGCGACCGCCGAGCGCATGGCCGGCGCGTTGTCCAGTCCGGGCGAGGCGCTGATTCTCATCCCCAAGAGTGCCGGCGCGCGGCTGAGGGCGGCCGGTGCGCAAGCTCGACCCTGACGAGGCCGCGCTGTGGGCGAAGGTCACCGCGACCATCCGCCCCTTGTCCCGCGACCCCGTGACACCGCCGCCCGCCGCCGCGCCGTCGCAGGGAGCCGCGCCGACGACATCGCCTCTCATTTCCGCCAAGCCCAGGGGCCGTGTCCCCCCGCTGCGTCCGGTGCTCCCGCCGCCTGCCAAGGCCAGCGTCATCGGTCCCGGCGGCCTCGACGGGCATTGGGATCGCAAGCTGAAGAGCGGCGCCGTCGAGCCCGACCGCGTCATCGACCTCCACGGCCACAATCTCGACGATGCATGGACGGCGATCGACCGGGGACTGGAACGGGCGATCGCCTTGGGCGACCGCGTCATCCTGCTCATCACCGGCCACGCCCGCCCGGGCGACCCGCCGATCGCACGCGGCAAGATTCGCGCGGCGGTCTACGACTGGCTTGCCCATTCGCGTCATAACGGACGCATTGCCTCGGTTCGCGGCGCGCACCGACGGCACGGGGGAGGGGGCAGCCTCTATTTGATACTGCGGCGTTAACCTTCTCCTCGCATCGGTCCTTAACCCAAGCCGTTTAATCCGGTGGCAGGACACGCGACCCCTCATGGTCGTTACGAACGGGAAGTCTGCCGAAGATCATGACCGAAGGCCGGGCCCAGAAGTTCAGCAACGCCATCCTCTCCGGCCTCGCCGGCGTGGCGTCGTTCCTGTTCAGCCTGTGGGCCTTCCTGACGCTCACAACCTTCGATACGCAGGTCGCCGCCTCGCTGGTTGCCGGCGCCTTCTGCCTGCTGGTGGTCTACGTCGCCTCCGAACGCCCGAACAGCGAAAGCGCGCGCGCCCTCTCGTCGCTGGCCGATCGCCTGCTCGCGGTCGAGGACGGCGACCTCCTGTCGCCAGCCCCGCCGCAGCTGCGCGAGCATCACCCGCGCCTAGCCTCGGCGGTCGAAAGCCTGTTCGAGGAAGTGCGCGCGTCGATCGAGAACGCGCATGCGCTCGGCATGTACGACCCGGTCACCTCGCTGCCGAACCGCCTGCATTTCCGTTCCGAGGCGGAAAAGATGCTCAAGGCCGCCGAGGGCTGCCAATCGGCGATGATGTTCGTCGACCTCGACCGCTTCAAGGCCGTCAACGACTGTCTCGGCCATGCCCGCGGCGACCAGTTGCTGGTCATGGTTGCCAACCGGTTGAGGGTAACCGTTACCGCCGAGCTGGGCGATGCCGATCGCCCGCGCCCGCTGCTGGCGCGCCTGGCCGGCGACGAATTCACCCTGTTCTTCCCGGAAATCCCGAGCGTCGCCGCGATCGAGATCATCGCCCGCCGGATCGCGCTCGCCGTGGCCGAGCCGTTCGAGCTGAGCGGCAATGTCATCGACATCGGCGCGTCGGTCGGGGTTGCCATCGCCCCCGACCACGGCGGAAGCATCGAGAAACTGATGCGCGCGGCCGACCTTGCCATGTATCGCGCCAAGGCGCGGGGCGGCGGGCAGCATTGCCTGTTCAGCGACGACCTGGCCGACGAACATCGGGCGCGGATCGAGACCGAGCTTGCCTTGGTCGACGTGGTCGAGCGCGGCCACCTGCGCCTGGCGCTCCAGCCGCAGATGTCGCTCGTGACGGGGCAAACCGACGGGGTCGAGGCGCTAGTGCGCTGGCAGCACCCGGTCGACGGCGAACGCCTGCCCTCGACGTTCATCGACGTGGCCGAGCAGACCGGCATGATCTCGTCGATCGGCGAATGGGTCATCGATCATTGCGCGGAGATCCTCGGAGGCTGGCGCGAACGCGGAATCGAGGGGCGCCTGTCGTTCAACGTCAGCCCACGCCAGCTCGACCGCAGCGACTTCTTCCCGCGGCTGCGGGCCGCCTTCGCTCGCGAACAGGTGCCCATGTCGATGATCGAACTCGAACTGAGCGAGGGCGCGATGATGGGCTGCTCGCCTGCAGACCTCGCCGAGTTCGCCGCGCTCCGGGCCGAAGGCGCATCCATCGCGCTCGACGATTTCGGTACGGGCTATTCCAATATCGCGCGCCTGCGCACCATGCCGGT
>CAZKCD010000207.1:0-2392 GCA_964551235.1 uncultured Sphingomonas sp.
GCCTTCGGGCTGCGTGTTGATCTCCCCGCCGCCTGGATACTCCACGTTGGCCAGGTCGCGGGCGTTGTCTCGCGCCGCGGCGAACCCGCCCGCCATCTCTGACAACTTGGCAATCAGCTCATCGAGCTTGGCGATCAGCTTGTCCATCTCGCTCGCCATCTTCTCGCCGAATCGCACCTTCGACATGTCCGTGATGGCTTGCCCGTTCTCGTCGACAAGCTTCCCGCTCGCCATGAGGCTCTCAATCCACGGCTTCATGTTCTCGGGGATCGTCGTCCCGAACTTGATCGAGTCCTGCACGAGCGCGCTGATCTCGTCCGCCATGCCGGCCAGCACGCCGTTCATGTCGGCGCCGCCTTTTTCCATGATCGCCATCGCGTCGATGATGCGCTGCGCTTCCTTGTCGACTTTCGCCTGCTGGAAGGCCGGGCCGAGCGCGGCCACGTCGAGCCCGAACTCTTTCACGACGGCATTCATCTTGTCGAAATCCACCGTCGTGCGCGCGGTCAGGTCCGCGATCTGCGCTTCGATGTCGGCCATCTCGCCGAGCTTCGCCGTCACCTCGTCGACGGCCGCGCCGAAGTCTTTCATGGTCTTGGCGTTGAGGGCTTTTTCCATTGAGATGCCGAGCCGGTCGGCTTCCTTCTGGATGGCGATGAACTCCTTGGAGGAAAACTGCGCGAAGACCTCGGAGATTTCCGCGTTGGCGGCGTTCTTCTTGGCCTTGCCCCCGCCGAACAGCGAGGACACGCCGCCCACGAGCGCGCCGATGCCGGCACCAATCGCCGCGCCGTGCGGGCCGAACATCGCGCCGAGCCCTGCGCCCTGCCCCGCCATGCCCATCGCGCCTTGGGCGACCTGTCCGGCGCGGCCGGGGAGGAACTGTGCAGCCAGCCCGCCCGCAAGCATGCTCAGCTGCAATCCGCGACCCTTGAACATGCCGCTGAGCCCGCCGCCCACGCCGGGCGCGTTCATCGGCACCGTGCCCGCGAAGGGCACGCCCTGGAAGCCCTGATGGCTCACTGCGCCCCCGGGGGCCGCCATGCCAGACAGGAAGGGGAACCCCGTCGACGCCAGCGGCGCCAGCCAGCCGGGGAACGACCCGAGCCCGCCGTTGCCCATCGGATTCGTTGGGCCGAGCACCTGCATGATGCCGTCCCACTGATTGCGCGTGAACGGGATGACGTTCGAGCCGCCGATCCCGCCACCGCCACGCGACGAGACGCCGCGGTTGAGGTAGGCCCACGACTGGCCCGCCACGCCGCCCATCGGGTCGCCTGGCACACCGAGCGGCGACGGCATCGGTGCCCACATCGGCGCGGCATCTTTGTCGGCGCCAATGTTGGGCAAACCGAGCATTTCGCCAGTGCTCAGCGGTCCTTGCGCGCCACCCGGCAGCCGCGTTGCCGTGCCGGGCAACGAACCCATGCGCCCGAAGGTGGCGATATAGGCCACCGATCCGGCCACGTCACGAAGATCCGCGGCCCACTGTGACCACTTGTTGGGGTCAAGAGGCGCGAGCACATCCGCCATGAACGCGCCGAACAACTTCGAGAGCGGCGTCATGATGTTAAGCAGACCCTCAAGGAGCGGCGCAAACGGCACGAGCACGGACGCGAGGAGCCCCTTACCGGAGTCCATCATTTTATCTAGCGCGTCGCCCGCGTCGTCGAGCGCCTTGACGCCGTCTTCGCTCAGCTTCGCGGTCGTCTTATCCCATTCGTTGTTGACGTCCATTAACGTCGGCAGGAGCGCCCCCGCCGACCGGCCGAGTCCATCCATCGCCAGCGCGACCCGCTGCTGCGGATTCTCGACCCGCGAGAGCGCCGCCGCAAACTCCAGCATGGCCTTGTCGGGGCTCATGGCGATGAGCTTGGCCGAACTCAGGCCGAGCGTCTCCATCGCCTTCGCGGCGGACTTGTCGCCGCCCGCGAGCCGGTTCGACAACTGCAACGAGGCATTGGCGATCTGGTCCATTGTCGCGCCCGACAGCTTGCCGATGCTTTCGAACTTCTGGAGCGATGTCGTGCTGATACCCGTGGCGCGTGACAGGTTCGTCAGGTTGTCGGCCCAGTTCAGCGTCTTCATCACCGCCGCGCCGACCACCGCCGGGCCGGCGAAGCGGAGCACCATGCTACTGAGCGCAGACGTGCTCGACGACGCACGCTCCGCAGCATTGCCGGCGCGCGTGGTCGATCCCGCCAGTGCGTCGAGTTCCGCTTTCGCTTTCGTGCGGGCGGTATTGTCCTTGTAGGACTTCTCGAACTTCTCGACCTTTGCTGCTGCCTCTGTGGCGCTGTCGCCCGCCTCACGAAACGCCTTTTGCAGACGCAGGAGCGCGAGGTCGGCTTCGACGCTATCAATCGTGATGTCAAGTTTCAGCGCGTCGGGC
>CAZKCD010000208.1:0-2296 GCA_964551235.1 uncultured Sphingomonas sp.
TAGGGGCTGTCGCGCCGCTTCAGCATCATCCCCTCGATGCCCTCGTCGCGGCTGCTCGAGCGAATCTCGCCCAGTTCCTCGAAGTCCTTCGCTTCGATGATGGTGCTGAGGTCGAACCTTTCGGGGTCGAGCCGCTCCATGAACGCCTCCAGCCGCGCCCGCCGCTCGCTCCAGCCGAGCGAACGCAAGTCTTCCTCGCCGTCGAACAATATGTCGTAAAGCCGCACGAAGGCGGGATACTGGCCCTGCACCTTGGCGCTGACGTTCTTGCGCCCGAGCCGCTGCTGCAGCGCGTTGAAGCTCGCCGCCGCCCCGCCATGCTTCTCCGCGCCCTGCGCCTCGCCGCGCACCAGCAGCTCGCCGTCGAGCACCGCCGGCACCGCGAACGCCGCGGCGATATCGGGGAAGCTGCCGCTGATGTCGTCGCCGGTGCGGCTGAACAGCCGCGTCTGCCCGCCGGCATGGACCAGCTGGATGCGGATCCCGTCCCACTTCCACTCGGCCGCATAATCGGCGAGGTCGACCACCGTCTCCTCGAGCGGGTGGGCGAGCATGAACGGCCGGAACACCGGCACGTCCTTCGCGGTCGGCTGCGGCGCCTTGCCCTCGCCCCAGTGGAACAGCTCGGTGTAGGGCGGCTTCAGCCCGTGCCACACTTCCTCGACCGCCTCGACGTCGAGGCCGTAGGCATCCGCCAGCGCCTGCTTGGCCAACCGCGCCGAAATGCCGACCCGAAGCGCCCCCGTCGCCAGCTTGAGCAGCGCGAACCGCCCCGACGCGTCGAGATGGTCGAGCATCCGCGCCAGCACCGCCGGCGCGTCGCTCCGGCTCGCCGCCTTCAGGCGCTCCACCGCTTCTGCGACGCCGATGTCGCCATCGTCGATCTCGGGATTGCCATCCTCGCTGGTCGGCCACAGCAACGACACCGTCTCGGCCATGTCGCCGACATAGTCCCGGCTCATGCGGAGCAGCACCGGGTCGATCCGCTCCTCGGCCAGCGCCCGCACCGCCGCCGGCTTGACGTGCGGAATGTCGAGCGTGCCCGTCAGCGCCGCCAGCGCCACCCCGCGGTCGGGGTCGGGCGTCGCCTTGAGATAATCCCCGATCAGGGTCAGCTTGCTGTTGCGCGACCGCGTGTAGACGAGGTCGTCGAGCAACTGGCTGAACGCGCGCACCGGCTGGGGTCGATCAGCCGTTCTGGGCCGATTCGAACAGGAACCAGGCGCGCTGCTCGGCGGCGTCGGTCCATTCGTCGATGATCGCGCTGGTGGCATTGTCCTTGGCGTCGTCGGCCAGCTCCTTGGCCTCGCGCAATTTTTCGACCAGCGCCAGATTATCGTCGCGCAATTCCTTCAGCATGTCCTTGGCGCTGACGAAGTCCTTGTCGTTGTCGGCCACGCTCTGGCGTCGGCCGATGTCGCCGATCGAGCGCAGGGTGGTCGCGCCGATCTTGCGCACGCGCTCGGCGATCTGGTCGGTGGTGCCAAGGATCTGCGCGGCCTGCTCGTCGAACAGCAGGTGATAGTCGCGAAAGTGCGGCCCGCTGACGTGCCAGTGGAAATTCTTGGTTTTGAGGTAGAGCGCATAGCTGTCGGCGAGGACGCCGTTCAGCGCGTCGGCGACCGCGGTGACCTTGTTGGTCTTGAGGTCGGTCGGGGTCGCCAGCTTGGCAGCATTATCGGCCATGATCGTTACGTCTCCGGTTGGTTCACCCATCCAACCCGCGACGCGGCGAAAGGTTCGCCCGATGCCCGATGAAGAAAATCGGTGAGACTAATGAATGCGCAAGGCGACCGCGGCGAGGATCGCCTCGCGGTCGGCGGCGCGGTCGCTGGCCAGCGCCGCGTTCATATGGTCGAGGCAGCAGCGCGTCGCCTGGGCGTGGCCCGGCATCAGCGCGTGGTGCGCGCCATAATCGGCGAGGCCCTCGAGCGCGGCGAGTCCGTTCTCGGCGGCCATCGCGCGGATCGCGTCCATCTTGTCGCGGATCGTCCGGGGCGCGAGGCGCGGCATGCGCGCTTCCAGTTCGGCAATGCGTTCCCCGATCAGGGTGCGGACGGTGCGAAGCGTGTCGTCGGTCATGGCGCGATTCTCTCGTTGACGTCACGACTGTCGCGCGAAATGGTTAACGCCACGCAAAAGGGGCGGGCGACTTGACAGAATCGGCCCGCATCGTCATTGGGGCGCGGTTCGGGCGGCGGATTTCGCCGCCTTCCTTATTTTTCAGACTTTGGGATTCTCGCGATGGCCAAGCCGGCAACCGTCAAGATCAAGCTCGTCAGCACCGCCGACACGG
>CAZKCD010000209.1:0-2277 GCA_964551235.1 uncultured Sphingomonas sp.
CCGCTTGGCGCGGCTCATGTCCTGGTCGATCATCGCGCGCTCGACCGCCACCGTCGACCAGCGCTCGTCCCACAGCAGGATCGGCAGCTCCAGCGGCCGCAGGTTGCGCGCGAAGGCCCGGACAGACTGGGTGCGCGGGGAATCGCTGCCGTCCATGTTGAGCGGCAGGCCGACCACCAGCCCGACCAGCCCGTGCTTGGCCGCAAAGGCGCGGATGGCCTCCATGTCGGCGGTGAACTTGGTCCGCCGCAGCACCTCGGCGGGGGTGGCGAAGCTCCACTGCGCGTCGCAGGTCGCCAGCCCGACCGTCTTCGTCCCCACGTCCAGCCCCGCCAGCCGGCCGCCGGGGGCGGGGAGGAGGGCGAGGAAATCGGCGGCGCCGTCGGCGATCATCTGGCCTCCCAGGCCTTCAGCCGCCGCGCCGCGTCCGCGCGGATCGCCGCCCAGAACAAGGCGTAATCGTAGACGTGGTAATTGTTGCCCGGCAGCACGAACGGGCCGAGGTTGGGGATGTCGCCGCTCAGCGTCAGGAAGCCGCGCTCGCAGCGCGCCCCGACACGGCCCTTTTCGAGCGTCGCGTTGCTGAGGTCGCCCGTCGGCACCAGCGTGCCGGGGTTGGAGGCCGGGGCGCTCGCTTCGCCATCGCCCCTCACCGGGTTGGTGCAGACCATCTCGCCGCGCGTCCGCTTGGCGCCGGTCAGCCCCTTCGTCCCGACCCACGCCTTGGTGACGAGGTCGGTGTTGGCCGGCTCGCCGAAGCTCTGCCAGCTGAGCAGGCAGCCCGTCGCCGTCGCCGCGGCGCAGGCGGGAAGGCCGGTCGCCGGCAGGTCGCTGGTCCGGCCCACCGGCCAGCCGCCGACATAGGCCGCCACCAGCCGTCCGCCGAGCACTTGTTTGCGCTCGGCCAGCAGCCGCAACAGGTGCAGCGATCCCTGGCTGTGCCCCGCGACGATGATCGGCCGCCCGGCGGGAATCGCCGCGACGAAGCGGTCGAACGCCGCCCGAACGTCCTGATAGGCAAGGTCGAGCGCCCGGGTTGCGTCCTCGCTGGTCAGCAGGAAGGCGCCATAGGCCGCCTGGCGGTAGCGCGGGGCCCAGATGGCCGCGACCTGGTTGAAGGCGCTCGCCTGGCTGCGCACGAACAGTTCGGTGCGCGGGTCGGCATCGCCGTCGCCGGCCAGCGGCGCGTTCCAGCGATCGGTCTTCAGATAGGTCGTCGGGTGGACGTAGAACAATTCCGCCTGCGTCGGCTGCAGCGTCAGCACCTCGTTCTCGGGCACCCACTGGCTCGGGTCCTTGTCCAGCCCCGGCTTCGACAGCCACGCCGAATCCGCCGTATAGTCGGGCGCGCTGCCCGCCGCCTGCGCCTCAAAATGCCCCTTGGGCGTAGCCTGTTTGACCAGCACCTCCTGCCCGAACTGGAACAGCAGGAAGGCGCCGATCACCACGAACAGGGTGAGGATGAAGATGCAGCCAAGGAAGCGTCGTGCAAGCATGGCCGCGCCCTAGCCGCCGCATGGCGATGCGGCAACTCGCTTGAAGGGGAAGGGCGGCCCCGCTATCGGCCCCTTCATGTCCGTTTCCGAAACCGAAGTGCGCCACGTCGCCAAGCTCGCCCGCCTCGCGCTGGGCGATGCCGAGATCGACCGGATGGTGCCCGAACTCAACAACATCCTCGGCTGGGTCGAACAGCTGGGCGAAGTGAACACCGACGGCGTCGAGCCGCTGACGGCGGTGATCGCCAACCACACCCGCCTGCGCGACGACGTGGTCGATGCCGACCCGCTCACCGGCGGCGGCGTGCGCGACCAGATCCTCGCCAACGCCCCCGACGCCCAGCACGGCTTCTTCGCCGTCCCGAAGGTGATCGAATAGTGTCCGAGCTTACGTCCAAGACCATCGCCCAGCTGCGCGACGGATTCCGCGCCGGCGAGTTCAGCGCGCGCGAGATCGCGACCGCCTTCAACGAGGCCGTGGTCGCCGGCCGCGCGCTCAACGCCTGGACCGTCGAGACGCCCGAGCTCGCGCTCGCCGCCGCCGACCGCGCCGACGAGGCCCGCCGCAATGCCGAGATTCTCCCGCTCTCCGGCATCCCGCTCGGCATCAAGGACCTGTTCTGCACCGAGGGCGTCGCCAGCACCACCGCGTCGAAAATCCTCGCCGGCTTCAAGCCGACTTACGAAAGCACCGTCAGCGGCAAGCTCAAGGCCGCCGGCGCGGGCATGCTGGGCAAGCTCAACATGGACGAGTTCGCGATGGGCTCGTCGAACGAGACCA
>CAZKCD010000210.1:0-2266 GCA_964551235.1 uncultured Sphingomonas sp.
TCGCCCCTTAGGACTGGCGCGCGCGGGAGACCAGCCCGAACGTGCGGATTCGCCTCGCGAGACCATCTGGGTTAGCCTTGGCGGCATCGAGTGGGGGGCGTCGATGATCTTCAAACGATTTGCGGCAAACCTGCGGGCGCAAAACTGGTTCGCCATCGGGATCGAACTGGGCATCGTCGTTCTCGGCGTCTTTATTGGGACGTGGGTTGCCAACTGGAACCAGCAGCGCGCCGAGCGTCAGGCCGCGGTCAGGATGGTCGGCGAATTGAAGCCGGGGCTCAACGTCTTCATGGATTTCTTCGCGACGGCCAGGCCCTATTACGCGACGACCATGCGCTACGCGGATGTCGCCTTTGCCGGATGGCGCGGCGACCCGACGGTCAGCGACCGCGACTTCGTCATCGCCGCCTATCAGGCAAGCCAGGCCTACACGCTGGGCGTCAACGCCGTGACCTGGACGCAGGTGTTCGGCGGCAACCAGCTGTCGCGGCTCGAGGATGCGCAGTTGCGCGGCGACCTTGCCAACCTGATGTCGCTCAACTTCGAGATGATCGACGCGCCCGCGATCTACACCAGCTATCGCGAACAGGTCCGCAAGGTCATTCCAGAAGATATCCAGGACGGCATTCGGCGGGAGTGCGGCGACCGCGTCGTCCCCGACCGGCCGCTGACCCAGCAATTGCCGGCGACGTGCGGCCTCGCCATGCCCGACGAACGATGGCGCGCCGGGGCGGCGGCGCTGCGCGCACGGCCCGAGCTGGCGGACGAATTGCGCTGGCACCGGGCGGCCGTCGCGGCATTCCTGTCGAACATGGAATTGTTCGAAACGCAGACGCGCCTCGTCCTTGCGCGTCTCGACGCGGAACGAGGCGCCCGCTAACCCCGCGGTCATGACCGACGATCATCTTTACCGCCGCGGGGTCGGCGTGATGCTGCTGAACGAGCGCCGCCACGTCTGGGTCGGCAAGCGCATCGATAGCACGGCCGAGGCGTGGCAGATGCCGCAGGGCGGGATCGACGAGGGCGAGGCCCCCTTCCCCGCCGCGCTTCGCGAGCTGGAGGAGGAAACCGGCATCGCTGCGCACCTTGTCGAGCGCGTCGCCGATCATCCCCAGCAATTGCGCTACGACCTGCCGCCCGAGCTGGTCGGCCAGATGTGGGGCGGGCGCTGGAAGGGGCAGCTGCAGGACTGGTTCCTGCTGCGCTTCACCGGCACCGACGCCGACGTCGACATCGCCACCGCCCATCCCGAATTCTCGCACTGGAAATGGGTCGAGCCGGTCCGGCTGCCCGAGCTGATCGTGCCCTTCAAGCGCGACATGTACCGCGCCATCGTCGCGGGTTTTCGCGAGTGGTTGTAAGCGCCCGCCGCGCTCAATAATCCCAAAAACCGGCGCCGCTCGGATCGGGAACGACCGACCAGGACAACGGCGCTGCCTGTTGCGCATTGGCGTCGTTGATCGCCCAGCCGCCCGTGGCCGTGCCAAGCCAGTCGCTGATCGCGCCGCTTTGACTATTGCGCCACAGGATATCGTCGCGGCCGTCGCCGTTATAATCGCCGATCCCGACGATCTGCCAGTCAAGCGGCACCGCCGCTTAGGCGTTGGCATCGTTGATTTTCCAGTAGAATTTCATGTCGGCGAGGTTGCCGTCGGACAGCCAGTTGCTGATCGCACCCGTCGTCGTGTTGCGCCACAGGTTATCGTCCTGCCCGTCGCCATTGAAATCGCCAATGCCGACGATCTGCCAATCGAGCGAGACAGGGTTCGCATTATCTTCCGGGGACCAGGTGCCTCTACCCTAGCCAAGGACTACCGAAAAGGCGCCCCCTGGACCGCGCACGATGAGATCGTCGCGTCCGTCGCCATTGAAATCGCCGATGGCGTCGATCGAACTGTCGGCGAACAGACTGGTCATCGCGTTGACGTCGTTGACGGTAAAGGTGCCATCTCCGTTCGACAGCCAATTGCTGATCCGACCGTCCTGGTTGCGCCACAGGATGTCGTCGCGACCGTCGCCGTTGAAGTCGCCCGCACCGACAACTCGCCAGTCGATCGGCACCTTCGCGACGAAGCCGAGGTTCCACTGGAAGTAGAATGCGCCATCGGGATAGGTCGTCGAGAGGTGATATTCGTTGCCTTGGTTCCACAAGGTATCCGAACGACCATCGCCGTTGAAATCGCCGATGGCCACGACGACCCCGACCGACCAGGGATCCAGCGCGTTCGCGTCATTGATGACAAAGCCGCCGCTGGGCGTACCGAGC
>CAZKCD010000211.1:0-2243 GCA_964551235.1 uncultured Sphingomonas sp.
AGGCGTCGTAGCGGCCCGACTGGCGCCACAGGTCGGCCGACTGGAGGGTCGGCATCAGCAGTTCGACCGCGCCGGCCCTGTCCTGCTCCTCGCGCACGATGGCGGCGATCTTCTGCAGCACGCGCCAGCCGACCGGCAGCCAGGCGTAGATGCCCGCCGCGGTCTGGCGGACAAGGCCGGCCTGCAGCATCAGCTTGTGGCTGACGATCTGGGCGTCGCTGGGGCTTTCCTTGAGGACGGGCAGGAAGGAACGGGAAACGCGCAAGGATCGAAACTTTCTCGTGAGTGCGGCGGATGTGCGCTTCTCCTAGTGAGCGCTCCCCCGCAAGGCAAACGAACAGTCGCGCGCGGCGTGGCGGAAATGTGGCAAGGACGCCACAGGGGCAGGCAAAGCGTTGCGGCATTGCGCTTTTGCGGGTGACACGGCGGGAGTCGCGGGTCTAGCCATCGCGCCATCGAACACGTCTGCAGGGGACTGAGTTCGGGGAGGATGACGACGCTAGAGCGGCGCTTCAAACTCCGAAGGGGGCTGACGAGCAATCGTCACGCAAGGACGCCCGGGTTCACTGGACCCGGGCGTTTTTTTTTGCGGTCAGTCGATGCGGGTCGCGACGACCTCCTGCCCGCCCTGGAGCAAGGTCAGGGTTTTCGCCTTGGCATTCACGACCTCGCCGAAACGGATCCTGGCGCCGACCATCTCGATCGTGAATTCGGTCGGCGACACTGCCTTCACCGGGAAAGCCGGTTGCTGGTCGAGCTTGACGGTAATTCCGTTGGCGTCGCGGGCGACGACAAAAGTGCCGACGACGCTGCGGTAGCTTCCCACGTAGGACGACAGGATGGCGTCCGCGACGGCGACGCCCGGCGCCTCGGCCGGCACCGGCCCTGCATAACTGGCGAGTTCGGGCTTCACCGCGCCGCCTTGGTGCATCTTCATCACCTTCGCCCCGCCTTCGTCGGCGATCTCGAACCACGTCAAGGTGTCCTCGGCGTAGAAAAAGCGGTTGTTGCCAGCGGGCACGACCTCGCGCGGGCCGCCGTTGCGGCGGGTGTAGAGCTTGCCGCCGGCCTCGAAGAAGACGCGGCTCTGCCCTTCCGTGATGCGATAGCTGCCGAGCAACGGACGGACGGCGGCGAGATCGAGCGGCTGGGCGGTGAATTCGGTATAGGGATCGGCCAGCGCCGCTGCGGCGAGGCGCCGCATGGTCGAGGGCACGTCGATCGAATCCTCGCTGTTCGACAGGACGGCGACGTAGATGCCCGAATCGGGCAGGTAGGTGCCCTGCGTGGCAAAGCCGTTGATGTTGCCGCCATGCTCGAAGCTCTTGCGGCCGCGAATATCGCTGGTGCCGAGCCCGAAGCCGTAGGGCTCGGTGCGCTTGTCGGCGGTGGTCGTCGTGCCGGTCATCAGCGCGTAGAGCGGCGCGGACACGACCTTGCCGTTGTGGAGCGCGTAGCCCCAGCGCGCGAGATCCTCGGCATTGCCGATGAGGGCGCCGGCGGCGCCCGGCACGCTCATATGGATGGGCGCGGCGAGCGAGGGCTTGCCGTCGATCGTGCCGTAGCCGAGCGCCATGCCGGGCACCGACGCCTCGCCGATGCCGCCGCGGATCGAGCGGAGCCCGAGCGGCCCGGTGACGAGCGAGACGACGGCCTCGTCCCAGCTCTTGCCGGTGACCTTTTCGAGGATCGCGCCGAGCAGGACGTAGCCGCTGTTATTATATTCGTAGCGCTCGCCGGGCTGGAAGCGCGGGGCGGCGTCCTTGAAATAGGCCACCAGCTCGCCGGTCGATCGCGGTTGCGCGGCGGTCGCCATGAAGCCGGGAATGGCGGTGTAGGGCATGATGCCCGAGGTGTGGTTGAGCAACTGGCGAACGGTCGCCGACGCGCCGGGCGCGGGATAGTCCGGGAGATACTTGGATAGCGGGTCGTCGAGCCCGACCTTGCCCTGCTCGACCAGCTTCAGGATCGCGGCGGCGGTGAACTGCTTGGTGATCGAGGCGAAACGAAACGGGGTGGTCGACGTAATCGGGGCCTTGGTCCCGACATTGGCGAGCCCCCTGCCCGCGCGATATTTGATGACGCCGTTTTCGGCGACCACCACGGCGAGCCCTGGCCCGTCGGCGGGCGCGGCCCTCTCGATGATGGCGTCGGCCTTGGCCTTGAAGTCGGCGGGAAGCGCGAAGGCTGGGGCGGCGGTGGTGGCGACAAGGGCGGCTAGCAGCGAAAGACGGGACATACAC
>CAZKCD010000212.1:0-2221 GCA_964551235.1 uncultured Sphingomonas sp.
TCCTCGGCCTTTTCACCGTACTTCTTGATGAGGTCGCGGCGAACCTCTTCCATGAAATAGCCGCCCATCTGGCGAAACTTCTCGTTCGAGCCGTAGCGGATGGTGCCCAGCGGGGCGGCCGACGCCGCGGCGCGCTGCGCCTCGGTGATGTAACCGTTGTTGGCCATTTCGCGCAGCACGTAGTTGCGGCGCACCGTCGCCCGCTCGGTCGCGCGGACTGGGTCGTAATTGCTCGGCGCCTTCGGCAACACCGCCAGGTACGCCGCTTCGGGCAATGTCAGGTCGGCGACGTCTTTGTCGAAATAAGCGCGGCTGGCGGCCTGGATGCCGTAGGCGTTGCGGCCGAGGAAGATCGAGTTGAGGTACAACTCGAGGATCTGCTCCTTCGACAGCGTATCCTCCAGCCGGAAGGCGAGGATCGCTTCGCGGATCTTGCGGCTGACCGCATATTCGTCGTCCTGGAGGAGATATTTCGCGACCTGCTGCGTGATGGTCGACCCGCCCGGCACGCGCCCGCCGCCGAGGCTGAGCGTGTAATTGAACACCGCCTTGGTCAGGCCCGGATAGTCGAGGCCGCCATGGTTGAAGAAGGTCTTGTCTTCGGCCGAAATGAAGGCGTGCACCACGACCGGCGGATATTCGTCGTAACTCAGCTCGACGCGCCTCTCGCGGGCGAAGGTCTGCACCGGATTGCCGTCATAGCCGCGCACGTTCGTCGGCAGGGCCGGCTTGTAGGCCAGCAGGGTTTCCGAACTCGGCACCGACAGCGAGAAATAGACGAAGGTGATCGATCCCAGGACGAACGCGGCGATGCCGGCCCAGCTCAGCCGTCGGACCCAGCGCTTTTCCCACCAGGGATCGACGCGCGCATGCACGCGCTCGTTGAAAGCGACGAGGTCGGGTAGCCGGGACGCGAGGTTGTCGAGGATTGTCATGGTCGTGGAAGCCATCCTCTAGCCGCTATGCGCGCCGCCGCAAAGCGCTCACCGCGCCCTCACGATCGCCGCTTCGATTTCGATCGCACGGGCAAGCGCGTCGACAATCGGCTTGCGACCCGCCGGCGTCATCAGCATCGCTTCGTCTTCGGTATTGCTGAGATAGCCGGCTTCGAAGAGGATCCCGGGCACCTGGCTGCGGCGCAGCACGTGGAACGACGCGAACTTGTGCGGCTCGGGGCGGAGAAGCACGCGGCCCTTCGCATTATCGACCAGCCGAGACGCAAGCGCGGCGGATTCACTCATCTGGTCGCGCAGGGCGAGGTCGGCCAACAGCGAGCGAACGTCGGCGTTCGTCTCGCTCGACAGGCTGCCGCCGGCGGCATTCTCGGCACTGGCGAACCGCGCGGCCTCCGCGTCGGAGGCGACGTCGCTCAGCGAATAGACGCTGGCGCCCCGCGCCGCGGGATTGGGCGCGCTGTCCATGTGAACCGACAGGAACAGCGCCGCGCCGATTCGCCGGGCAATGTCGGCGCGTTGCTCCAGCGTCAGCGTCGAATCGTCGGTCCGGGTCATGGCCACGCGCACCCGGCCGCCCGCGATCAGCCGGTCGCGCAACTCGCGGGCGAAGGCCAAGGTCAGCGTTTTTTCGACGTTTGCGCCCGAAACGCCCGGCGCGCCCGGGTCGCGTCCGCCGTGGCCGGGGTCGAGCAGGACGATCGGGCGGCCCGCCGGTCCGTCGACGGCAACATTCCGAACGGGCTCGGCAAGCTCGACCGTGAACCCGCCGCGGCGCGCTTCGCCGACTAGCGCATCGTCCCCCGCGCCGAGCAAGGCCGGCCGCGTCGCGAGGAGCGCAGCAAGCCCGGCAAGGACGGCCGCCGCGGCGCCGAGGCCGATGGCAAGGGAACGCTTCATCCCCTTCCTATCGCCAGCCGGACGGGCGGGTGCAAGGATGCCGACGCAGTTTCGATTGCGGCTGGGAGTTGCCGATGCTACCGCTTGCGTCGCTCGCCATTCTGGCGGCCCGTGCATGCCGAATGCGCGGTCTTACGAGGTTGACGCTGCATGATGCCCCAGGACGCCACCGAACTGCTCCGCGTTGAGCGTGGGTTGGCGTTCGTCCCGATGACGGGACGGGCGATGGCAGCAGACGCAAAATCCGACTCATTCGCCGCCGCCCCGCTGGCTGCGGCCCTTACCATTGCGCGCCCCCGCCGGACACGGCCCGGGCGCGACCGGAGAATATTCAATGTCCATGCGCATGCTGATCGATGCGCGCCACC
>CAZKCD010000213.1:0-2212 GCA_964551235.1 uncultured Sphingomonas sp.
TAGCCGAGCGTGGCGGGTACGCCGCCGCCGTCGAGCGTCATCTTGTGGACGAGGTCGTCGATCTCCTGCGTGGTGACGCCCGGCGCGACGAACTTGGTGAGCTCGTCGAGGATTTCGGCGGCGAGGCGGCCGGCCTTGCGCATTCCCTCGAACGCTTCGGCGCCGTGCAGCTTGATGGTGCCGTCGCGATAGTCGGTGCGGTCGTCGGGGCCGACGGTGATGTAATTGGTCATGCTGGCCATATAGGCGCGAAGCCGTCTAAACCCAAACCATGAGCAGCAGCCGAATCTGGACCGCCGGGATGATCGTGATCGGCGACGAGATCCTGTCCGGGCGAACGCAGGACAAGAATGTCGCGCAGGTCGCCGCCTGGCTGAACGTGCAGGGCATCCGGCTGCGCGAGGTCCGGGTCGTGGGCGACACGATGGAGGCGATCGGCGAGGCGGTTGTGACACTGCGCGCACTCTATGATTACGTCTTCACCACCGGCGGAATCGGGCCGACGCATGACGACATCACGGTCGATGCAATCGCGGCGGCAGTGGGGGTGGCGGTCGAGGTCAATTCCGAGGCGCGCGCGATTCTTGAACGTTATTATGCGGATAAGGGCGGCCTTAACGAAGGGCGCTTGAGAATGGCGCGCGCGCCCGCCGGGGCGAGCCTGATCGCCAACCCGGTCAGTGGCGCGCCCGGCATCCGCTGGGAGAATATCTTCATCATGGCCGGCGTGCCCCACATCACCGCGGGGATGCTGGAAGGGCTGACCGGGACACTGGAAGGCGGCCGGCCGCTGGTGTCGGTGACGGTGGGCGCCTTCGCGCCGGAGAGCGAGGTCGCCGAACTGCTGCGCGCGACCGAAAAGGCGCACGAGGGAATCGCGATCGGGTCCTACCCGTTCTTCAAGGACGGTCGGGTCGGCGGCAATTTCGTGATCCGGAGCGAGGACCAGGCGCTGGCCGACCGCGTCGCGGCCGCGCTCGCCGAGGGGCTCGACACGCTCGGCTATCCGGCGACGATCGGGGGGCTCTAGCCGGCCGCGCGGACGGCGTTGCCGCGCATCAGTAACGCGTCGATCCGCCCCAGCAATTGGTCCGGGTCGACGGGTTTGCGCAGATAATCGTCGGCCCCGGCCTCATAGGCGAGCCGTTCGTCCCGCTCGGACTGGCGGCCGGTCAGCATGACGACCGGCACGCCGACCAGCCGCGCGTCGGCCCGCATCGCCCGCAAGAGGTCGAGCCCGGACAGGCCCGGCATGGCGCAATCGAGGACGGCGAGGTGCGGCGGGCGCGCGCGCATCGTGGCAAGCGCGCGCACGCCTTCCTCGATCCAGCCGATGGCGTGCCCGCCGTCGAACAGCAGGTTGCTTACAAGGGTCGAAGAAATCGGGTCGTCGTCGACGAGGATGATACGGGCCAAGGGCACACTCCGTCATTGGCGGGCGCGGGCCGCCGGGAGGACAAAAGCGGAAGATCGTCGGGATCGGGATTGCACCAGCGTTCGACCAGCTGGTGCAGCGCGAGGATTTCGAGCGGCGTAGGAATGGCGTCCTGCATGCCCGCGGCCCGGCAGCGTTCGGGGCAGTTGTCGTCCCAGCGCGCGGTGAAGGCGATGATCGGCAGGTCGTCCGGTCCGATCCCGGCGGCGCGGATCCGGCGCGCGGCTTCGTAGCCGTCCATCACCGGCAGCGAGAGGTCCATCATCACGAGCGCGTAGGGATTGGTGGTGAAGCGCGCGGCCAGCGCCAGCTCGACCGCCTGCGCGCCATCCTCGACCACGCGGGCGTTGCAGCCGGCCTTGATCAGCGCCGCGCGCATGAGAAGCTGGTTGATCGCTTCATCCTCGACGACGAGCACGAGCGGATCGCGGGGGACGGGAATCTCGCGGGTTCGAGCCGAGGTGGCCATGGTGCGTCCTTTCCTCCGAGCGGCATCATAATGCGCGGAAGCGAGGGAAGGATGCGCGGAGATAGGTCCGTTTTGGGGAGAGGGGCGCTCGCACTTCGGTGGCGGGAGAGTGGACCGGCGACTTAAAATCGGTCGCCCGTCGCTGCGCTCCGGCGCTCCAAGACAGGACCGTCCCCCCGGGACAGAAACGGGTCGCCACTCGGCCAGGCCTCGTGCGCTCCAAAATAGTCCTGTCCCCCGGACAGGGCTATTTTGGAGCGGGTGAAGGGAATCGAACCCTCGTCGTAAGCTTGGGAAGCTTCTGCTCT
>CAZKCD010000214.1:0-2210 GCA_964551235.1 uncultured Sphingomonas sp.
TCGCCGAAGCCCTCGTTGCCCTTGCGCTGGATGATCTCGAAGAAGATCGGGCCGATCACGTTCTGGGTGAAGATCTGCAGCAGCAGCCCCTGCCCCTCGGTCGGCGCGCCGTCGACGAGGATGCGGCGCTTTTCGAGTTCGGCGGTGGGCTCGCCATGGCCCTTCACGCGCTCGTCGACCAGTTCGTAATAGGTGTCCGGCGTGTCCTGGAAGGGAATGCCGCGCCCCAACAGGATGTCGACGGTCGAATAGATGTCGGTCGAGCCCAGCGCGATATGCTGGATTCCCTCGCCCTTATATTCGCGCAGGAATTCCTCGATCTGGCTCTTGTCGTCCTGGCTTTCGTTCAGGGGGATGCGAATCTTGCCGCACGGGCTGGTCATCGCCTTGGAGAACAGGCCGGTGACCTTTCCTTCGATGTCGAAGTAGCGGATCTCGCGGAAGTTGAAGAGGCGTTCGTAGAATTCGGCCCAATAGGCCATGCGGCCGCGGTTCACGTTGTGCGTGAGGTGGTCGATGTAGGTCAGCTTCGAATCCGCCTCGGCCAGCAGCTGCTCGTAGCCGTCGACGTAGGTGAAGTCGGTGTCGTAGATCGACCCCTTCGCCCCGTAGGTGTCGACGAAATAGAGGTGCGACCCGCCGATCCCCTCGATGCCCGGAATGGCGAGCTCGCCGTCCTTGACGTCGGTCAGCACGTTGGTCGCGCCCAGTTCGAGCGCGCGCCGGTGGGCGGCCGCGGCGTCCTTGACGCGGAACGCCATGGCGCAGGCGCACGGGCCGTGGTCCTGCGCGAATTGCGCCGCGAAGCTGTCGGCCTCCGCGTTGATGATGAAGTTGATGTCGCCCTGGCGGTGGAGCGTCACGTCCTTGCGCTTGTGCCGGGCGATCGCGGGCAGGCCAAGCTTGGCGAACAGCGCGCGCAGCAGCTCGGGATCGGGCGCGGCATATTCGACGAATTCGAAGCCGTCGGTCCCCATCGGGTTCTCCAGGCCGAGCGGGCCGAGCTCGCTTGCGGGGGCGGTGGTGGTAGCCATCGTGAAAAGCACTCCTTTGTCGAGCGTCCCTCTGCGCCGAAGAGGCGGGGTTTTCAAGGGAAGCGGGGAGGCCTAGCGTCGCGCGCCATGACCGACATTCCCCCCGGCTGGACCCCAAGCGCCGACGGCAAGGCGATCGAGAAACGCTTCACCTTCGCCGATTTCGGCCAGGCCTTCGCCTTCCTGACGCGGGTCGCGATGCACGCGGAGAAGGTCGACCATCACCCGGAATTCACCTCCGTCTGGAACCGCGTGGATTTCCGGCTGACCAGTCATGACGTGGACGGCATCAGCGATCGCGACGTCGCGCTCGCGCGCACCATCGAGGAGTTGGCGGGATGAAGGCAGGCGATTTCATCGATTGCGGCAACGGAATGTGGAACGCGCGGGGCAGCTTCAAGATCAAGGGGCTGGTCGAGGTCGGCACGCAGGCTTCGCTCGTCGCGCTGGGCGACGGCAGTTTCGCCTGGCTCGATTCGATCACGCTGGAGGGCGAGGCGCTCGCGCGGTCGATGGCGCTGACCGACGGCGGCGCGAAGGTGTCCGCGATCCTCAACCTGCACCCGTTCCACACGCTGCATTGCGAATGGGCCAACCGGCACTTTCCGGGCGCGAAGCTCTACGGCTCGGCGCGGCACAAAGCGAAGCTGCCGGCGCTGCCGTGGGAAAGCGAGAATGTCGAGAGCGCGGCCGTCGCGGCGCGCTTCGCCGACGTGCTCGACCTCTCCGTGCCGCGCGGCGTCGACTATATCTCGGCCGATGAATCGGTGCATTTCTCCTCGGTGCTGGCGCTGCACAAGGCGAGCGGGACGGTCCATTCGGACGACACGCTGAGCTACATGGCATTGCCCTTCCCAATCCGCCTCCTGAAGCGCGAGACGGCGGTGTTCTTCCACCCGACGCTCGCCAAGGCGCTGGAGCAGCGGCCCGGGGCCGCCGCGGAATTCCGCGCCTGGGCGCGCGAGCTTGCCGAGCGGTGGAGCGACGCCGCGCGGCTGTGCGCGGCGCATAACGGGATCAAGGAATTTCCCGCCCGCGACTTCGGCGAGCGCGTGCGCGCCGCGCTTCGCCGGGTCGAACCGGTGCTGGCCAAGCACGACGCCGAGTTCGGCTAGGTCAGAGCGCCGCCGCGCAGGCGTGGGCGCTGGCCCAGGCCCATTGGAAATTGTAGCCGCC
>CAZKCD010000215.1:0-2203 GCA_964551235.1 uncultured Sphingomonas sp.
GTCTCGTCGAGATATTCGAACTTGAACAGTTCCTGGGTGACGATGACGTCGCCTTCCATGCCGATCACCTCGGTGATGTTGGTCGTGCGGCGCGAACCGTCGCGAAGGCGCTTCACCTGGACGATGAGGTCGACCGAATCCGCGATCTGGCGCGAGATGGCCTCCTTCGGGATCTTGATGTCGCCCATCATGACCATGTTCTCCATACGCGCCAGGCATTCGCGCGGGCTGTTGGAGTGGAGCGTGGCCATCGAGCCGTCGTGGCCCGTGTTCATCGCCGCAAGGAGGTCGAAACACTCCTTGCCGCGAATTTCGCCCAGGATGATGCGGTCGGGACGCATACGCAGGGCGTTGATGACGAGGTCGCCGATGGTGATGGCGCCCTGGCCTTCGAGGTTGGGCGGACGCGTTTCCAGCGGCAGCCAGTGCGGCTGCTGCAGGCGAAGTTCGGCGGCGTCTTCGATCGTGATCACGCGCTCGCCCGGGTCGATCATCTTCGACAAGGCGTTGAGCATCGTCGTCTTACCCGAACCCGTACCGCCCGAGATGACGACGTTCATGCGGCTGGCGCCGGCGATCTTGAGGACCGTCGCCATCTTTTCCGACATCGAGCCGAAGCCGCGCATCATGTCGAGCGTGATCGGCTTTTCGGAGAATTTACGGATCGAGATGGCGGTGCCGCGCAGCGAGAGCGGCGGGATGATGACGTTGACGCGGCTGCCGTCCTGGAGACGGGCGTCGGCGAGCGGCGTGGTCTGGTCGACGCGGCGGCCGACCTTGTTGACGATGCGCTGCGCGATCTGGAACAGATGCTCCTCGTCGCGGAACTGGATCTGGGCCAGCTCGAGCTTGCCCTTGCGTTCGACGAAGGTCTGGTCGGGGCCGTTGACCATGATGTCGCTGACCGCCGGGTCGCTGAGCAGTTCCTCGAGCGGACCGAGGCCGAGCAGTTCGTCGACCAGCACCTTTTCCAGCGCGAACTGTTCGCGGCGGTTGAGGTTGATCTTCAGCTCGATCAGCACTTCGGAAATGATCGGGCGGAATTCCTCGGCCAGCTCGTCCTTGCCGAGCGTGGCGGCGGCTTCGGGATCGACTCGCTCGAGCAGGCGCGGGAGCACCTGTTCCTTGATGCGGTGAACCGAGGCCTCGAACCCTTCCGAACGCGACGAGGCGGCCTCGCCGCTGCCGTTCTGCCGTTCGTTCAAACGATCGAGCGCGCCCATCTGGGCCGCGGGCGGGGCAGAGGGCTCCGACGACGAATCGGCCTGGTCGTCGAACGGCGGGAACTGATCGCCGCCGTCGGCTTCGTCCATGGGCGCGGCCGAGCCGCCACCCTTCATCGGGCGGGCAACGCCGAACTGGGGGCGACCGCCAAGGCCGTTCCGCTTACCGAATGCGTTCATAACTCGTCCCGTGCTTCCGCGTCTGTGGAATTCGGGATGGTGAATAGGCTCCAAACTTTTAGAAAAGCCTAACCGCGATTAGATTTTTGTTGTTTTTACCATCCGGGCCGGCCGGAAACGACCAGGCCGCGGCGATCCGGGAGGGATGCCGCGGCCTGGTGGTCGCCAGAAGCGAACGGGGCTTAGCCGTCGATCGCCTCGGCAAGGACGGTGAGGCCGTTGTCGCCGATCTCCGCGAAACCGCCGCGGACGCGGACGATTTCCGGCGCGGCGCCGGCGGTCTTGAAGATCTTGAGCTCGGCCTCGTCCTTCAGCGTCGTCATGAAGGGGGCGTGGCCGGCCATGGCGCCGAGTTCGCCTTCGCTGCCGGGCACTACGACCATGTAGACGTCGTCGCTGCGCACCAGCTTCTCCGGGGTCACCAGTTCGAAGTGAAGGTCGGCCATAAACTCAATTCTTTCCCTCGATCGCGGAATCGAACGCCGATGCCGCTTTCTCGAATTTGTCCCGGCAACCCGGGTTGCAGAAGCCGACGACCTTGCCGCGGTAGCGCGTAAGGCTGTCGGCCTGCACCGGGTCGCCCGACCACGGGCAGACCCGGTTGATACAGTCGTCGAGGCGGAGGGTGTCCGCCACGAGTGTTACGCGTCCTGCGCCAGCTTCTCGGCCTTGGCGACGGCCTCGTCGATGCCGCCCACCATGTAGAAGGCCGATTCCGGCAGGTGGTCATATTCGCCCTCGACGACCGCCTTGAACGAGCGGACGGTGTCTTCGACCTGGACGAACTTGCCCGGGATGCC
>CAZKCD010000216.1:0-2188 GCA_964551235.1 uncultured Sphingomonas sp.
GAGGCGGCAGGCCGATCGCCGCCGCCTCGGCGACCCCCTCTAACCCGACGGCGATGTTCTCCAGGTCGATCGAGCTGATCCACTCGCCGCCCGATTTGATCACGTCCTTCGAACGGTCGGTGATCTGCATCGCGCCGTCGGGGTGCAGCGCGGCAACGTCGCCGGTGTCGAACCAGCCGTCGTTGGTCAGCGCGTCTTCTTCCGCCTTGAAATAGCGGCGGATGACCCACGCCCCCCTGATCTGCAGATTGCCCGAGGCGATCCCGTCGCGCGGCAATTCCCTGCCCTCGTCGTCGACGATGCGCAGCTCGACGCCGAACGGCACGCGACCCTGCCGCACCGTCCACGCCAGCTGCTCCTCGTCGCTCATCGCGTCCCAGCCGCGCGGCACGCCCGCCAGCGTCCCGATGGGCGAGGTCTCCGTCATGCCCCAGGCATGGCCGACGTGGATTCCGCGCTTGCGAAACCAGTCGATCATCGCCCTGGGCGCCGCCGATCCGCCGATCGTCACGCATTCGAGCGGACCCAGATCCTCGCCGGTCGCCTCGATATGCTGGATCATCGTCATCCAGATGGTCGGCACCCCCGCCGAGTGGGTCACCTTCTCCTCGCGGAACAGTTCGACCATGCGGTCGGGGCGATAGTCCGCCGACAGCACCATCTTGCAACCGGTCAGGGGCGCGGCCCACGGCAGGCCCCAGGCATTGGCGTGGAACATGGGCACGATCGGCAGCGCCACCGAGCTGGTCGACAGGTCGAAACAGTCTGGCTGGATCTCCGCCAGCGCGTGCAGCAGGGTCGAGCGATGCTCGTATAGCACGCCCTTGGGATTGCCCGTCGTCCCGCTGGTGTAGCACAGGCCGCACGGGTCGCGTTCGTCCCCCTCGACCCAGCGATAATCGTCGTCGAACGCGCCGATCCATTCGGCAAAGCCGATGTCGCCCTGCCAGCCCGCGGGCGGGTCGTAGCAGACGTAATGCTCGATCGTTCTCCAGCGCGGCTTCATCATCTCGACCAACGGCGCAAACGCCGCGTCGTAGAGGAGCACGCGGTCCTCGGCATGGTTGGCGATATAGTCGAGCTGGTCGGGGAACAGGCGCGGGTTGATGGTGTGGAGGATGCCGCCCATCCCGCACACGCCGTACCAGCTGGTCAGATGGTGGACGTGGTTCATCGCCAGCGTGGCGACGCGGTCGCCCTTCACCAGCCCCCAAGCCTCCAGCGCCTTGGCCATGCGCCGCGCGTCGGCCGCAATGGCCCGCCAGTTGGACCGGGTGACGCTGCCGTCCGCCCACGCGCTGACGACCTCGCCGTCGCCATGTTCACGTTCCGCATGATCGACCAACCGCATGACGCGCAGCGGCCAGTCCTGCATTGCACCCAATGCCATCGAACGACCTCGCTTAGAAGGAACCCGAGCGGGTCCCATCATGGCGCATCAACGACGACTGGCAAGCGAAAAGCGCGAAAATGCGCCTAGAACGGCATCTCGAAGCCCGGCGGCAGCGGCAGGCCGGACGTCATCTTCTGCATCTCGGCCGACGCGGCCTGGTCGGCCTTGGTGCGCGCATCGTTGATCGCCGCGACGATCAAATCTTCCAGCATGGTCTTTTCCGCCGGCACCAGCAGGCTGTCGTCGAGGCGGATTCCCAGGATCCGGCCCTTGGCGGTCGCCGTGATGCTGACCAGCCCGCCGCCCGACGTGCCCTCCACCTCGACCTTGTCGAGATTCTCCTGCGCCTTGGCGAGTTCCGCCTGCGCATTCTGGGCCATCTGCATGATTTCTTCGAGACTGGGCATGGGTTTTACGCTTCTTTCCGTTCGATCGTTTCCAAGGTGGCGTCGGGAAAGGCCTCCATCAAGGCCTTCACGCCGTCTTCCTCCAGCACGGCGGCGCGCATCGCCTCCTCCGCCATCCGTTCCTGCTCCAGCAGCGAGGGCGCGCCGCCCTGGTCGGAGAAGCTGACCTGCCACGTCTGGCCGGTGACGTCCTTGGCCGCCAGCGCCAGTTCGCGCGGGAAATCGGGGCCCAGCGGGCGCAGCGGCTTCAGCGCCAGGTGGCCCGGCGTGAAGCTCACCAGCCCGACCTGGTCGCGCAACTGGATCGCCAGCAGCGCCTTACCGCCCTTGTCGAGCGCCTCGATGAACGAAGGGTAATCGGTAGGTCCGCTCGGCGCCGGCTCCTGCT
>CAZKCD010000217.1:0-2155 GCA_964551235.1 uncultured Sphingomonas sp.
TAGAACAGCTGGCTGATCTGGTAGACGCCCGCCGCGATGGTCGCGGGCAGGATCAGGATCACCAGTTCCTTGACTGCCGGGGTCATCGTGGGCCGGCCGAAGTGCAGCCGGATGCCGGCCTTGCGCACCGCCCACCAGCACATGGCGAACTGCGCGACGCCGCCGAGCAGCACTGCGATCGCCATGTTGCGCACCACCTCGACCTTGTCGGGCGGCGAGACCAGCAGCGCGATGATCAGCGCGACGTTGAGCAGCGCGGGCACGAAGGCCGCCACGGCGAACTTGGTCAGCGAATTGAGGATGCCCGAGAGCAGGGCGACCAGGCTGATGAATAGCAGGTAGGGGAAGGTCCAGCGCGTGAGCTCGACCGCCAGCTCGAACTTGCCCGGAACCTCCTGGTAGCCGGGGACGACCAGCAGCAGCACCGCCGGCATGAAGATGACGAACAGCAACGTCACGACCAGCAGCGCCGGCATAAACACCGACAGGATCTCGTTGCTGAACGCCCGCGCGTCCTCCTCGCCGCCGCGCGCCAGCCGACGCGCGAACAGCGGCACGAAGCCGGAGGAAAAGGCCCCTTCCGCGAACAGCCGCCGAAAGATGTTCGGCAGCAGGAAGGCGAGGTTGAACGCGTCGTTGGCATGGCTCGCCCCAAGCATTCGCGACCCGATCATGTCGCGCGCGAAGCCGAGGACGCGGCTGACCATCGTCAGGCCGCCGATCGAGCCGATCGCCTTATAGAGGTTCATGCCAAGCGGCGGTCAGGTCAGGCGTTGCCGACCGGCGCGTCGGTCAGGGCGCCGCCATTGGCTTGCGCCTCGGCCTGCGCCGCTTCCATGCGCTGCATGAATGCCGCCTCGAAGTTGATCGGCTCGAGCAGCAGCGGCGGGAAGCCGGTGTTCTGGACCGCGTCGGCGACAATCTGGCGCGCGAACGGGAAGAGCAGGCGCGGCGCCTCGATCAGCAGGAACGGCGCCAGCGCTTCTTCCGGCACGTTGCGAATGCCGAACAGGCCGGCGTAGCTCAGGTCGACGAGGAAATGGGCGCCCTGGTCCGACTTGGCGGCCAGTTCGATCTTGAGCACGACCTCGTGAACGTCGTCGGCGACCTTGTCGACGTTGATGTTGAACTGGACGTCGACCTGCGGCTGCACCTGCCACTGGAAGGCGTGCGGCGCGTTCGGGCTCTCGGCCGACAGGTCCTTCACATATTGCGCCAGCGCCTGGACGACGGGATCGTTGTCGATGCCGTTGGCGGCAGCGGCGTCGGGGGTGGTCGCGGTTTCGTCGGTCATCGAAGGAAATCCTTGTTATCGCAAATGGTTGAGGCGGGCCGCAACGCCATGTCCAACACCGCCGGAAAGGGTTGCGCGCCGACTAGCAGTCGCGCCTTTCGGGCGCAATGGCGCAGATGGCGATGGCACACCCTTTGAATCCGTGCGTTACGGAGACTATGTTGGCTTGAAACCACGACGGAATCGACCTTTGACCGCCATTGTTATCCTTGCCCTCATCGCGATCTTCATCGGCCTGCGCCTCTATTCGGTGCTGGGCGAACGCACCGGTCACGAGCAGGCGCCGATCATCAAACCGGCCGAGGCCGAGCCGCGGATCGACGCGCCCATGCCGACCGTACGTCGGGAGGCGGCCGCGCTGACCGACGACGGCGACCTCGCCTATGTCCCGCTGGCGGGACCGGGCATCCGCGCGTTACTCGCCGCTGACCCGTCCTTTGACGTCGCCCGCTTCCTTGAAGGCGCCGGCCAGGCCTACCGCCAGATTCTGGAAAGCTTCTGGAAGGGCGACATGGATGCGGTCCGCCCCTACGTCGACAAAAATGTCTTCGACGCCTTTGCCGGCGCCATCGCCGACCGCAATGCGGGCGGGTTCACCGTCGAGAACCGCCTCGTCGCGCTGGAGCCGCCGGTGATCGTCGAAGCCGAAGTCGATCGCGGTGTTGCCGAACTCACCGTCCGTTTCGAAGCCGATATCGCCGCCATCACTCGCAATGCGGATGGCGAGGTGGTCGCCGGGTCGATGAGCGACGCGGTGCAGACCCGCGACCGCTGGACCTTCCGCCGCGACGTTCGCTCGGACGATCCCAACTGGCTGCTGATCGAGACTGACGAGGAGGCGTGAGCATGCGCCTCGCCGCC
>CAZKCD010000218.1:0-1775 GCA_964551235.1 uncultured Sphingomonas sp.
GTCCTTCCGGACGGCGGCGATTCTTGGCGGGATCGGCATCGGCTTTGCCTTTGCGGCGATCATCTGCCTGTGCCTCGCCATCGTCCTCGTCCTGACCAACTGGTTCGGGGCGCTGGGCGCGGTGGGCGCGGTGGTAATCGTGGCGGCGATCGCCGGCCTCTTCCTATGGCTCGGCTATCGATCGTTCGAGGCAGCCAATGAAGAGTGAGCTTCGCATCCTCTCGGCCGAGAGCGAGGTCGAACGCACGCGCGCCCGGCTGATCGAAACGGTCGGCGACCTCGCCGAACGCCTCGAGCCCCGACGCATCGTCGGCGAGGTCTGGGACACCGCCAAGGCGAAAAGCGCGGACTTGGCCGAAGACGCGGTCGAGGCGGTCAAGAACCGCCCGGTCGCGGCGACCGGTGTCGTCGCCGCGCTGACCATGTTCCTGGCGCGGGAACCGATCCGGCAGGGGATCGTCAATATCTACGACGCCTTGACGTCATCCCCCAAGGATGAGGACGAGGCCCCGGAAACCAAGGCCGCGTCCGCGCCGAAAAAGCGCCGCGCGACCGCGAGGAGGACGAAGAATGACCGAGAAGAAGGATAAGGCCGTCACGCTGCGCGACCGCGCCGAGGACGTCTACGACAACGCCCGCGAAAAGGCGGTCGAAGCCTATGACAGCGCCCGCGACGCCGCCTCCAAGGCCGGCCGCGACGCCGGCAAGAAGGTCGGCGAAACTCCGCTCATTGCGCTCGGCGGAGGGCTGGCGCTCGGCGCGATCATCGCCGCCCTGCTCCCGACCACGCGCAAGGAGCGCGAACTGCTCGGCCCGGTGACCGACCGCATCAAGGATACCGCCAAGGACGCGGCGACGTCGGCGCGCGACGCCGGCACCGCCCGCCTTGGCGAGCTTGGCCTGACGAAGACCGCCGGCAAGGATGTCATGCAGCAGATCATCGAGGGCGCCCTCGACGCGCTCAAGACCTCGGCCAAGGCCGCGACCCACACCGTCAAGAAGGGCTAGGCGCGGATGCTAAATGGCGGTTCGCAAACGGCGATTTTGCTGCTAGCGGGCCGCCCATGAGCAAGCTTCACCTCGTTTTCGGCGGGCGGGTCAAGGATCCGCAGGGCCTCGAATTCACCGACCTCGAGAATATCGATCTCGTGGGCATCTACAATAGCTACGCCGACGCCGAGGAAGCGTGGCGCGCGTCCGCGCAGCGCACGGTCGACGATGCCGAGATGAAATATGTCGTCGTCCACCTCCACCGGCTGCTCGAGCCCGATACCAAGGCGGATGCCTGAACGATGAAGGGCGGCTCCACGGGCCGCCCTTTTCGCATCAGATGAATTCGATCTTGGCGATCTCGTAATAACGATCGCCGGACGGCGTGGTCACTTCCACTTCCTCGCCCGTCTGCCGCCCGATCAGCGCGCGGCCCAGCGGCGAGTTGTAGCTGATCCGCCCGACCTTCGCGTCCGCCTCCTGCTGGCCGACCAGCTGGTAGCGGATCTGCTTGTCGTCCTCGTCCAGCAGGGTCACCGTGGCCCCGAAAACCACCTTGTCGCCCGACAGCGTGGTCGGGTCGATCACCAGCGCGCGGCTCAGCCGGTCCTCGATATCGGCGATATGCGCCTCGACCTGGCCCTGCCGCTCCTTGGCGGCATGATATTCGGCATTTTCCGAAAGATCGCCATGGCCCCGCGCTTCCTCGATCGCATCGATGATCGCGGGCCGTTCCTCGGTTTTCAGCCGTCGCACGTCGGCCTGGAGCTTCTCATAGCCCTCCG
>CAZKCD010000218.1:1785-2146 GCA_964551235.1 uncultured Sphingomonas sp.
AGGCCGGCCGGCCTCGGCATTTCGTCTGCACGGTGCTGGATCTCTCCGAGCAGCTTGTCGACCGTCGCCATCTCTTCTCCAGCCTTTCGTCAAAAACTGTCTTTCGCGCCCCTTTGGAGAGGGTCGCCCGATCCGGACCGGTTGTGAAGGGAGTTTATCCGTCGGAAGCGGAATAATAGTCCTGCAGCGAACGCACTTCAAGATCGCCCTCTCGCGCCGCCCCGATCGCCCGTGCCACCGCGACCGCCGACGAGGCTGTGGTGAAGTAGGGAATATGCTGCTGGACGCAGGAGGCACGGATCGAGGCCGAATCCTTGTGGCTCTGCCAGCCCTCGGTGGTGTTGAAGACGATCGCGATCTC
>CAZKCD010000219.1:0-2138 GCA_964551235.1 uncultured Sphingomonas sp.
CGAGAACGAGGTCGTCGAGGCCGCCGTGGTCGCGCCCTTCGCCGTCGTCACGCCGGTGTTCGAACCGGCCCCGGTCGTCGAACAGGTCGCCGCGCCGGCGCCGGTTGCCGCGCCCACGCCGCGCCGGGTCACGCGCCAGCGCGCCGCGCCGGGCTCGAAGGGCAAGGCCGCCTTCACGCTGCGCCTCGACAAGGACCGTCACCTCAAGCTGCGCCTCGCCTGCGCGCTGCAGGGAAGTTCCGCCCAGCAACTCGTGCAGGCCGCGCTCGACGCGTACCTCGCCGACCTGCCGGGTCTCGACGATTTAGCCAGCAAGGCGCCGGCCAAGAGGGCCGCCAACTAAGAACGACGCAAGGACAGGGGGAAGACAGATGGCCAACGCGATGCGCATCGGATCGACGTTCACGGCATTGGGACTGATCGGCATGCTCGCCGCCTGCGCGAGCCCCGGCCAGCAGCATGCCAGCCGGGCCTCCGTCTTCGGCGACAAGGTCGACAGCTCGAACATCGGGCTCGCCACCAGGGCCCAGGTCTATCTTGAGAAGGGCGATGCCGCCAACGCGGTCGACTATGCCGAGCGCGCGGTCGCCAACACGTCGAACGACGCGGGCTTCCGCGCCCTGCTCGGCAACGCCTATTTCGCCGCCGGCCGCTTCGCTTCGGCGGAAGCCGCCTACCGCGATTCGCTGACCCTCCTGCCGACCCAGTCGCAGGTCGCGCTCAAGCTGGTGCTGGTCACCATCGCGCAGGGCAAGACGGGCGAGGCGATGAGCCTGCTGGATCAGGCCCGCGCCATGCTCGACCCGGCCGATTACGGCCTCGCGCTGGCGCTGGCAGGCGATCCCAACGGCGCGGTCGCCGCGCTCGATGCCGCTGCTCGCCAAGTCGGTGCGGACGCCCGCGTCCGCCAGAATCTCGCGCTTGCCCATGCACTGGCCGGCGACTGGACGGCCGCCCGCGAAATCGCCGCGCAGGACGTACCGGCCGACCAGGTCGACGCGCGCATCCAGCAATGGGCGTCCTTCGCCAAGCCGACCCGCGCGTCGGACCAGGTCGCCTCGATGGTCGGCGTCACGCCGGCCGCGGTCGATCCGGGCCAGCCGGTGCGCCTCGCGCTCAACGCCGCCAAGGATTCGCCGCGCTACGCCGAAAATGGCGCGGTGCCGGCCGTGACCAATCTCGCACCGGCCGCCCCGGCCGCGCAGGAGGCCGTCGTGGCCCCGGTCGAGGAAGTCGCCCCCGTCGCCGTCGCGCAAGCGCCCGCGCCGCTCGAGTCCGCACCGATCCTTGCCGCCCCGGCGCCGGTCGCCATCGCCGCCGCGCTGCCGGTCTACGTACCCGCCGTCGAAGCCGTCGTCGAGGCGCCGGCCCCGGTCGAGGCGGCCCCGGTCGAGGCCGCGCCCGCCGTCGCCCCGAAGGCGAAGCCGGCATTCCGCCGCGCCGCGTTCGCGCTCGGCCCGGTCGCCGCCGGTCGCTCGGTGGTCCAGCTCGGCGCCTTCTCGAGCCGCGCCAACGTCGCCGCCGCCTGGAATCGCTTCGCCGCCCAGTATCCCGCGTTGCAGGGCCGCGCCCCGACCACCGCCAAGGTGTCGGTCGGCGGCAAGACCGTCTACCGCCTGTCGGTGTCGGGCTTCGAGGGCGGCCGCGATGCCAACGGCTTCTGCGCGTCGATCAAGCGGTCGGGCGGCACCTGTTTCGTCCGCGCGTCGGATCGCGACAACCGCGTCCGCGTCGCCTCGCTCTAAAACCTAGTCGCCGCGTCGGGCCGCCGTCAGGCGGTCCAGGCAGGCCATCCGGACCGCGACGCCCATCTCGACCTGGGTCAGGATCAGGGAGCGCGCGGGATCGTCGGCCAGCGCGCCGTCGATCTCGACCCCGCGATTGATCGGGCCGGGATGCATCACCATCGCGTGCGGCGCCGCCCTGGCGAAGCGTGCCGCGGTCAGGCCATAAAGATCGAGGAACTCGCCCGGCGCATCGCCCAGGTCGCCCTCCATCCGCTCGCGCTGGATGCGCAGCATCATCACCGCGTCGGCGCCCTCGACGGCCTCGTCGATCGTCACCGGCGCGACCCCCTCGGGCATCAGGTTGGGCGGTCCCGCTAGCCGCACCTCGGCGCCCAGCCGCGCGAGCAGCTT
>CAZKCD010000220.1:0-2114 GCA_964551235.1 uncultured Sphingomonas sp.
GCCATGTTCCGCAACATGGCGGCCGCGCTGATCAAGCACGAGCAGATCACCACCACCCTCGCCAAGGCGAAGGAACTGCGCCCGTACACCGAAAAGCTGATCACGCTCGCGAAGAAGGGTGGCCTGTCGAACCGTCGTCTGGCGCACGCCCGCCTGCTCGACGATGCGCAGCTGACCAAGCTGTTCGACGTGCTGGCCGAGCGTTACGCCAAGCGTGACGGCGGCTACACCCGCGTCATCAAGGCCGGCCCGCGCAAGAGCGACGCCGCCGAAATGGCGATCATCGAGTTCGTCGACCGCGACGTCGACGCGAAGGGCCAGGATTCGGGCCCGGTGATGGTCGACGAAGACGCCGAAGCCTAAGCTTCGCGCCATCGGAACAAGTCAGGGCGTCGCGGGCTACCGCGGCGCCCTTCTTGTTTTCGACGAACGGGCGGTTGCGACCACGGACGTGGGGGCTAGGGTAGCTCGCGATATGAGGGAGACTAGTTCATGCGCCGTTTTGCACCGATCGTTGCCGTCCTGTTGGCGGGCTGCGTGAGCACACCACGAGCCGAAACGCCGAGCGCGGGCGCGGTCGATGCGGCAGCGGCGGCAGTCGAGGCAGCGGCGGATGCGGCCAAGACAGCCGCGGATGCGGCAGAGGCCGCAGTGGCGGTAGGGAGCTACCCCGAAACGCGGCGCGTCGACGTCGTCGAGCCGCACTTCGGGGTCAGTGTCGCCGATCCGTATCGCTGGCTCGAGAACGACGTGCGCAACGATGCGGAGGTCGCGGCATGGGTGGCCGCCCAGAACAGGGTCACGGACGCCTATCTCGACGCGCTGCCGCTCAAGGACGCCTTCAAGGCGCGGATGACGGAATTGTATGATTACGAGCGCTACGGCCTGCCTCGGAAGCGTGGAAACAGCTATTTCTACGCGAAGAACGACGGGTTGCAGAACCAGAGCGTCCTGTACGTCCGCGACGGATTGAACGGGGCGCCGCGTGTGCTGATCGACCCCAACGGCTGGTCGAAGGACGGCGCGACCGCGCTGGCTGAATGGACGCCCAGCGAAGACGGGAAGTTGCTGGCCTACGCTGTGCAGGATGGCGGCACCGACTGGCGCACCGTGCGCGTGCTCGACGTCGCGAGCGGCAAGATCGTCGGCGAGGAACTGAAGTGGCTGAAGTTCGGCGGGGGGGTCGATTGGGCAAAGGACGGCAGCGGCTTCTATTACAGCCGCTTCCCCGCGCCGCCGCCGGGCGAGACCTTCCAGCAGCAAAGCCTCAACCAGAAGGTCTATTTCCACAAGCTGGGCACGCCGCAGAGCGCGGACCGGCTGATCTACGCGACGCCCGATCATCCGGATTATGGCCATGGCGCGACGATTACCGAGGACGGCAAGTGGCTGGTCGTCACCAGCAGCGTCGGCACCGACGATCGCTACGAGGTGACGCTGATCGACCTCACCAGGCCCAGCGCGAAGCCGCGAACGCTGGTGAAGGGCTTCGTCCACAATTACAGCTTCATCGGCAACGAGGGCACGACCTTCTACTTCGTCACCAATGACGGCGCGCCGCGCCTCAAACTGGTGGCGATGGACGTCACCAAGCCAAATCCGAAGCCGATGGCGGTCATCGCCGAAGACGCCGCGACGCTCGACGGCGTGTCACTGACCGGCGGCAAGCTCGTCGCGAGCTACCTCGTCGACGCCAAGACCGAAGTGCGCGTGCACGACCTTAAGGGCGCACTGGTGCGCAAGGTCGCTCTCCCTGGCATCGGCACCGCGTCGGGGTTCGGCGGGAAGGCCGACGATCCCGAGACGTTCTTCGCCTTCACCAGCTTCAACCGTCCGACCAGCATCTATCGCTATGACGTGACGACGGGGCAGGCGACTGCCTTCGCGACGCCGCCGCTCAAGTTCAACCCGGACGACTTTACGGTCGAGCAGCAATTCTACGCGTCGAAGGACGGCACGCGAGTGCCGATGTTCATCGTGCGCAAGCGCGGGACGAGCGGCCCGGCGCCGACCCTGCTTTACGGCTATGGCGGGTTCAACGTGTCGCTAACGCCGGCTTACTCGCCGACGCGGATCGCCTGGCTCGAAAAGGGCGGCGTTTACGTCCTCGCGAA
>CAZKCD010000221.1:0-2102 GCA_964551235.1 uncultured Sphingomonas sp.
ACCAGCATGCCCGAGAACATGAAGGTGTAGCGCGGGTCGGCGCGCAGCTCGTCGAGCTTGTTCTTGAGGCGCTGGTAGGGCGTGGTGTCGCCGGCGCGGTCGAGCTTGCCCATCTCCATCGTCAGGATCTGGCTGAAGTCGGTCAGCAGGTAAGGAATCGGCGAATCCACCGTCACCTTGCCGAGCTGCTCGACATTCTTGCCCTTGGTGCGCGCCGCCAGCAGGATCTTGCCGAGGATGTCGGCGTCGCGCTGGCGCTCGGCGCCGTCGCTGGTCAGGAACACCTCGCAATGTTCCTCGAAGTTCATCAGCCAGTAGGGCAGCTGGAGGTTGTCGACGTTGAACAGTTCGCCGCGATCCTTGAACGCGGCCGAATATTCGCCGTGCGGGTCGATCATCACGATGTGACCCTCGGGGCTGAGCTCCGAAATGCGGTGGAGGATCAGCGCGACCGAGGTCGACTTACCGGTACCGGTCGAGCCGAGGATCGCGAAATGCTTGGACAGCATCGGGTCGACGTAGAGCGCGCCGCGAATGTCGTCGGTCGGATAGACGGTGCCGATCTCGACGTGCGCCTCGTCCGACGCGGCGAAGATCGCGCGCATGTCCTCGGTGTTCACCGGATAGACCTCGCTCCCCGGGATGGGATAGCGGGTGACGCCGCGGCGGAAGCCGGTCATCCGCCCGCTGGCGGCCTGCAGGCCTTCGCCGAGGAAGTCGATGTTGGCGATGACGCCGCCGGCCTCGCCCGCGCGCAGGGTGCGCACGTTGGCGATCAGCCAGCTGTTGGCGACCTTCATCTTGACCTGGCTGCCGACCTGACCGGCCATCGCCACCGACGGGTCGCGGTGGGTGGCCAGCTCGTTGAGCAGCGCCACGTCCATGCGCACCTGCGAGCCTGAACCGGCGATGTCGAGCACGCTGCCGATCACCGGCAGCGGACCCGCGGGCGCCGCCGGAACGGGCGTTCCGACGCTGGGTTCATGCTCGTCGCTGAAGCTCGACAGATGCTCGGCGAATTGCTGCAGGTTCGGCTCTTCGTTCATGGTCGCGGCGTGTCCCGTTATCTTTTTCGTGGGCGCGACGATGACCGAAGGGGGTTAAGATTGCGCTAAGCGTGCCGCGACAACGGATCAGCCGCGGCGGGCGAAGGAGCGGGCGGCGGCCCAGCCGAGGCCGAGGCTGAGCAGCACGGCGGCCAGCCCGTAGAGGAAGCCGTGGCGGCGCGCGGCGAGGCTGACGAAGCGCTCGAAGCCCGACTTGCCGATTTCGATCTCCTTGGTTGCGGCGGCGACCACGCGGCCATCGTCGACCAGGAAGGTCTCGGCGGTGTAGGTGCCCACCGGCACCTGGCTCGGGATCTGGATGCGCGCGCGGTAGAGCACGCCGTCGCTGATCTCGACGCCCTTGGTCTGCTCCGAATACAGGCCCTCGCGCTTGCGCAGGTCGAGCAGCCCGGCCTCGAACCGCCGTTCCTTGTCGGGAAGCGCGCCGCCCCCCGAGGAAAGCTGGAGGTCGCGAAGGCCCATTTCGTAGATCGCCGCGGTACGCTCGTCGACCAGCTCGCGGATCGGGCGCGAGGAGGCGACGGCGTAATAGGAGGGGGCGGACTGGAAGCGGTGCGAATCCGCGTTCATCCAGATGCCGGCGATCTTTTGCTTTTCGCGCACCAGGATGGGTTCGACCGGGCCGCGCAGCACGACGACGATGTCGGGCGCCTTCGCCGGGGTGCGCCCGCCGGGATAGACGATCGCGCCGAACAGCAGCAGCTGCGCGCCGGTGAAGCTGTAGCGGATCTGGATCGATCGCGCGCTGATGTCGGGAACGAGGCGTGGCTTGGCCTGCGCGGTCAGCGCGGGGGCGAGCGCGAGGAGCAGGAGGGCGGCGGCGCGTTTCACAGCATCGTCACCGTGTAGATCTCGTCGGGCCGCCAGGCGAGGCCGAGCAGCATGCGCAGCGCGACCAGCAGGATGATGGCGGCGAGCGCGAGGCGCAGCAGGTCGGGCTTCAGCCGCGAGGCGAGCCGCGCGCCATATTGGGCGCCGACCACGCCGCCGACCAGCAGCAGCGCGGCCAGCACGATGTCGACCGCCTGCGTGGTC
>CAZKCD010000222.1:0-2094 GCA_964551235.1 uncultured Sphingomonas sp.
CGCCGTCGTCGAGCACGGCAGGCTGGGGGCGTGATCGCCGACGTCGAGACCAGCGCTGAAGCGCGCGAAATGGTCCAGGCGGTGGTCCAAATGATCAAGGCCGTCGGCTGCCGGATCGTCGCCGAGTCGGTTGAAAACGCCGCCCAGGCCGACATCCTGCGCGCCATGGGCATCGACAGCGTCCAGGGCTATGTGTTCGCCGGCCCGATGAGCGAGGCCGATTATGCCGCTTGGCTCGCTCGCGACCGCGGCGAGCAGCGCTCCGTCGCTTAAGTAAGCACCTTCTCGACGATGCGCCGGTAGATCCGGCTGAGGCCTTCGATGTCGGCGGTCCGCGCATGCTCGCCGACCTTGTGCATCGACGCGTTGGGAAGGCCGAAATCCACCACCGGGCATAATTTGATGAGGAAGCGTCCGTCCGAGGTCCCGCCCGAGGTCGACAGCTCGGGCGCCACGCCCGTTTCTTCGCGGATCGCGGCGGTGACCACGTCGTAAAGCGCGCCGGGCGGGGTCAGGAAAGCCTCTCCCGAGATGCGCGCTTTCACCGTCGCCCGCGGTTCCTCCGCCTTGGCGATTTCCTCTACCATCCGGACCAGCGCTTCGCCCGTCTGGAGATTGTTGAAGCGGATGTTGAGCTGCGCGGTCGCGCTTGCCGGGATCACGTTGCTGGCGTGGGTCGGCGTGTCGATGCCGGTGAATTCGAGGTTCGACGGCGGGAAGGCGGGCGTCCCATCGTCGAGCCGCACCGCGTCGAGCGCGGCGATGATCCGCCCCAGCTTGGCGATCGGATTGTCGGCGAGGTGGGGGTAGGCGACATGGCCTTGGGTGCCGGGCACCTCGATCCACATGTTGACCGAGCCGCGCCGCCCGATCTTCACCGTATCGCCCAGCCGGTCGACGCTGGTCGGCTCGCCGATCAGGATCATGTCGGGCCGGATGCCCCGCTCGTTCAGCCAGTCGATGATCCGCGGGGTGCCGTAGGTGGCATAGCCTTCCTCGTCGCCGGTGATCAGGAGCGAGATCGTCCCGCGCGGCTGCGCATAGCCGTCCAGCGCGGCGACGAAGGCCGCGATCGCGCTTTTCATGTCGCACGCCCCGCGACCGATCAGGACACCGTCCTCGATCCGCGCCTCGTACGGATCGACGTCCCAACCGCCGCCGGCCGGTACCACGTCGAGATGGCCGGCAAAACCGAAGTGTGGGCCGTCGCCGACTGAGCGGATCGCGACCATGTTCTCGGTCGGCCCGTCCGGCGCTTCGCCCATCACGAAACGGTGGACGGTAAAGCCCAAGGGCGCGAGCGCCTGCTCGAGCACGTCGAACACCGCGCCGCGCGCCGGTGTTTCGCTGGGGCAGGCGACAAGCGCGCGGGCAAGCTCGACAGGATCGATCGGGTGCGTCATCACCCCAGCGGTAGCAAGGAGCGCGCCATGCCGAAAGTCGATTTGGACCGCGTCGAGCCCTCGAACGCGACGGGCTACCCCGATCCGTTCCATCAGCAGGTCCAAGGACGGTGGTGGAAACGCATTGCCCCGCTGGCGGGTCTCACCGAACTGGGCGCCAGCCACGTGACGCTTGAGCCCGGCGCCTGGTCGAGCCAGCGCCACTGGCACGACGAGGAAGACGAACTGGTGGTGATGCTCAGCGGAAGCGCGACGCTCGTCGAGGACGATGGGGAGACCGAGGTCGGGGCAGGGGACGTGCTGGCCTGGCCCAAGGGCGTGCGCAACGGCCACTGTCTCATCAACCGCTCCGATGCGCCGTGCACCTTCGTCGCGATCAGCGCCGGACCGAGCGCGAGCAGCGGTGGCTACAGCGATATCGACATGATCTGGACCGAGGACGGCGAATTCCGCCACCGTGACGGCACGGCCTATCCGAAGCGAACTTAAGCCTTCGCGTCGGCGTCCGGCTCGTATTTCTCGATCACCCAAGGTTCGCTTTGCGCTTCCTCGATCCACTCGACGACGTGCGCGTGGTGCAGCACCGCGTCCATGTAGGCCAGCGCGAAGGGCGGCACGGGAACGTTGTAGGTCACCAGGCGGGTGACCACCGGCGCGTACATCATGTCGACCGCGCCCCACTGGCCGAACA
>CAZKCD010000223.1:0-2079 GCA_964551235.1 uncultured Sphingomonas sp.
GGCGGCGGTCCGATGCGGGTCGGCGTCGCGGTCGCGGACCTGTTCACCGGCATGTATACCGCCAACGCCATCCTCGCCGCGCTCGTCCGCCGCGCCGAAATGGGGGAGGGGGCGACGATCGACATGGCGCTGTTCGACACCCAGCTCGCGATGCTCGCCAACCAGGCCGCGAACTTTATGGTAGGGGGCAGGGACCCGGTGCGGCAGGGTGCCGGCCACCCGAACATCGTGCCCTACCAGCCCTTCGCCGCGGCCGACCAGCCGGTGATCGTCGCCGTGGGCAACGACCGCCAGTTCGCGCGGTTCGCCGCCATACTCGGCAATCCCGAGTGGGCCGACGATCCGGCCTTCGCGACCAACGCCCAGCGCGTCGCCAACCGCGCGACGCTGGTGCCGATGATCGAGCACCTGTTCGCCGCGCACGCCGCGGGACATTGGCTGCCCTTGCTCGAGGAAGCGGGCATCCCCGCTGGCCCGATCAACAGCGTCGGCCAGGCGCTCGCCGATCCCCAGGCGGTCCACCGCGGCATGCGCCTCGATATGGCGGGCACGCCGATGGTCGGCTGCCCGATCCGGCTCGACGGCGAACGGCAGGACGCGCCGCTGCCGCCGCCCGCGCTGGGGCAGCATGGCGACCTGCTCAGCGAATGGATCGACGCCGACGCGCTCGCCGCGCTCCGCGCCCGGGGAATCGTCGGCTAGTCGATCGGCTTGTCGGTGTAGCGGTTCTCAATGAACCGCCCGTGCGTCTCGAACTTCATCAGATCGTCGCGCGCCAGCTTCTCGCCGATATCCTTCAGCGCCTGGCGGCCGGCCTTCAGCGCCTCGACCAGCCGGTCGTCGGCGCTCTTGCCCTCGGCGTCCTGCTGCCCGCGATAGGCGGCGGGGACGTGGACGTAGCTGTCGATCAGGCCCGGCAGATGCTTCGACATCAGCCGCCGCGCATCCTGCGCGCTCGGCTCAAGCTCGGGCACGCGTTCCAGCGTCTGGCGGAGCGGCGGAAGCAGCGCCGAAATGCCGTCCAACTCGGCCTGCGCGGCGGACGGCAGGTGACGGCGGACGCGATAGAGATAGCTGTCGAAGGTCTGCACCATCGCGCCATTGGGCAGGTCGGGCGCGACCGTCGGGGTGACGACGGCCTGGCGCGTGCCGCCGGCGATGATGAAGATCGCCGCTGCCACGGCGACGCCGACCGCGGCGAGGAAGCCGAAGATTCCGATCGGCGTGATCAGCCCGATGACGATCGTCGCGATGCTGACCAGCGCAATCGCGATGCCCAGCTTCTTGACCGTGTCGAACAGGCCGGCGTTCAGTCGCTGGCGCTCGCGCCGGGCCGCCGCGCGCGAGGCGCCGTCGCGTTCCGCATCGCGGCGCAGCACGTCGTCGGCGCGCTGCGTCACCAGGTCGGTCTTGCGGGCGATGGGGATGCTGTTCTCGATCCCCTCCCGTGCCCGCTCGATCGTCCGCGCGAGGTCGCTGGTGCTCATTTGCTCTCGATGGCTTCAAACGGCGATCGCGCCGATTCCAGCCGCGACTGCGACACGCCCTCGGCCCGCGCGATATAGCCTTTCGACTTCTCGACCTCGCTGCCCAGCGTCTCGACCGTCTGCTTCATGTTGGTCAGCGCGGCCAGCTTGAAGGCGTCGATCTGGTCCATCGTGTCGTAGATGTTCTGGAAGGCGCGCTGCAGCGTCTCCAGCGGGATGGTGCTCGACGCCGCCTGCTCGTGGATCGCGCCGGTCTGGCTCTTGAGCATCTCGCCGGTCGTGTCGATCATGCCCGCGGTAGTTGTGTTGAGCGCACCGATCTGCTCCAGCACCAGCTTCTGGTTGGACAGCGCCTGCGCCACCGTCACGGCGGTGCGCAGCGCGGCCACCGTGGTGGTCGAGGCGCGATCGACACCCTTCACCAGCTCGACGTTGTTCTTCTTGACGAGGTCGAGCGCGAGATAGCCCTGCACCGTCACCGCCATCTGCGTCAGCAGGTCGGTGGTGCGCTGGCGCGTGTAGAACAACGCGCTCTCGCGGATCGCCTTGGCCTTGGCCGGCTCGGTCGCGTCGAGCTCGTTGGCCTTGTCTT
>CAZKCD010000224.1:0-2060 GCA_964551235.1 uncultured Sphingomonas sp.
GAGACGTGGCTGATCGGCTCATAGGCCGGGCCGTCCGCGCCTAAGTGGCTCTGGTACAAAGCAAAACGCGGTACTCGGGCAGGCGCGTTGGCGAGGCCGGCGAAGCGGTCTTTCCACGCGTCCATCGCGACCGCGCCTCGGCTCCAGCGACCGATGGTGATATGCGGGATGAAGGCGCGCCGTTCCGGCTCCAAGCCGCACGCGACGATGGCCCGGTCGATCTTGCGATGGAGCGCTTCCAGCGGCTCCTTTGGCACGACGCGCGCCCAGACCGATCCGCTTCGCCCGTGGTCGAACACGCCGACACCCTGGAGAGCAATCGTCGGCGCCGGCGCGTCGAGGCCGTGGAGCGCGGCGGCGATATCCTCGGCCATCGGCCGCTCGACTTCTCCCACGAAGCGGAGGGTGACGTGGAAGTTTTCCGATGGAACCCAGCGCATACCCTCGACCCCGCGCTGCATGTCGAGCAGCGCCTCTTCGAATTCCAGCGGGCAGGGGAGCGCGACGAACAGGCGGATCATGACGGATATCCAGAAGGGCGCGACGACGGGTTTCGCTTGAAAGCGGGCGGGTGATTTATGATATATGGCCACATTCGGGATGTGTCGTCGAGGCCCCCGGTAAGGAGAGACAATGCAGAATCAGTTTGATCCCCGTACGACGTCGGCCGGTTTCGACCCGGCGATTTCGGTCGGTGTGCCGCGCGCGGCCCGTGATGCGGGCCTTCGTGCGCATATGCTGAAAGTCTACAATTTGATGGCATCGGGCGTGCTGCTGACCGGCATCGTCGCCCTCCTGTTCGCCAATAGCGGAATGGCGGCCCAGGTCTTCACCTCGGGCGGTCTCCTCAAGTGGCTGATCATCCTTTCGCCGCTGGCGATCGTCATGGGCATGAGCTTCGGCCAGAACCGCATGTCGACCGGCACGATGCAGATGCTGTTCTGGGCGTTTGCGACCCTGATGGGCCTGTCGATGTCGACGATCTTCCTCGTTTACACCGGTACGTCGATCGCGCAGACCTTCTTCGCGGTCACGGCGGCCTTCCTCGGCCTGTCGCTCTACGGCTACACGACCAAGAAGGACCTGTCGGGTTTCGGCACCTTCCTCGTGATGGGCGTCATCGGCCTGCTCGTGGCGATGCTGCTCAACGCCTTCATCTTCCAGTCGAGCACGATGGCCATGGCGATCAGCGCGATTGGCGTGCTGATCTTCGCGGGCCTGACCGCTTACGACACGCAGAAGATCAAGAGCATCTACTTCCATGTCGCGGGCAGCGACATGGCGGGCAAGGCCGCCATCATGGGCGCGCTGACGCTCTACCTGGACTTCATCAACATGTTCCAGTTCCTGCTCAGCTTCCTAGGCAATCGCGAGTAATCGCGGGCTCTGGCGAAACAGGAAGGGCCGGCGGAGCGATCCGCCGGCCCTTTTCTATGGATCGCGGTCGCCTTAAGCCGACGGCTGCATCGCCGCGATTAGTTGCATGTCGATCGCCTTCCCGCGCTGGTAAGCCTCGCGCGCCGCCAGCCGGTCGGCATAGGCCATGAAGGGGTCGAGCTTGGTCATCGTTCCAAACTGCGTGCCCCACAGGACCTGACTACCGACATAAACGTCGGCGGCCGTAAAGCGCGAGCCGCAGACATAATCGTTGGCGGCGAGATGCGCCGCGAGCGTGTCGAGCGCCTGGTCGTAACTACCGTAACCGAACATCCGCCCGCGTTCCGGCGAGGGATCCCAACCGTTGGCGTGATTGGTCACCGCCTGCTCGATCGGGCCCGCCGCGAAGAACAACCAGCGGTAATAGGCGGCCTTCTCCTCCGCGCGCGGCCCGAGACCCGCCGCGGGAAAGACGTCGGCGAGGTAGGCGATGATCGCCGCGCACTCGGTCACCGTCTGCCCGTCATGAACGATCGCCGGCACCTTCATCATCGGATTGACGCGCCGGTAGTCGGCATCGTGCATCGCCGCATAGTCGACGACGTGCTGCGTATAGGGCTCGCCCACTTCCTCCAGCATCCAGCGGACGATCTGGCCGCGGCTCATCGGGTTGGTGTAGAAAT
>CAZKCD010000225.1:0-2052 GCA_964551235.1 uncultured Sphingomonas sp.
TCGAGCACCTGCTCCATCATGTTGATCTTGCGGCCGACGTGGTAGACGAAGGGCGTGACGAGGTTGAGGCCCGGGTCGGCGACGCGCACGAACTTGCCGAAGCGTTCGATGGTGTAGCGATAACCCTGGTGGACAATCTTGACGCTCATCATCACGATGATCAGCGCAAGGACAACAAGGGCGGTCAGAAACTCGGTCATGGAAATTCCCCCAATCTTCGCATCGCATGATGCAGTCCACGCCCGCGCGGGGGAAGGAAAATCGGCATGACGGCGACGCTTTTCGACGGACCGGCGATGCTGTTCCTGCCCGCCAGCCGGCCGGGGGCGATCGACAAGGCGCGGGCCAGCGCGGCGGACGTGGTCGTGCTCGACCTCGAGGATGCGGTGAAGCGCGAGGACAAGGATAGCGCGCGGCTGGCGGCCGTGGCGGCGGTCGAGCTGGCGTGGCCGATGCGCGTCGCTATCCGCGTCAACGGGGTTGGCACGGACTGGTACGAGGACGATGTCGCGGCGGTGCGCAACGCCCAGTGCGACTTTGTCGTGCTGCCGCGCGCCGAGCTGGCCGCGGACGTGGCCGCGCTGGCGGAAGCGACGGGCAAGCCGGTGGCGGCGATGATCGAGACTCCACGCGGGGTGCTGGAGGCGGCGGACATCGCGGGCGAGGCGGCGGCGCTGATCGTCGGCACGAACGACCTGCGCGCCGCGCTGGGCATGGAATTCGGGCCGGATCGGACGCCGATCAGCGCGTCGCTGCAGATGGCGGTGCTGGCCGCGCGGGCGGCCGGCGTGCCGGTCTATGACGGAGTCTACAACCGGCTGGACGATGACGACGGGCTGGCGGCGGAGGCGGCCGAGGGGCGCGCTTACGGCTTCGACGGCAAATCGCTGATCCATCCGGACCAGATTGCCGCCTGTCGAAAAGCGTTCGCGCCGCGCGCGGACGAGGTCGAACGGGCGGAGCGCCTGATTGCTGCCGCGACCGGTGGCGCCGAACGATTCGAGGGACAGATGATCGAAAGCCTGCACGTCGCCGCGGCCCGCCGCCTGCTGGAGCGCCGCGCGTGAAGCGGTGGTGGCTGGGCGCGAGCCTTCTCCTCGCGGGCTGTGCGACGGTGCCGACGCCGGTTGCCTATGCGCCGATCGACGAGGCCGACATGCGCGCGCTGATCGCGCCGCTGGCGAGCGATGTCTTCGAGGGGCGGATGCCGGGCACGCGCGGCGAGCAGATGACGGTGGAGTTCCTCGCCGCGCGGTTGAAGCAGGTCGGCGTCGCGCCGGGCATGGCCGATGGCGGTTACGAGCAGCGCTTTGCCATCCCGAGCCAGAAAAAGCCGATCCCGAAGGACGGGCCCGGCATGCCCGACGGGCAGATCGGCTTCATGCAGGCGATGAACGCCCAAGGCGACACGTCGAGCCGCAACGTCATCGGCGTGGTGCGCGGCGCGAAGCCGGACGGGCGCGCGGTGGTGCTGATGGCGCATTGGGACCATCTCGGCATCTGCCGGCCCGCCGACCCGGTCGACCGGATCTGCAACGGCGCGGTCGACAATGGCAGCGGGACCGCAGCGCTGCTGGCGGTCGCGGCGCGGGTGGCGCGGATGAAGCTCGACCGCGACGTCTGGTTCGTCTTCACCGGGGCCGAGGAATGGGGCCTGCTGGGCGCCACCGCCTTCGCCAATGCGCCGCCGATGCCGCTCGAGAGCATCGTCGCCGGCTTCAACATGGACACGATCGCGGTGGTCGGGCCCGGCGCGCCCGTCGCATTCCTCGCCGCCAAGGACACCGGGCTGGAAAGCCTGGTGGACGAGGCGGCCAAGGCGGTGGGCCGCGCGCGCGACACCGACAGCGAGGCCGACGGCTTCCTCCAGCGGCAGGACGGCTGGGCGCTGGCCCAGCGCAGCGTGCCGATGGTGATGGTCGGCGGCAGCTTCAGCGACATGAAGGCGCTGATGGGCTTCATCGGTTCAAGCTATCACGGCAAGGACGACGAGCTCACCGACGCGACCGAATTGAGGGGCGCGACCGAGGACGCCAATTTGCACGTCGAACT
>CAZKCD010000226.1:0-2044 GCA_964551235.1 uncultured Sphingomonas sp.
GACGTCTACCATACCGACGAAAGCGCCTCGACCAGCGTTGCCGCCTACGCGGGCGAGGACGGCTGGCACTTCCGCGGCATCGCGGCGGGCGCGGTCGACATCAAGTGGCCGTTCATCGGCGCGGCCTTCGGCGGCACCCAGCGGCTGACTCCCCGTGTCCAGCTGGTGGTCACCCCGCCGACCCAGAACCTGTCCATTCCCAACGAGGATGCGCGCGCCGTCGACCTCGAGGATTCCAACCTCTTCGCCCTCAACCGCTTCCCCGGCTACGATCGCTGGGAAGACGGCTCGCGCGTCACCTACGGCATCGAATGGCAGCTCGACCGCCCCAACGTCGCGATCAACACCATCATCGGGCAGAGCTACCGCCTTACGCGCAAGCCCAGCATTTTCCCCGACGGTACCGGCCTTACCGACCGCTTCAGCGACATCGTCGGCCGGACTCGTGTCCGCTTCGGCGATTTCGTCGACCTCACCCACCGTTTCCGGCTCGACAAGGACAGCCTCGTCCCCCGCCGCAACGAGGTGGACCTCACCGTCGGCACGCGCGAGACCTACGCCCAGATCGGCTATTTGAAGCTCAACCGCGACATCAGCGCCAGCCTCGAGGATCTGCGCGACAAGGAGGAGCTGCGCCTCGCGGGCCGGGTCAAGTTCGCGCGCTACTGGTCGGTGTTCGGCGCCACCGTCATCGACCTCACCGGCAAGCAGGAAGATCCGCTCAGCCTCGCCGACGGCTACGAGCCGGTCCGCCACCGCCTCGGCATCACCTACGAGGACGAATGCCTCGAACTTGGCTTGTCGTGGAAGCGCGACTATGAGCGCATCGGGGAATTCCGGAAGGGCAACACCTTTGCCCTCCGCCTGTCACTGAAGGGGATCGGCCGCTAAGCTGGCGTTCAGTCTTCGAACGCTAACCGCCAATCTTAATCGATTGATGAACAAGGGAATTTGAGGGTGGGATTGATGAATTCGAAGTTCCGGGCCGCGTCGCTGGCCTCGATTGCCCTGGCCGCCTTCGCCGCCGCCGGCGCCGTGGCGCAGGAGCAGCCGGTCGATAGCGCCCGCTCGCTCAACCTCCCGGCCAACCCGACGGTGTTCGGCGCGTCGATGCCCTCGGTCGTCAAGGCCACCGCCATCGTCAACGGCGAGGTCATCACCCAGACCGACGTCGACCAGCGCCTCGCCCTGCTCGCGATCGCCAACGGCGGCCGCATTCCCGCCGACCAGGTCGACCGCCTGCGCCAGCAGGTGCTGCGCAACCTGATCGACGAAACACTCCAGATCCAGGCCGCCAAGGCCAACAAGATCGAGATCACCAACGCCGATATCGAGCGCACGCTGACCCGCGTCGCCGCGAACGTGAAGCAGACGCCGGACCAGATGGCCGACTATCTCAAGGCCAACGGCTCCTCGATCCGCTCGATCCGCCGCCAGATCGAGGGCGAGACCGCCTGGCGTCGCCTGCAGAGCGCCAAGATCGAAAGCGGCGTCAACGTCGCCGAGGACGAGGTCAAGGCCGTCATCAAGCGGATGGAAGACGCCAAGGGCACCGAGGAATATCGCGTCGGCGAAATCTTCCTCGCCACCACCCCGGCCACCCAGGAACAGGTCATGGCCAACGCCAACCAGATCCTGCAGCAGCTGCGCGGCGGCGGCTCCTTCGCCGGTTACGCCCGCCAGTTCTCGGAAGCCTCGACCCAGGCGGTCGGCGGCGACCTCGGCTGGCTCCGTCCCGAGCAGCTTCCCGAGCCGATCGCCGCGGCGCTGCGCCAGATGCAGCCGGGCATGGTCTCGCCGCCGATCGCGGTTCCGGGCGGCATTTCGATCGTCGCGGTGCAGGATGTGCGCAAGGTGCTCGCGCCCGATCCCCGCAACGCCGAACTGACCCTGAAGCAGGTCTCGATCACCTTCCCCAAGGGCACGGGCCGCGCGCAGGCCGAGCCGGTCGTCGCCCGCTTTGCAACGGCCGCGCAGTCGGTCGGCGGTTGCGGCGGCGCCGAAGCGCTCGCCGCCCAGTTCAACGGTGAAGTCGTCGAATCCG
>CAZKCD010000227.1:0-2041 GCA_964551235.1 uncultured Sphingomonas sp.
TGCAGCGCTCCTCGCCGTTCGGATAGCGGCGCAGCGCATGCTCGCCGCGGAAGCGGGGCGACTGCGGCACCTTCTCGTAAGGATAATTGATGGTCGCCTTGGGTTTGAAGAAATACTTCAGCGTCAGGACGTGCGCCTTCAGGAATTCCCAGAGGGTAAAGGCCTTGATGGTACGCGCGATCATTTAGTCGCAGCTCCTTCACTCACATCGTGAAAGCGCGACGAGCAATAGCCGTTCGCATAGGCCTTCACGACGCCAATTCGCTCGCCCGCCGGCGGCATGTAGTGGTTGACCACCGCGAAGCTTCCGTAGTTGCGGAGGAACTGAAAGCTGAAGGTGTGACCGGAGCCGTCCGGCTGGTCGAGGCGCATCGTGTAATCGCGGATATCCGCCACCATGCGGCCCGCCTGGAAGCGCATCGGCCGTCCGAATTCGTCGGCGCCGATGCTTTTCACGACGACCGGACGGAACTCGTCGGCCCGCGTGCCCGCCGAGATTTCTTCGAAACGCCCGTTTAGCACGAACGATCGTCCATCGGCACCCGTGAAGGTGCAGTTCCAGCTCGTCGCGGGTAGCGGCGCCTCGACGGCGCGGCGCTCCACGATCATCGGTGGCGTCGCCGACGCGGCCTGCGACGCGATCAGGATCGCGGCGATCATGCGCCCGCTCCGTAGCGCGTCAGCATCAGCCAGCCCGAGATGAGGGTGACGAACAGCAGGCTCAGCGGGAGGAAGATCTTCCAGCCCAGCCGCATAAGCTGGTCGTAGCGGTAGCGTGGCACCGTCGCCTTCACCCAGCCGAACACGAAGAAGAAGAAGCCCATCTTCGCGAACAGCCACAGGATGCCCGGCACGGCATAGAGCGGTGCCCAGTCGATCGGGGGCAGGAAGCCGCCCCAGAACAGGATGGCGTTCAGCGCGCACATCAGGATGACGTTGGCATATTCGCCCAGCCAGAACAGCGCGAAGCTCATCGACGAATATTCGGTCTGGTGGCCGGCGACGAGTTCGCTCTCCGCCTCGACTAGGTCAAACGGGGTGCGGAAGGTCTCGGCCATCGAGCTGATGAGGAACACCACCGCCATCGGGAACAGCAGCGGGTTGAAGCCGTAGCCGTTGAGGATGCCGAGCACGTTGCCCTTCTGGCCCATGACGATCTCGGTCATGTTGAAGCTGCCGGCGTAAAGCACGACGCAGATCAGCACGAAGCCGATCGACACTTCGTAGCTCACCATCTGCGCGGCCGCGCGGATCGCCGAGAAGAACGGATATTTGGAGTTGGACGCCCAGCCGGCGAGGATCACGCCATAGACGCCAAGACTCGACGCCGCGAGAATGTAGAGCAGGCCGACGTTGATGTCGGTCAGCACCACGCCGACGTCGAACGGCACCACCGCCCACACGATCAGCGCGACCGTGAAGGTGATGATCGGCGCGATCAGGAACAGGCCCTTGTTCGCGCTCGACGGGATGATGGTCTCCTTCATGAAGACCTTGAGCCCGTCGGCGAAGCTTTGCAGCAGGCCCCACGGTCCGACCACATTCGGCCCGCGGCGCAGCGCGATGGCGGCCCAGATCTTGCGCTCGGCATAGATGATCATCGCCACCGCCAGCATCAGCGGGAAGGCGATGACCAGGATGCCGATCACCGTCGCCAGCGTCCACGCGGCTTCGTACGGCATATATTGCGCGAAATAGGCGGTCATTCCGCGGCCTCCGCAAAGGTCACGCCGTGGACCAGTTCGTCCGAACAGCGCTTCATGGTCGGGCTGGCGCGGCAGATGGCGTTGGTCAGGTAGAAATCCTTGATCGGGTAAGCGATCGGCCCCTTAGCGCTTGCGTCGAGCGTCGGCGGCGCCCAGGGCGCGTCGATCACGTTACCCTCGGGTAGGCCGAGCGCCGGCGTATCGGCGACCATCGCCGCGCGCAGCTGGTCGAAGCGGTCGAACGGCAGCGGATTGCCCAGAACGTCGCTCAGCGCGCGAAGGATCGTCCAGTCCTCGCGGGCGTCGCCCGGCGCGAACACCGCGCGCTCGCTGCG
>CAZKCD010000228.1:0-2031 GCA_964551235.1 uncultured Sphingomonas sp.
GCATGGCGGTATCTGATTGGTGATGTGATCCGATTTACGTCCGTGAGGGATGCTGAGATCGTAATAACGGGCAGGACCCGGCACTACCTGAGCTTGTGTGGCGAGCATCTGTCGGTGGACAACATGAACAGGGCAATCGAATTGGTGTCCCGCCAGCTCAATATTTCAATTCCTGAATACACCGTTGCGGGGATACCCCATGGAAACCTTTTTGCCCATCACTGGTTTGTTGGCACTGACGACAAGGCGGACCCCGCCGAACTCCGGCAACGACGCCCCGGCCGAGCCGGACGCGCCGAGCGCCGCGCCGAGCAACGCCACGTAACGCGCGCGCGGCACCGTCACCGCGCCCAGCGAGGCGAGGTGGTCGGTGATGAACTGGCAATCGAGCAGCACGAAGCGACCGACGATCATCCGCGCCACCAGCCAGGCCAGCGCGACCTTCGACGCGTCGGTCGCGCGGCTGAACATCGATTCGCCGAAGAAGGCGCGGCCGAGGCGGACCCCGTAGAGCCCTCCGACCAGCTCCCCGTCCTTCCAGCATTCGATCGAATGGGCATGGCCCGCGGCATGGAGGCCGAGCGTCGCGCGCTCGATATCCGCGTTGATCCACGTCTCCTCGCGCGCGGCGCAGCCCTGCACGACTTCGTGGAAGGCGCGGTCGCGGGTGACCGTGAACGTCCCGCGCCGGATCGTCCGGGCGAGCGATTTCGAGCAGCGGAAGGCGTGGAGCGGCAGGATGGCGCGGGTCTTGGGCTCGACCCAGAAGACCTCGTCCGCGTCGCGGCTGTCGGCCATCGGGAAGATGCCGCTGGCGTAGCCGCGAAGGAGCAGGCGGGGGTCGAGCGTCGTCATCCGCCGACGACGTTAAAGGATTTCGCGGACGATGTCCTGCGGACGGCAGAAGCGCACGCCCTTGTCGGTCTCGACGAACGGGCGGTTCACGTAGGCCGGGTTGGCGAGCATCGCGGCGAGGATGGTGTCGTCGTCGGCCTCGTGAAGGCCGCGCTCCTCCGCGTCGGTGCCCCGCGTGCGCAGCGCATCCTTCGGCGTCATGCCGGTGTCGCGCAGCAATTGCTCCAGCTTGGCGCGTTCGTAGGGCGCCTTGAGATATTCGACGACGGTCACGTCCGCGCCGCTTTCCTCGAGGATCGCGAGCGTCTTGCGCGAGGTGCCGCAGGCCGGATTGTGCCAGATGGTCGCTTTCATCGTCATTCTCCAAGGGTCCAGCGGATCGGCAGGATGACCGATTGCGGCCGGGGCCGCCCGTCCTTGTCCTGCGCCGGACGGAATGTCATGCGGTCGAGCGCGAGCCGGCAGGTCTGCTCGTCGAGCGCGGCGTGACCGGCGGAAGCGACGATGTCGCACGACAGGGCGCGGCCGTGCTGGCCGACGAGGATGCGCGCGTGAGTGACGCCCTGGGCACCCTCGGCCAAGGCGGCCTTCGGGTAATCGCGGCTTTCCGGCCCGCCCGAGATGAGCCGGGCAGGCACGGCAACGGGGTTTGGAGTGGTCGGGCTAGGCGACGCGGCCGGCGCCAGCGCCAGCAACAGGGCGATCACCCCTTCTGCTCCTCCAGCCAGCGTTCGAGCCACTTGATGGTATAGTCGCCCTCGAGGAACGCCGGGTCGCGGATGATCTTCTGCTGCAGGGGCACGGTGGTCTTCATGCCCTCGACCACGAACTCTTCCAGCGCGCGCTTGAGACGCAGGATGCAGCCCTCGCGGGTGCGGCCGTAGACGATCAGCTTGGCAATCATGCTGTCGTAGTAAGGCGGGACCTTATAGCCGGCGTAGAGCCCGCTATCGACGCGCACGTGCATGCCGCCCGGCGCGACGAAATTCTTCACCAGACCCGGCGAGGGGGCGAAGGTTTCCGGGTCCTCGGCGTTGATGCGGCACTCGATCGCGTGGCCGTGGAGGACGATGTCTTCCTGTTTCACGCTGAGGCCGTCGCCCTGCGCGACGCGGATCTGTTCGCGCACCAGGTCGATGCCGCTGATCATCTCGGTCACCGGATGCTCGACCTGCA
>CAZKCD010000229.1:0-2010 GCA_964551235.1 uncultured Sphingomonas sp.
GCCTGCATCGAGCCCATTCCGGCCAACATCTACACCCACAAGACCCTCTCGGGCAGCTTCGTGGTCAAGAACCCGCACCTTGAGAAGATCTTCGACGAAAAGTCGAAGAACAGCGACGCGGTGTGGAATTCGATCCTCGAGCGCGGCGGCTCGGTCCAGCACCTCGACTTCCTCACGCAGGAGGAAAAGGACTGCTACAAGACCTCGTTCGAGATCGACCAGCGCTGGCTGCTCGAACTGGCCGGCGACCGCACGCCCTACATCGACCAGGCGCAGTCGCTGAACCTGTTCATCCCGGCCGACGTCGACAAGTGGGACCTGTTGATGCTTCACTTCCGCGCGTGGGAGCTGGGCATCAAGTCGCTCTATTACCTGCGCTCCAAGTCGATCCAGCGCGCGGGCTTCGCCGGCGGGGTCGAGGCGGACAACACGCCCGACCTCAAGGAAATCCAGCTCGCGGCGACCACCGACTATGACGAGTGCTTGGCCTGCCAATGAGGGATTATAATCTTGGCGGACCGGGTGCGGGCTGCACGCTGGCCGGGCTGGCCGCGGGGATCCTCGTCCTCGCGATCGTCCTGATCGGCTACCCGCAATATCGCGTCTATTCGCAGCGCCTGTCGGGCGAGGCGGCGCTGGCCGAGGCCCAGTCCTCGCGCCAGGTCGCCATCCTCGAGGCGCGCGCCAAGAAGGAAAGCGCGATCGCGCTGGCCGATGCCGAGGTCATACGCGCGCAGGGCGCCGCCCGCGCCAACAAGATCCTGCAGGACAGCCTCGGCGGCCCCGAGGGCTATCTGCGCTACCTCCAGATCCAGGCGCTGCAGGAAACCAAGGCGGGCCTCATCTACGTGCCGACCGAGGCCGGGCTTCCGGTCACCGAGGCGCGCCGCATGGAGGGGCGCCCCGAATGACGCTCGCCACCGCCATCATGTCCGGGGTCGCGCTGGTCGCCTTCTTCCTCGGCCTGTTCCTCGTCGGCCGCCGCGGCGGCAGCGAGGCGGCCGTGGTCGCGCGGCGCATCGCGGGCGTCATGGCGCTGGCGCTCGGCATCTTCCTCGCCATCTTCGCGGTCGGCCTGAGGGGCGTGCGCCCATGATCGTCGCCATGACCGCCGCCGTCCTCCTCATCGTCGCCGTGCTCGGCTCGGCGCTCCTGACGCCGCGGCAGGGGTGAGGCCGATGACGATGGTCCAGATCCTCGAACTCGCCGTCGCCGCGCTCCTCATCGCCGGCGCCATCTGGTCGATGCGCCGCACCGCGCCGGACGGCGTCCGCGGCGGCAACCAGGGCGCGGTCATCGCGCTGGTGATCGGCGGCATCGTCGCCATCCATGGTCTCGGCCTGATGAACTACCGTCCGAGCCCCGCCGAAACGGAGGCGCGCGGCTGATGCGTACCTATCACCGCTGGCTCAGCGTCCTGTTCGGCCTCCTCATCCTGTTCATCGCCGCCACCGGCGTGCTCAGCCAGGTCGGCGTGCTCGTCAACAACGGCGGGTTCGAGACCGAGGCGAGCGAGCGCGCGCAGCAGGCCGCCGCCGCCGCCGCGACCCCGCCCGGCTTCACCTGCCCCGAGACCATGACCTGCCGCCCGAAGCGCACGCCCAAACCGGGCGAGTGGAACGTCGGCTTCCTCCATCACCTCCATTCGGGCGAGGAGTTCGGCCCGGTCGGCGTCACCGTCTCGATCCTGTCGGGCCTCGCCCTGCTGTTCTTCGCGTTCAGCGGCCTGTGGATGTATATCCAGATGTTCCGCGCCCGCGCCCGCACGGGCAAGAAGGGAGGGCTGTTCTTTTGACCATGCTGACCATCGCCTTGGTCGTTGTCGCGGCGCTGGCCGCCGCGCTCGCCATCGCCCTCACCCGCCCGCGCCCGCGCGTCACCACCATCGAAACCCGTCGCGATCACGACCAGACCCAGGGAGACCACTGATGCCCCTCCTCCAAGCCAACAAGGCCTACAAGCCGTTCGAATATCCCTGGGCCTTCGAATATTGGAAGCGCCAGCAGCAGA
>CAZKCD010000230.1:0-1962 GCA_964551235.1 uncultured Sphingomonas sp.
CGCGCTGGCCATCGCCATCACCCACGCCCACCACTTGGCGAGCGCGCGGCGCATTCCCTAGGCGGGCTGGGCCTCGCGGGCGCCCGCGTCGATCCGGTCGCCTTCCAGCCGCCCCTCGATGAAGGCCAGCAGGTCGGCATTGATGACGTCGGCGTGGGTCGTGCACATGCCGTGCGGGAAACCTTTGTAGGTCTTCAGCGTGGCGTTGGGCAGCAGCCGGGCCGACAGCGGCGCCGAATCCGCGTAGGGGACGATCTGGTCGTCGTCGCCGTGCATGACGAGGACGGGAATGGTGATCTCCTTCAGATCCTCGGTGAAATCAGTTTCACTGAACGCCTTGATGCCGTCGTAATGGGCCTTGATTCCGCCCATCATCCCTTGCCTCCACCAGTTGTGGATGACGCCCTCGCTCACGGTCGCGCCGGGGCGGTTGAAGCCGTAGAACGGCCCGCTGGCGACATCGAGGTAGAGTTGCGCGCGGTTGGCGGCGACACCCGCGCGATAGCCGTCGAACGCCTCGATCGGCGTGCCGCCCGGGTTGGCATCGGTCTTGAGCATCAGCGGCGGCACCGCGCTGATGATGACGGCCTTGGCGATCCGGCCCGCCTCGGCCCGCGCGGCATAGCGGGTGACGACGCCGCCGCCGGTCGAATGGCCGACGTGGATCGCGTTCTTGAGGTCGAGCGCCGCGACGAGGTCGTCGGTGTCGGCGGCATAATGGTCCATGTCATGGCCTTCGCCGACCTGCGCCGAGCGGCCGTGGCCGCGCCGGTCGAAGGCGACGACGCGATAGCCCTTGGCGAGAAAGAACATGAGCTGCGCATCCCAGTCGTCCGCCGACAGCGGCCAGCCGTGATGGAACACGATCGGCGTCGCGTCGCGCGGTCCCCAGTCCTTGAAGAAAATGTCGACTCCGTCCCGGGTGGTGATGGTCGGCATGGCCTTGGTCCTTTCGTGGGAGGGAAACGACTCGCCCGGTGCGCGGCAGATGGCGATCTTAGCATGGATTAGGTTTCAGCCCGACGACGATCGGCTCAGCAGGCCCGTTTCCTTGCGCCGCGACACACGCTAGCACTCGTCGTCATGATCGCCCGCCTTCACGGAATCCTCGCCGAACTCGCCGCTGACCACGCCATCGTCGATGTCGGGGGCGTCGGCTACCTGGTGCAGGCCAGCGGGCGGACGCTCGACGCGCTGGGCGGGGTCGGGGCGGACGTCACGCTGCTGACCCAGCTACAGGTGCGCGAGGACGGGTGGACGCTCTACGCCTTCGGCAGCACCGGCGAGCGCGAGGCGTTCCGCGCGCTTACCGACATCCAGGGCGTCGGCGGCAAGGTGGCGCTGGCGATCCTGTCGATCCTCGATCCCACCGAGCTGGCCCGCGCCGCCGCCAACGGCGACAAGGCGATGGTCGCGCGCGCCAACGGCGTCGGGCCCAAGCTGGCGCAGCGCATCGTCAACGAACTTGGCACCAAGCTCGGCACGCCCGCGCTCGCCGCCGCGGCCGGCGCGCCCGCCCCCACCCGCGGCGCGGCGCAGGACGCGCTGCGCGCGCTCGCCAACCTCGGCTTCAAGCCGGCCGAGGCCAGCGCCGCCGTGACCGCCGCGCAGGACGAACTGGGGGCCGACGCGACGCTCGACGCGCTCGTCCGCCTCGCGCTCAAGAAAGCGGCGAAATGAGCCACGCCGCCGCCTGCCGCTGCGGCCAGCTGTCGCTCGTCGCCCGCGGGGAGCCGGTGCGCGTGTCGGTGTGCCACTGCCTCGACTGCCAGAAGCGCAGCGGATCGGCGTTCGCCGCGCAGGCGCGATTTCCGGCCGACGCGGTGACGATCGCCGGCACTTCGAACCATTATGCCCACAGCGGCCAGTACGGCGTCGCTCGTTTCCACTTCTGCCCCGACTGCGGCAGCCACCTCTTCTATCGCCACGACGACGCGCCGGAGACGATTGCGGTGCCGATCG
>CAZKCD010000231.1:0-1949 GCA_964551235.1 uncultured Sphingomonas sp.
AATGGGCGACCACGACCGACAAGGACGGGGTGGCCAACGTCAGCTTCAACCATTCGGTCGGCATCGGCATCATCCAGTGCCTCGCCATGATTCCGGGCGTCAGCCGGTCGGGAGCGACGATCATCGGGGCGATGGCGATGGGCGTAGACCGCAAGACCGCGGCGGAATTCAGCTTCTTCCTGGCGGTGCCGACGCTGGCCGGGGCGACCGCGCTGCAGCTCTACAAGCACGGCGCGGCGATGGAGCCGGGGATGACCGGCTGGATCCTGCTTGGCAGCGCCGTCTCGTTCGTGGTCGCGGTGGTGGTGGTTAAGGCGTTCGTGGCGATCATCCAGAAGTATGGCTTTGCCCCCTTCGCCTGGTACCGGATCGTTGCCGGGGTCGCTGCACTCGTCTGGCTCGGCGCGCGCTAGTTCTTGCGATTTCAGCGATTTAGGGCATGTTGAGCGGCGAATCTCCGTTCGAGGAATTGCCATGCGTATCGCTCTTGCCGCCCTTCCCCTGACGCTGCTCGCCGCGCCGGTCGCGGCCCAGCCCGCCGCGCCGCAGCTGCCGCCGGAGCTGGCCGACCCGGCGCTCGGCCAGAAGCTGGGCAAGATGGCCGGCGCGCTGTCCAGGGCGCTGATGGACGTGAAGGTCGGCGAGATTGCCGCGGCGGTCGAGGGCCGCGAGGCCAGCCCCGCCGAGCGCAACCGCACGGTCCGCGACCTGGCCGGGGGCGGGATCGACCCGCGGTCGGTCGAGCGGCAGGTCGAGGCCGCGGCGCCGGCGATGCAGAAGGGCATGCAGGCGATGATGAAGGCGCTGCCGGCGATGATGGCGGCGATGGAGGGCGCCATGGACGAGGTCGACCGCGCCACCGCCAACCTGCCCCAGCCGGGCTACCCCCGCCGTTAGTTTTTTCTTGGACAAGCGGTGGACTGGCGGCGGGGCGGCGCTAAAGCTCCTCGTCCATGTGGCAGCTGTTCCAATTCCCGCTTTGTCCTTTCTCGCGCAAGGTCCGGCTCGTGCTGGGCGAGAAGGGCGTGGCGCATGAGCTGGTCCGCGAAAATCCGTGGGAGCGCCGCGACGAATTCCTGGACCTCAACCCGGCGGGCGAGACGCCGGTGCTGGTCGACACCGACGGCGGGATCACGCTGATCGGCAGCCAGCCGATCTGCGAATATTTCGACGAGACGGTCGACAAGATGCCGATGATCCACGGCAATGCCGCGGTCCGCGCCGAGATCCGCCGGCTGGTCGAATGGTTCGACGAGAAACTGTTCCGCGAGGTCGTCGAGCCGCTGATGCACGAGCGGATGAGGAAGCGCCTGGTCAGCAGCGAGAGCCCCGACACACGGGTGCTGCGCGAGGCGATGCGGATCGCCAACGGGCACCTCGACTATCTCGACTACCTCCTCGACCACCGCCGCTGGATCGCGGGGCCGGGGCTGAGCCTGGCCGACTTCACCGCGGCCGCGCATTTGAGCGTTATCGACTATCTCGGCGCGCTCGACTGGCGCGGGCACAAGCAGACCAAGGACTGGTACGCGGTGATGAAAAGCCGCCCCGCCTTCCGCCCGCTGCTGGGCGAGCGGATGGAAGTGATCGTCCCGCCCCAACACTACGACAAGGTGGACTTTTAGCAGGAGCTGCCGAGCCTAAGGGAGCGATTGCGACGCAATCGGGAGCTTAGGCGAAGAGCCAGCGAAGGCCGGCCAGCCTCGCTCCGCGAGGACTGACGGCGCGGCTTTGCCGCGACGCCTCACCCGCACAAAGTTGACACTTCCCTACGCGAAACCGGGGTCTGTCAACTTCGTCAACTTCGCCGCAGTTGGGTTCGCACGCGAGCCGAGGAGAACCCGGCGAATCAGACGAAAGAAAGAACCAGTCACGGCGTGTCACAAGAAGGGGGCTGTAGGACAGCATTTTCTAATGGCAGCTTTGGGTGGAAAGCGGACGGAGGTTTA
>CAZKCD010000232.1:0-1943 GCA_964551235.1 uncultured Sphingomonas sp.
TTTCCGAAATCGGGATGGTCGGGCGCGAGGGCATGTTCCCGGTGTGCGCATTGCTCCACGTCCCCGCCGCCCCGCACATCGTCCTGTCGCAAACCGGCGAGCTCACGGGGCGGCGCATCCGCGCCAAGGATTTCCACCGGCTCATCGGTGAGGATCCCGCCGCCGCCATGCTGGTGCGCAAGTATACCTACGCCTTCCTCACCCAGATCGCGTCGAACATCCTCTCGTCGGAGCAGAGCCAGGTCTCGACCCGGCTCGCCCGCTGGCTGCTGATGTGCCACGACCGCATCGACGGCGACGACATCCTGATCACCCACGATGCCTTGGCACAGATGACGTTCGCGCACCGGCCGACGATCACCAACGCGCTGATCGCCATGAAGGAACATGGCCTGATCGAGACCTCGCGCGGCTGCGTGACGATCAAGTCACGCCGCGGCCTGTGGGACCTTAGCGAAGGCTCCTACGGCCTGTCCGAACGCTATTGGCAGGAACATATCGGGCCGTTCGGGAAAGACTATCTCGTCTAGCGGTGGCGCAGGTCGACGCGGCGTATTTTGCCCGTCGCGGTCTTGGGTAGTTCATCGACGAACTCGATGACGCGCGGATATTTGTAGGGCGCAATCGTTTCCTTTACGAAATCCTTGAGGCCCTGCACGAGTTCGTCGCTCGGCTCGGCCCAGTCGGCCAGCACCACGAACGCCTTCACCTTCTGCCCGCGCTCTGGGCAGGGCACGCCGATGACCGCGCACTCCACCACCGCGGGGTGGGCGAGCAGGGCATTCTCCACCTCCGGCGCGCCGATATTGTAGCCCGAGCTGACGATCATGTCGTCGCTGCGGGCGACGTACCAGAAATAGCCGTCCGCATCGCGGCGGTAGGTGTCGCCGGTGACGTTCCAGCCGTCCCGCACGTACTTGGCCTGCCGCTCGTCGGCCAGGTAGCGGCAGCCGGTCGGCCCGCGCACCGCCAGGCATCCTTCGCCCTGATTGTCGGGGTCGAGGATGGTCGCCTCATAACCCGGCACGACGCGCCCCGTGCTTCCCGGCCGGATGGCGTCCCCGCTTTCGGCGATGAAGATGTGCATCATCTCGGTCGCGCCGATGCCGTCGACGATGCTCAGGCCGGTCGCCTCCTTCCACGCTTCCCACGTCGCCCGAGGCAGATGCTCGCCCGCGCTGACGCACGCCTTCAGCGTGGCGAGCGCGCGGGGCAGCGCCGGATTGGCCAGCATCGCCTTGTAGGCGGTCGGCGCGGTGGCGAGGTGGGTGACGCCGAACGCCGCGATCGCCTCGATGAGGTCGGCGGGCGTCGCTTTCTCGACCGTCGCGGCGGCGGCCCCGAACCGCATCGGGAACAGCAAGGTCGCGCCCAGCCCGAAGGTGAAGGCGATGGGCGCGCTGGTCAGCACGATATCGCCCGGCCCCATCGGCAAATGCGCCTTCGCGAAGGTGTCGCACGGCGCGAGCACGTCGCGGTGGAAATGGACGCAGCCCTTCGGGCTGCCCGTGGTGCCGCTGGTGAAGGCGATCAGCGCCGGGTCGTCGGCGCGCGTCGGGTGCGGGGGCAGCGGCTCCAGCCCCGCGCAGCGCGTCTCCAGCGCGCCCTTGCCGAAGTCGCCGTCATATTTGACGATCCGCTTGCAGAAGCGCGTCTGCTCGGCGCCCTCGCGCAGGTCGCCGATGTAGCGGCTGTCGCACAGGGCATGGCTGATCTCGGCCTTGTCGATCACCGTCGCCAGCTCGCCCGGCCGAAGCAGCGGCATGGTCGTCACCGCCACGCCCCCGGCCTTCAATATGCCCAGCCAGCAGGCGAACATCATCGCCCCGTTGGGCCCGCGCAGCAGCACGCGGTTGCCCGGCACCAGCCCTTCCTCCTCGACCAGCAGCCGCGCGATCCGCCCGGACAGGTCGTCCATAAACCCGTAGGTCCAGCGGCCATGC
>CAZKCD010000233.1:0-1939 GCA_964551235.1 uncultured Sphingomonas sp.
GCTTTGCCCTGCGCGGCGCCGCCATCGCCCGCGGCCTCTCCCTCCCCGCTTACGGCCGTTAGTCGAAGGTCGGCAGCGCGCGTTCGAGGTTGCAACGCCGCTCCAGCGCCGCCGCCAGCGCTAGGCACATTTCCTGGCTGTCCTTGAGCGCCCGCTTGCGCAGCCGCAGCAGGATGCGGTGGTTCTCGGCGGCGCGCGCAATCGCCATTCGCCCCGCACGATCGCTGGCCAGCGCCGGAAAATCGACCGTGATGGTGGCCGCTTTCCGCCCGGCCGGATCGGACCGGTAGTCGAAGGCCGGGTTGCGCTCATACTCCTCGGGTGACCGCTCGAACCGCAAGCGCGCACGCTCCTCGAACGACAGCGTCGACTGGAACTCGCTGATCGACTGCCGGACGGCGGGATCGTCGAAGCGATTGAGCGCGCCCGAGGCCACGACGTCGTCGTAGACGCTCAGCGGCGGCGCGAGCGACACCATGTAGCGTCCCCGCGCGAGCCCGCGCTGCATCCGTTCCGCGTCCGGGGCGGTCCATGTCCCCCGCGCCAGCCGGTCGGTCGCAACATGCAGGTCGGCGACGATTGCCTCGGCGTTACGCACCGCCAACTTGAGATAGGCCACGTCGTGCTCGGCCTCGTCGAGCAGCCGTTCCATGGCTTCCCGACTCGCCGCCGCCTCGGCGCGGCTATTGGCCCAGTCGTTGATCTGGAACCCTAGCAGCACGCCGATGACGACCAGCGCGAACTCGATCGCGACCATCGTCCAGTCCTGTCGCTTCAGGCTGGCGGTCATGCGCTTGAGGATCATCGCCCCTCTCCATCCCGCGCGGGCGTCGCAAGATATTCCCGAAAGATAGACGAAATCGGCGGCGCGTGCACGATTGTGCTGTCCTACACCCCCCGCGCTGTGACACCCTCCGGGCGAATCGGCTCTTTCCCATCGTCGGCGCCCCCACAGTCGCGGCGATGGCGGCAAAGTTGACGAAGTTGACAGACCCCCATACGTGTCAACTTCCGCGCGACGCCGGGTCAACTTCGCTCTTGCGGCAATGCAGCAAGGTTCGCCACAAGGCCGGAATGACCGACGATTTCTACCGCATCCAGCGCCTGCCGCCCTACGTCTTCGCCGAAGTGAACGCGATGAAGGCCGCGGCGCGCGCGCGCGGCGAGGACATCGTCGACCTCGGCATGGGCAATCCCGACGGCCGCCCGCCCCAGCACGTCATCGACAAGCTGGCCGAGGTCGCGGCCAAGCCCACCGCCCACCGCTACAGCGCGTCCAAGGGCATCCCCGGGCTGCGCAAGGCGCAGGCGGCCTATTACAAGCGCCGCTTCAACGTCGATCTCGATCCCGATAGCGAGGTCATCGTCACCTTGGGCTCGAAGGAGGGCCTCGCCAATCTGGCGCAGGCCATCACCGCGCCGGGCGACGTCGTGCTGACGCCCAACCCCAGCTACCCCATCCACCATTTCGGCTTCATCATCGCCGGCGCCGCGATCCGCTCGATCCCGGCGGTCCCCGGCCCCGACTTCTTCGACCGCCTCGAAAAGGCGATGCGCTACACCGTGCCGCGCCCGAAGATCCTGGTCATCGGCTACCCCAGCAACCCGACCGCGCAGGTCGTCGACCTCGCCTTCTACGAAAAGCTGGTCGATTTCGCGCGCGAGGCCGGCCTCATCGTCATCTCCGACCTCGCCTATGCCGAAATCTACTTCGGCGACACGCCCACCCCCTCGATCCTTGAGGTGCCAGGCGCGAAGGACCTGGCGGTCGAGTTCACCTCGATGTCGAAGACCTATTCGATGGCCGGCTGGCGGATGGGCTTCGCGGTCGGCAACGCCCGGCTGATCGGCGCGCTTACCCGCGTGAAGAGCTATCTCGATTACGGCGCCTTCACCCCGATCCAGGCCGCCGCCTGCGCCGCGCTCAACGGACCGCAGG
>CAZKCD010000234.1:0-1922 GCA_964551235.1 uncultured Sphingomonas sp.
GGCGGCGGCGGCGGCGGCGGGCACGCCTCGGTCGCCAGGATCACCGAACCGTCCGCGCAGGTCTGCGTCGCCGGGGGCGGCGGCGGGGGCGGCGGGGGCGGCGGCGGCGGCGGCGGCGGCGGGGCCGCTTCCGAACCACCGAAGTTGAAGATCAGGCTGGCCAGCAGCGAGTGCGAGCGGAACTTCTTCTCGAAGTCCGGATAGAGCACCGCGTTGGTGGTCGCGACGGTCGGGGTCGTGCCGACGGTCACGTTGTCCGGGTTGCCGGCCACCGCGATCGGGGCTTCCGACAGGTCGAGACGGCCGGTCTGGAAGTAGCGATACTTCAGGCCGAGGTCGACGTTGCGGCTCAGCGCATAGCGGACGCCCGCGATGCCCTGGTAGGCCCACGCGCTGTCCTTTTCGCCGAGGCCCGAGGCCCAGGCGCGACCGGCACCGACGCCGGCATAGAACGACAGGCCGTCCTCGTTGCCGAAGTCGAGCAGGCCGTTGACCATCGCGGTCTTGATCTTGATCGAGCCACCCGACTCCACGTCGGTGGCCGACAGGGCCGGAAGACCCGGCGCGCCCGGATCGCCGGCGCCCGACGGACGGTTCAGCGCGGCGTTGATCGCGGCGAGGTCGGTGTTATCGACGTCGAACTGGTCGATGCTGGCCTTCTTGTAGCCAAGCTCGCCTTCGAGGCGGAACATGCCGAAATCGTAGCCAATGATGGCGTCGAGATCGAGGCCACGCTTGTAGTCGATGCCAAACGTGTCGTTGTAGGTGGTGTCGGCCGGGCCGACGAACAGCGGCGTGGTCGCCGGCGTCTGCGTCGTCGTGTAGTCGACGAAGACGTCCGCGTCCTGGTCCTTCGGGAACAGGATGCCGCCTTCGATGCCGATGTACGGCTGGCCGTCGCGGGCCATGGCGGGCGTGGCAATGAGCGCGGCGGTGGCCGCGGCTGCCATCAGATAGGTTTTCATTTGTTGTACTCCAGTAACGGGTCGCTCAGGGTTGCCCCCCTGTTCGAGCAACCACCCAACCTTTCGCCGACCGGATGGTTTCATCCTTTTTCGGAACCCATCGTTCCTGTGGCATTCAGGTCACAACCTGCATCAAGCCTCAACGTCCGGTCTGGCCAAACGCTCGTCCGGACGCCAAGATATTGCGGAAGCCCGATTATTTCCGGCCTAATCGGCGCGGGTTTGGGAAGACATTGAAGCGAGGGAATTAATTCATGCGCGCGCGCTCCATGCTGCTGACGGCGATTGCACTGACGGTGATGGCCGCCGGTCCGGCCGAGGCCAAGAAGAAGAAAAACCAGGCGCCGCCGGTGCCGGTCCGCCCGGCCCCGATCCTGGCCCTGTCCTCGCCCAATGCCTCGACGGTGAACTACTTCCACGAACGCCGCCAGGAAGCGCCTTTGTGGTTCTCCGCGGCCGGCGGCACCGCCGCCACGTCCGAATTGCTGGCGATCCTTCGCCGCGCCGCGATCGACGGCCTGCCGACCGGTCCACAGACCGCCGCGCAGGTCGAAGCCTATGTCATCAAGGCGCAGGGCGGCGACGCGCTGGCGGTGAAGACCGCCGAACGCGCGCTGACCAATGCCTGGGTCGATTACGTCCAGGCGCTCGAGCGGCCCAACACCAACGTCATCTGGGGCGATCCGGCGCTGACGCTCAAGCCCAGCCACCCCGACCGCATCATGGCGCTGCTTGCTGCCGCGCCTCAAATCGACGCGCATCTGAAGGCCGTGTCGGCGGTCAATCCCTATTACGCCGCGCTGCGCACCGCCGCCCTGGCCGAAGCGGGTGCCAACGGCGGCACCGCCTCGACCAAGCTCACGATCAACCTCGAGCGCGCGCGCAACCAGCCGCGCAACGGCAAGTACATTTACGTCAACATTGCCGACCAGCGGCTCTACATGATGGAGGGCGGGC
>CAZKCD010000235.1:0-1841 GCA_964551235.1 uncultured Sphingomonas sp.
AGCTCATCCTGCGGCCGCGCGTCCCTGCGCCTCGGCGACGGCGACGGCTGTCATGTTGACGACGCCGCGCGCGGTGACGGAGCCGGTGAGGATGTGGACCGGCTTGGCGGCGCCGATCAAGATCGGGCCGACGGGGAGCGCGTCGGCCAGCACCTTGGCGAACTGGTAGGCGATGTTGGCGGCGTCGAGATTGGGGAAGATCAGGACGTTGGCGACGCCCTTCAGCTTCGAGGACGGCAGCACCCGGTCGCGGATCGCGGCGACGAGGGCGGTGTCGGCCTCCATCTCGCCGTCGCATTCCAGCTCCGGCGCGCGCTCCTGGACCAGCTTGACCGCCTTGCGCATCTTGATCGAGGAGGGCGTGTCGGCCGCGCCGAAATCCGAATGCGAGAGCAGGGCGATCTTCGGGGTGATGCCGAAGCGCTCGACATGGCCGGCGGCGAGGATCGTCATGTCGGCGATCTCTTCGGCGGTGGGATCGTGCTTCACATGGGTGTCGGCGAGGAAGAAGGCGCCCTTGCTGGTGATGATCAAGGTCATCGCCGCGATGTCGCAGACGCCGGGCTCGAGCCCGATGATGTCGCGGATATGGCGCAGCCGCGAGAGGAAGCGCCCTTCGAGGCCGGTGATCATCGCATCGGCCTCGCCGCGGGCGACGGCGAGCGCGGCGATCACCGTGTTGTTGGTGCGCACCAGCGAGCGCGCCGCCTCGGGCGTGATGCCGCGCCGGCCGGCGATGTCGAGATAGGTCTGGACATAATCGCGATAGCGCGGGTCGTCCTCGGGATTGACCAGCTCGCAATCGATGCCGGGCCGGATCGTCAGGCCGAAGCGCTTGACGCGGCTCTCGATCACCGAGGGACGGCCGATCAGGATCGGGATCGCCATGCCTTCCTCGATCGCGATCTGGGCGGCGCGCAGGACGCGCTCGTCCTCGCCCTCGGCATAGATCACGCGCTTGGGATCGGCCTTGGCCTTGGCGAAGAGCGGCTTCATCAGGAAGCCGGAGCGGAAGACGAAGCGCGACAGGTCCTCGCGATAGGCTTCCAGGTCGATCAGCGGCTTCTTGGCGACGCCGGTCGTCATCGCCGCCTCCGCCACCGCCGGCGCGATGCGCAGGATCAGGCGCGGATCGAACGGGTTGGGGATCAGCGAGTTCGCGCCGAAGGTCGAGGCTTCGCCGCCATAGGCGCGCGCCGCCACGTCCGAGGTCGCCTCGCGGGCGAGCGCCGCGATGGCGCGCACCGCGGCGAGCTTCATCGCCTCGTTGATCGTCGTCGCCTGCACGTCGAGCGCGCCGCGGAAGATGTAGGGGAAGCACAGGACGTTGTTGACCTGGTTCGGATAGTCCGAGCGGCCGGTGCAGATCATCGCGTCCGGGCGGACGGCCAGCGCCTCCTCCGGCATGATCTCGGGGTAGGGGTTGGCCAGCGCCAGGATCAGCGGCTTTGGCGCCATCTCCCTGGCCATCTCGGGCTTGAGCACGCCGGCGGCGGAGAGGCCGAGGAAGATGTCGGCGCCGGGGATGACCTCGGCGAGCGTGCGGGCGTCGGTCTCCTGGGCGTAGACCTCCTTCCAGCGGTCCATCAGCGTGTTGCGGCCCTTATAGACCACGCCGTCGAGGTCGGTGACCCAGATGTTCTGGGTGCGGGCGCCGAGCGAGACCAGGAGGTTGAGGCAGGCGAGCGCCGCCGCGCCGGCGCCGGAGACGACGATCTTGACCTCGCCGATCTTCTTGCCCGCGAGATCGAGCCCGTTCAGGACGGCGGCGCTGACGATGATCGCCGTGCCGTGCTGGTCGTCATGGAAGACCGGGATGTTCATCCGGGCCTTGAGCTGCT
>CAZKCD010000236.1:0-1793 GCA_964551235.1 uncultured Sphingomonas sp.
CGCCTTGCTGCTTTCGACCAGCACCACCGCGTTGGCGAAATCGCGGCCTGCGCCGCCGGTCGCCGGGTTGAGGACGATCGGCGAGGCGTCGAACAGGCCATGATCGGCGTCGAGCCGCGCGATGGCGGCGGCGACGATCGCCGCGGGCCGGCCGAGCCGGGTCGGGCGGTTCGATCCGATGCCGATCGCGTAAAGGCTGGTTGCGCGCTCCATCGCCGCTCGCCTAGGGCAGCGGGATGGATGGCGCCAGTCCCCTTGCCCGATCGCCCGTGCCCGGCTCCGAGGCCCCGCGCGATTGCCCGCTCTGCCCGCGCCTCGTCGATTTCCGCCACGCCTGCCGCGCCGAACATCCCGACTGGTGGAACGCGCCGGTCCCGGCGTTCGGCGATCCCGGCGCGTGGCTGGCGATCATCGGCCTGGCGCCCGGCAAGCATGGCGCCAATCGGACCGGCCGGCCCTTCACCGGCGACTACGCCGGCGACCTGCTCTACGCGACGCTGGCCAAGTTCGGCCTGTCGCGCGGCACCTATGACTCGCATGCCGACGACGGGCTGAGGCTCGACGGGGCGGTGATCCTGAACGCAGTTAAATGCCTGCCGCCGCAGAACAAGACGACCCCGCAGGAGGAGGCGAACTGCCGCCCCTATCTGATGAGCGGCATCGAGCACTTGCCGCACCTCACGACCTTCATCGCGCTCGGCAAGGTCGCGCACGACAGCCTGTGCCGGACCTTCGAGGTTCCATTGTCGCGCGCCAAGTTCGCCCACGGCGCGGAACACGAACTGCCGGACGGCAAGCGCCTCATCGATAGCTATCATTGCAGCCGCTACAACCAGAACACCAAGCGCCTCGACGCGGCGATGTTCGAGGCGGTGTTCGCGCGGGCACTCGCGGGCCGCCCCGCGCGTTAGGAGCGGCATCATGGATCATTTCGACCTTCACGAGGGCGCGCTCCACTGCGAGGACGTGTCGCTGGAAACCATCGCCGCCGAGATCGGCACGCCGGTCTACGTCTATTCGACGGCCACGCTCGTCCGTCACGCCCGCGTCCTCAAAGACGCGTTGTCGTCGCTCGACGACCCGCTGATCGCCTTCGCGGTCAAGGCCAATCCCAATCCCGCGGTGCTGGCGACGCTCGCCGCCGAGGGACTGGGTGCGGACATCGTCTCGATCGGCGAATATCGCCGCGCGCGGGCGGCGGGCATGCCGTCGTCGAAGATCCTCTTTTCCGGCGTCGGCAAGGATGCCGATGAAATGGCCGAGGCGCTGGCCGGCGACGTGCTCCAGTTCAACATGGAATCGGTCGAAGAAGCGAAGATGCTCTCGCAGGTGGCGGTCGCCGCCGGCCGGACGGCGCGGGTCGCCTTCCGCCTCAACCCCGACGTCGACGCGGGCACGCACGCCAAGATCACCACCGGCAATGCCGACAACAAGTTCGGCATCCCCGCCGCGCAGGCGCTCGACGCCTTCCGCGCCGCCCGCGCGCTGCCCGGCCTCGAAGTGACCGGGGTCACCGTCCACATCGGCAGCCAGCTGACGAAGCTCGCGCCCCTCGAATCCGCCTTCGTCCGGCTCGGCGAGCTGATCGCCGCGCTGCGCGCCGACGGCTTCGACCTCGCCATCGCCGACCTCGGCGGCGGCCTTGGCGTGCCTTACGGCCCCGGCCAGCCCGAACCGCCTTCGCCGGAGGATTATGGCGCGATGGTCGCGCGGGTGACCAAGGACTGGAACATCCGCCTGGCCTTCGAGCCCGGCCGCCTGATCAGCGGCAATGCCGGCGTGCTCCTGTCGCG
>CAZKCD010000237.1:0-1766 GCA_964551235.1 uncultured Sphingomonas sp.
TAATCGACGCTCAGCGCCCACAGCCGGATGATGTCCGCGCCATAGGTCTCCATCACCTTCAGCGGATCGACCGTGTTGCCGAGGCTCTTGGACATTTTCATGCCCTTGGAATCCATCGTGAAGCCGTGCGTCAGCACCGCCTTGTACGGCGCCCGCCCGCGCGTCGCGCAGCTTTCCAGCAGGCTCGACTGGAACCAGCCGCGATGCTGGTCGGAACCTTCGAGGTAGAGGTCGGCCGGCCACGTCAGCTCGGGCCACGTCCCGCTTTCCAGCGTGAAGACGTGCGTGCAGCCGCTGTCGAACCACACGTCGAGAATGTCGGTGACCATCTCGTAATCGGCCGGGTCGCGACCGTCGCCCAGATATTCGCCCGCCCGCGCTTCTTCCCACGCGTCGACGCCCTCGGCGGTGATCGCCGCGACGATCCGCGCGTTGACCGCCGGGTCGACCAGCGGCTCGCCGGTCTTGCGGTCGACGAACAACGCGATCGGCACGCCCCAGGCGCGCTGGCGCGATAGCACCCAGTCGGGGCGTCCCTCGACCATGCTGCCGATGCGGTTGCGGCCCTTGGTGGGGACGAACCGCGTATCCTCGATCGCGCGCATCGCGGTCTCGCGCAGCGTCGCCGGCTCGCCCGGCACCGCCATCGCCACCGCCGCGCCGATGCCGCCCAAAGGCACGACCGGGAAATCGCCATGGTCGATCGGCCGGTCCATCGACACGAACCATTGCGGGGTGCAGCGGAAGATGACCTTGGCTTTCGAGCGCCAGCTGTGCGGGTAGCTGTGCTGGTAATCGGCGCTGGCCGCGAGCAGCGCGCCGGCCTCGCGCAGGTCCGAACAGATCGGGCCGTCGGGCGCGTTGAACTTGGGGTTGATGACGCTCATCCGCCGCTCGTCCGCGCCGCCCAGCCACGGCCAGTCGTCGCGGTAGCGCCCGTCGCCCTCGACCGCGAAGACCGGGTTGATGCCGTTCGCCTTGCACAGCTCGAAATCGTCCTCGCCATGGTCGGGCGCCATGTGGACGAGGCCGGTGCCGCTGTCGGTCGTGACGAACTCGCCCGGCAGGAACGGCCGCGGCTTGGCGAAGAAGCCGCCGAGGGGATGCATCGGGTGGCGGGCAATCGTGCCGGCCAGGTCGGAGCCTTTGAAAGACGCCGCAACTTTCAATTCGAGGCCGGGAGCCACCTCAGCGTCGACGCCGCTGATTAGGCGAGACTTAACTTGCTCAAGCAATGATTTCGCCACAAGCAATGACTCGCCTTGCCCCACTCGCAAAGCATCATGACCGAAATCGTTCAGACCAAAATTAACTAAGACGTATTCAACGTCCGGCCCATAAGCGATCGCCTGGTTGACCGGGATCGTCCACGGCGTCGTCGTCCAGATGACCGCGTGCGCGCCGACCAGTTCGGGGATCGGGCTCTCGACGATCTCGAACGCCACGTCGATCTGCGTGGACGTGATATCGTCATATTCGACCTCGGCCTCGGCCAGCGCGGTCTTTTCGACCGGGCTCCACATCACCGGCTTGGCGCCGCGATACAGCTGGCCGCTCTCCGCGAACTTCATCAGCTCGGCGACGATCGTGCCTTCCGCGGCGAAGTTCATCGTCAGATACGGCTTGTCCCAGCGGCCCAGGAGGCCCAGCCGCTTGAACTGCGCGGTCTGCGTCGTCACCCATTGCTGGGCGTAGGCGCGGCACTCGGCGCGGAATTCCTTGACCGGTACCTCGTCCTTGTTGCGCTTCTTCTTGCGATACTGCTC
>CAZKCD010000238.1:0-1724 GCA_964551235.1 uncultured Sphingomonas sp.
GCGGGATCGTCGTCGTCTATACCGTGATGGGCGGGTTCCTCGCGGTCAGCCTCACCGACTTCGTCCAGGGCTGCATCATGTTCATCGCGCTCGTGCTGGTGCCGCTGGTCGCCTACCTTGAACTCGGCAACGGGTTCGGCCCGGCGCTGGCCGCGGCCGAGGCGTCGCGCGGCCTGTCGCTAACGCAAATGATCGGCGGCGACGTGACCCTGCTGGCGATCATCAGCGCGGCGGCCTGGGGGCTCGGCTATTTCGGCCAGCCGCACATCATCGTCCGCTTCATGGCCATCCGGAACGTCAAGGACATGCCGACCGCGCGACGGATCAACATCGGCTGGATGACCGTCAGCCTGATCGGCGCGGTCCTCACCGGCCTGATCGGCGCGGCCTATTTCGCGGCCAACGGCGGCGCCCCGAAGGATGCCGAGACGGTGTTCCTGCTGCTGTCGAAGATCCTGTTCCACCCGTTCATCGCGGGCTTCGTCCTGGCGGCGGTGCTGGCGGCGATCATGTCGACCATTTCAAGCCAGCTGCTGGTCACCAGTTCCAGCCTGACCGAGGACATCTACCGCACCTTCCTCAACCGCGAGGCGAGCGAAAAGCAGCTGGTCACGATCGGCCGGGCCTGCGTCGCGCTGGTGTCGGTGGTGGCGGGCGTCCTGGCGCTCGATCCGGAAAGCACCGTGCTGGGCATCGTCGGCAATGCTTGGGCGGGCTTCGGCGCGGCATTCGGTCCGGCCATCATCTTCTCGCTGCGCTGGAAGCGCACGACGCGCCAGGGCGTGCTTGCCGGCATGGTGGTCGGCGCGCTGGTCGTCATCGGCTGGATCCTCGCCGGCTGGTCGTCGACCCTGTACGAAATCGTGCCGGGCTTCATCGCCTCGAGCATCGCCATCTGGCTGGTGAGCAAGGCGACCGCCGAGCCCGACGCCGCCATCCAGAACCAATTCGACCAAGCGGCCGACGCCGCCAAGGGAGCCTGACACTATCATGAAGACCCGTGCCGCCGTTGCCTTCGAAGCCAAGAAACCGCTGGAAATCGTCGAGGTCGACCTCGAAGGCCCGCGCGAGGGCGAGGTGCTGGTCGAGATCATGGCGACCGGCATTTGCCATACCGACGCCTACACGCTCGACGGCTTCGATAGCGAGGGCATCTTCCCCTCGATCCTCGGCCATGAAGGCGCGGGCGTGGTGCGCGAGGTGGGCACGGGCGTCACCAGCGTGACGCCGGGCGACCATGTCATCCCGCTCTACACGCCCGAATGTGGGCGCTGCAAAACCTGCCTTTCCGGCAAGTCGAACCTGTGCACCGCGATCCGCGCGACGCAGGGCAAGGGGCTGATGCCCGACGGCACGACCCGCTTCAGCTACAAGGGCCAGCCGATCTTCCACTATATGGGCTGCTCGACCTTTTCGAACTTTACCGTCCTGCCCGAAATCGCGGTAGCCAAGATCCGCGAGGACGCGCCGTTCAAGACCAGCTGCTACATCGGTTGCGGCGTCACCACCGGCGTAGGCGCAGTGACGGAGACCGCCAAGGTCCAGCCGGGCGACAATGTCGTGGTGTTCGGGCTGGGCGGCATCGGCCTCAACGTCATCCAGGGCGCGAAGCTGGCGGGCGCGGCGAAGATCGTCGGCATCGACATCAACCCCGACCGCGAGGATTGGGGCCGCCAGTTCGGCATGACCGACTTCCTCAACACCAAGGGCATGAGCCGCGAGGA
>CAZKCD010000239.1:0-1715 GCA_964551235.1 uncultured Sphingomonas sp.
GGCTCGACGCCCACCGGCTGGTCGAGGATTACATGATCGCCGCCAACGTCGCCGCGGCAAAGGCGCTCGAAAAGAAGAAGGCGCCGGTCATGTACCGCGTCCACGAAGGGCCGAGCCGCGAAAAGCTCGTCACCCTGAAGGACTATCTGGCTACCTTCGACCTCGAAGTCGCACTCGGCCAAGTCGTGCGCCCCGCCGTCTTCAACCGCATCATCGAGCGCATCGGCCCCGACCATGATGCGCGGCCGGAGATCATGGAGCAGCTACTGCGCTCGCAGATGCAGGCGCGCTATTCGCCCGAGACCCTCGGCCACTTCGGATTGGCGCTCGGCAGCTACGCCCACTTCACCTCGCCGATCCGCCGCTACGCCGACCTGCTCGTCCACCGCGCGTTGGTCAGCGCCTACAAACTGGGGGAGGGCGGCCTTCCGCCCGAGGACGCGACCAGCTTCACCGAGATCGGCGAGCTCATCTCGACCCTCGAACGCCGCGCGATGGAGGCCGAGCGCGAGACTGTCGACCGCTACGTCGCCGCCTTTCTCGCCGACAAGGTCGGCCAAATCCTGCCGTGCCGCATCACGGGCGTGCAGCCGTTCGGCTTCTTCGCGACGGTCGAGGGGCTGGGCGGCGACGGCCTCGTCCCCGCCGCCATCCTCGGCAACGAATATTTCCGCTACGACGAGGCCAGCCAGTCGCTCATCGGCGACACCACCGGCGAAACCTACCGCATGGGCCAGAAGCTCGAACTCAAGCTCGCCGACGCCGTGCCCGCCTCCGGCGCGCTGCGCTTCGAACTTCCCGAAGGCAAGTTCGCCGGGGGTGGGCGGGGAGGAATGGCCCGCGACCGCCGCGACCGCACCCGCAAGGTCACGACCCAGCGCCGCGGCCGCCCGCCCAACATCCGCCACCAGGGAAAGAAACGCCGCTGACGGAACCCGCGCCGCCGCACCGGCATTGAGCCGGCATGACCAAGCACAAGATCGCCTTCGTCTGCGGCTCGCTCCGCAAGGATAGTTTCCACCGTCGCCTCGGTCACGCCGTCGCCAAGGCCGCCGGTGACCGGATCGAGCTCGTCGAGGTCGAGATCGGCGACCTGCCGCTCTACGACGAGGATTCGGAAAAGGACGGCCCGCCCGCCGAGTGGATCCGCTTCCGCGACGCCATTCGCGGCACCGACGGCGTCCTGTTCGGCAGCCCCGAATATAACCGCTCGATGACCGGCGCGCTCAAGAACGCGCTCGACGTCGGCTCGCGCCCCTACGGCAAGAGCGTCTGGTCCAAGAAACCCGCCGCCATCTTCACCGGCTCGCCCGGCATGACCGGCGGCTTCGGCTCGAACCATCACCTGCGGCAAAGCTGCGTGTTCCTCGACATGCCGACCATGCAGCAGCCGGAAGCCTATTGGGGCCTGCTTAATAACGACAAGGTCGGCGCCGACGGCACCATCCAGGACGAGACGCTGGCCAAGCTGGTCGATGCCTTCGCCAAGGCGATGGTCGACTGGTTCGACCTCATTGCCGCGGGCCGCGCCAAGATCGCCCCCGACGCCGACCACCAGGACTGACCGCTAGGCGACTCGCCCGCGCCGCGTTAGGCTCGCGTCTCCTCGCAAGGGAAGGACGCGTCATGGCCCACAAGTTCGTGATCAAGCATTCGTCCAACGGCGAATATGTCGCCAGCTTCGAATATAATGGCGAAAAGATTTTCTGGACGGA
>CAZKCD010000240.1:0-1711 GCA_964551235.1 uncultured Sphingomonas sp.
AGCATGACAACATTCCGCTGTGAGCGATGACTTTGTCCAGGCTGGCCTCTTCGTTGCAATCGGTTTGACGATGGCAATCGGTGGGTCTGTCATGTTGAAGCGCATGGTCGGCATGGGAGCGAAAGTTGAAGCAACCAATGCCCTTCTGCTGCTCATGATCGTTGTCGGGGCACTTCTCGCAATCGTCGGCTTGGGAATTCTCTCACTCTACGGGAGCACTGACCTTTGAAACTCGGACGCCTGAACCATGTCGGGGTCGCGACCCCGTCGATCGAGCAGTCGGTCGCGCTCTATCGCGAGACGATGGGGGCGAAGACGGTCCATGACCCGTTCGACCTGCCCGCGCAGGGCGTGCGCGTCTGCTTCGTCGACGCACCCAACATGCAGGTCGAACTGATCGAGCCGCTGGGCGCGGACTCGCCGATCGCGAAGTTCCTCGACAAGAACCCGCAGGGCGGCCAGCACCACCTGTGCTTCGAGGTCGAAGACATTGAGGAAGCCCGCGCCTTCTACGACTCGAAGGGCGTCCGCATCCTCGGCCCCACCCGCATCGGCGCGCACGGTACGCCCATCTTCTTTCTGCATCCGAAGGACATGATGGGCACGCTGATCGAGATCATGGAATCGCCGAGGCAGGCGCATTGACGACGAGCGTCGCCGGCGCGGAGTGAATCCGCGCCGTCGTTCCAGTCGCTGCGCGCTGGCCGTCCGCGCGACGCCGTCTCTTCGCGCTGCTTCGGCGATGCGCGCGGCGCGTCGGCGGCGCTGCGCTCGGCGGGGCCTTTGCGGCACGGCCGCTTCGGCCTAACGTCGCCCCATGCCCAACCACAACGCCACCATCCGCTGGACCTCCGACAGTCCCGACGACTTCACGCACGGCCGTTACCCGCGCGCCCACGACTGGACCTTCGACGGCGGCCAGGTCGTGCGCGGCTCGTCGAGCCCGAGCGTCGTCCGCGCGCCCTTGTCCGACCCCTATGGAGTCGATCCGGAAGAGGCGTTGGTCGCCTCGGTCGCGGCCTGCCACATGCTCTGGTTCCTCGACCTCGCCCGCCGCGCCGGCCACGTGCTGGCGTCCTACGAGGACGAGGCCGACGGCACGCTGGCCAAGTGCGACGACGGCAAGGTGCGCATCACCCGCATCACCCTGCGCCCCGCCATCGCGTGGGTCGGCGAGGCGCCCGACGCGGCGGCCATCGACGCGCTCCACCACCAAGCCCACGACCTCTGCTTCATCGCCAATTCGATCACCGCCGAGGTGGTCGTCGAGGCCCGATGATGCGCCCCGACGAGATGCTGGCCGGCGCGCTCGCGCTGCTGCTCGCCGCCTTGCTCGTGCGCCGCGTGATCGTCGCGCTCCGCACCGGCGAAGTCCCGCTCTACCGCACGCGCCTGACCCGCGCGGAGGCCGGCGCGGCAAAATTCCGCACCTTGCTCGCGCTCAACGCGCTGGGCGCGCTCGCGCTCGCCGTCATCGGGCTCGACTTGCTGCTGGGCCTCGGCCTGAGGGGCTGAAGGCTGGCGCCCGCGCGCGCGCGGCGCTAGGGGCTTCCCCATGTCCGAAAAGCCGACCATCGCCGACTGGAACGCCCTCGCCGACAAGGAATCGAAGGGCCGCTACCTCAGCCGCGACACCCCCGAGGGAATCCGCCTCAATACCGTCTACGGCCCCGCCGACGCCGCCCATATCGACAGCGGCTATCCGGGCCTG
>CAZKCD010000241.1:0-1688 GCA_964551235.1 uncultured Sphingomonas sp.
CGCCGCGGCCGATGTTGCCGGCCTGCGTGCCCTGGGTCAGCACCGCGCCCCAGACGACGTCGTCGACTTCGCCCGCCTCGATACCCGCGCGCTCGATGGCGGGGGCGAGGGAAAGGGCGCCGAGCGTGGCGCCGGGGGTGGCATTGAACGCGCCCTTGTAGGCGCGGCCGATCGGCGTGCGGGCGGTGGAGACGATAACGGCGTCGCGAGCGGACATGGGGATTCTCCTCAGGTAAAGATGAGGCCGAGCCACTGGGCGGTGAGCGCGGGGCGCTCCTCCCCGTCGATCTCGACCGTGACGGTATGTTTCAGGAGCAGCTGGCCGGGCGCCTTTTCCTCGGCGCTGTCGAGCGTGAAATGGCCACGCACGCGCTTGCCCGCCTTCACCGGAGCGAGGAAGCGGACGCGGTCGAGGCCGTAGTTGACGGCCATCTTGGTCGTGTCGGGCACCAGCATGGCGTCGGCCGCCATGCGCGACAGCAGCGAGAGCGAGAGGAAGCCGTGGGCGATGGTGCCGCCGAACGGGGTCTGCGCCGCCAGCACCGGGTCGATGTGGATGAACTGGTGATCCTCGGTCGCGTCGGCGAAGCGCTGGATGCGGTCCTGCGTGACCTCGATCCAGTCGGAAACGCCGACCGACTGGCCGACTTTACCGTGGATGTCGTCGAGGCTGGCGATGGGCATGACGGGACCGTCCTAGGCCCCGTTTCGAGGCGCTGGCAACCCCCCGAACGGTGACGCTACGTCAGCCGCCTTTCCTGCGCGCCGGCTCGACCGGAGCGACCGGCTGGACGGCGGCATAGGGCATGACCATCGTCCCGTCGGGCGCGGCGGTGAAGGTGGTCTGGGTCGGGTAGGCGAAGGCGATTCCCTCGCGGTCGAAGAGGCGCATCACACCGAGGATGATCGCCGATTTGTGGCGCGCGATAGTGTCGGCATCGACCGTCTTGTCGTCGTAGACGATCTCGCAATCGATCGAGCTGGGACCGAAGGCGGTGGCGCCGCAGCGCACGAGGCGGGTCGACTTTACCGTCCTGAACACCTCGTCGAGCAGGCCCGGAAGATTCTCGATGACTTCGGGCGCGGTCTGGTAGGTCAGGCCGAAAGTCAGCCAGACGCGGCGCACCCGCGTTTCGGCGACGTTTGTCAGTTCCTGTTCGAGCAACTTGGTGTTGGCGATGACCAGCTGTTCGCCGCTGATCGAGCGGATGCGGGTGGTTTTCATCCCGATCTTTTCGACCGTGCCGACGCTTCCCTGTGCGCCGCCGTAGCGGATGACGTCGCCGCGGCGGAACGGCTTGTCAAAGACGATCGAGAGGCCGGCGAACAGGTCGGAGAAGATGCCCTGCGCGGCAAGGCCGATGGCGATACCGCCGACGCCGAGGCCGGCGACCAGCGCGGTGACGTTGACGCCGAGATTGTCGAGGATGACGATCGCGGCGATGGCGAAAGCGGCGACGCTGACGAGGACCCGGATGATGCCCATCGCGTTGCCGAGCGTGCTCGCGCCCGGGTCGTCACCGACGCGGCTCCGGATGACGCCGATCACGATTTCGCGCGCCCAGATGGCGGCCTGCAGGGCGGCCGCGACGATGAACAGGATGTCGGCGACGCGGGCGAGGCGCGCGGGGACGGGCGCGTAGCTGACGACGATGTCGATCGCCGCGGCCAGCATGAAGAACATTTTG
>CAZKCD010000242.1:0-1644 GCA_964551235.1 uncultured Sphingomonas sp.
GGGACGTGCTCCGTAAAGGCGCCGCTCGTGGCGATCTCGATCACCTCGGCGGCGTCGAAGACGACCAGCCACAGCGGGTCGACCGACAGGCCCGCCTCCGCGCCGTCGCTCTCGCTCAGGAGCGCGAGATAGCTCTCCGGCAGATCGATCGGGCAGATCGCCTTAAGCGTCGCGATTTGCGCGTCGCTCGCGCCATGGTCGGCGCGCGACAGCCAGCTCATCAGATGTCCTGCACCAGCCGTCCGTACAGCTCCGGCCGGCGGTCGCGGAAGAAGCCGAAGGCGGCGCGGTGGCGCCGGGCCTGGTCGAGGTCGAGTTCGGCGACCAGCACGCCCGTCTCCTCGCGGCCGAACTCGGCGAGGATGTCGCCGCGCTCGTCGCAGATGAAGCTGTGGCCGTAGAAGATCTGGCCATGCTCGTTGCCGATGCGGTTGGCGGCGACGACGGGCACGACGTTGCTGACCGCGTGGCCGATCATCGCCCGGCGCCACAGGCGCGAGGTGTCGAGATCGGGATCGTGCGGTTCGGTGCCGATCGCGGTCGGGTAGAACAGGATCTGCGCGCCCATCAGCATCATCGCGCGCGCTGTCTCGGGATACCATTGGTCCCAGCAGATGCCGACGCCCAGCGTCGTCTCGGCGCCGTTCCACACCTTGAAGCCGGTGTTGCCAGGGCGGAAGTAGAACTTCTCCTCGTAGCCCGGCCCGTCGGGGATATGGCTCTTGCGATAGACGCCCTCGATCTTCCCGTCCGGATTGATCATCGCGAGGCTGTTGTAATGGTGCTGGCCGTCGAGCTCGAAGAAGCTGGTCGGGATCCAGATGCCAAGCTCGCTCGCCAGCGTCTGCATCGCGGCCACGGCCTTATGCTCGCCGACCGGCTTGGCGGTCGCGAACAGGCCCTCGTCCTCGACGCGGCAAAAATATTCGCCCTCGAACAGTTCGGGCGGCAGCACGACCTTGGCGCCCTTGCCCGCGGCTTCGCGCACCAGTTCGGTGACGTTGGCGATATTGGCGTCGATGTCGTTGCCGAACGCGAGCTGGAGCGCGCCGACCTTGATCTTCTGGCTCATTGGGGCACCTGCTGGCTGATGCAATGGAAGCTGCCGCCGCCGGTCAGCACGTGATCGGCGCGCAGGCCGACAACGCGCCGGTCGGGGAAAATCTCCTGCAGCGCGGCGACCGCGGCGGCATCGTTGGGCGCGCCATATTGCGGCACCACCACGACGGCGTTGCCGATGTAGAAATTCATGTAGCTGGCCGGAATCACCTCGCCGCCCTCGTCCTCGAGCAGGCCGGGCGAGGGGATGGCGACGACGTCGAGGTCGGCGTCGAGCAGGGTCTCGGCCGCATCGGCGTAGATTTCGAGGTTGGGATCCTCGGGCTCCGCCTCGGGCACGACCACGCGGTTGGGGCCGACGAAGCGCGCGAGGTTGTCGACATGGCCGTCGGTATGGTCGTTCTCCAGCCCGTCGCCGAGCCAGACGATGCGCGTCGCGCCGAGGTCGCGGGCTAGCCGCGCCTCGATCTCTTCCTTGTCGAAGCCGGGGTTGCGGTTGGGGTTGAGCAGGCATTGCTCGGTGGTCAGGAAGGTGCCGGTCCCGTCGCCGTCGATCGCGCCGCCTTCGAGGATCCAGTCGGCCTT
>CAZKCD010000243.1:0-1634 GCA_964551235.1 uncultured Sphingomonas sp.
AGGCACCGGTTTTTGGTACCGGCATTCGCAGGTTCGAATCCTGCCGCCCCAGCCAATTCTAAGAGGTGACGGACTCCGCCAACCGTGCCAACAGTCGGCGGTCGTCGGCGCTCAGGGTCGCGCCGCTTTCGAGTTGCGTGACGAGGTCGGAAAGTAGCGAGCGGCCGAGGTCGGTGAGGGCGAGTTCGTCGGCGCCGCCGTTGGCAAGGCCAGTCGCGACGCGCCTGTAGCGACCGCCGTGATAGACCAAGGGCTCGGCATCGCGCTTGTCGAGATCGATGACATGGCCGACGAAGATGGCGTGGTCGCCGCCTTCATATTCGAAGGTCGCCTCGCAGCCGAAGCGTGCGGCATAGTCGGGCAGTGCAGGCGCGCCCTCGGGCCCGTCAGTAATGGCCAGCCCGGCGAACTTGTCACCCCCCGGCCTGGCGAAGCGGCCAGACATCTCCTCCTGTCCGGCGGCCAGCACATGCACCGCCCAGCCCTTAGCCTCGCGGAAGGAGGGCAGGCTCGCGCTCTTCAGCGACAGGCTCCAGAGCACCAGGGGTGGGTCGAGCGAGACGCTGTTGAAGCTGTTGACGGTGAGGCCGACCGGACGTCCCTCCGGGTCGCGCGCGGTGACGATCGTCACGCCGGTGACGAAGCTGCCGAGAGCCTGGCGGAAGGAAAGGGGATCAATCTCGGTCATGTGCGTGGCCACCGCCCTATCGCGGCCCAAGCCAGCGGTCGAGGGTTGCGCGCCCGTCGGCATCTGATTTCCCCGGCCGGGCGGGGGTGCGCGACAGGCGCGGCGCCGGGGCCACCGCGCCGTCCGCGTAGATGCCGCGGGCCGCGACCTGCGGATGAGACGGCGCCTCGTCGAGGGAGACGAGCGCGGTGACGCAGGCATCGGTGCCGGCATATTGCGCCTCCCACTGGGCGGCGGTGCGGCCGGCGAAGATCGCCTCGAACTGGCGGCACTGGGCGGGCCAGCTCGCCGGGTCGAAGCGCGGACCGAAGGCGGCCGGGGTCATGCCGATGCCCGCCAGCAAAGCGGTCCAGAATTTCTCCTCGATCGCGCCGACCGCGATGAAACGCCCGTCGGCGCAGCGGTAACAGCGATAAAAGGGCGCGTCCCCACCGAGCACGCTCGACCCCGGCGCGTAGGGGAGCGAGCCCTTCGGTTGCTGGCCGGAGAAGATGGCGAGCATCGACGAAACACCGTCGACGATCGCGGCGTCGATCACCTGGCCGCGGCCGCTCCGCTGGCGCTCGACGAGGGCGGCCAGGATGCCGAGGACGAGGTAGAGCGAGCCGCCGCCATAATCGCCGACGAGGTTGAGCGGCGGGCGCGGCACTTCGCCTTTCGCGCCCATGGCCGCGAGTGCGCCTGTGACTGCGAGATAGGTAATATCGTGGCCGGCCTCGCGGGCCAGCGGCCCGTCTTGTCCCCAACCCGTCATCCGGCCAAAAACCAGGCGGGGGTTGCGCTCACGACACACGTCGGGGCCCAGCCCCATCCGCTCCATCACACCCGGGCGGAAACCCTCGATCAACACGTCGGCGGTACCAACCAGGTCGAGCACCAGCGCCACGCCCTCGGGGTTCTTGACGTCGACGCCCACCGACGGACGACCCCGGCCTAACACGTCGAG
>CAZKCD010000244.1:0-1633 GCA_964551235.1 uncultured Sphingomonas sp.
GAGGCGGCGACGCACGGTCGCCACGCGTTCTTGGTGTCTTGCGCGCTCGAATTCGCTTTCCTTCAAATGCCGGATGCTCGCCGCGGCGCCCGCGGCAAGCGCAGGCGGCAGGGCGGTGGTGAAGATGAACCCGCTGGCGAAGGTGCGGACGAAATCGCACAGCGCCTCCGACGCCGCGATGTAGCCCCCCATCACGCCATAGGCCTTGCCCAGCGTTCCCTCGATGACCGTGATCCGGTCCATCAGTCCTTCGCGCTCGGCGACACCGCCGCCGCGCGGGCCGTAAAGGCCGACCGCATGGACTTCGTCGATATAGCTCATCGCGCCGTGCTTCTCGCAAACGTCGAGAATCTCGGCGATGGGAGCGATGTCGCCGTCCATTGAGTACACGCTCTCGAACGCGACGAGCTTGGGAACGTCAGGACCAAAGTCGGAAAGATGCCGGTCAAGGTCGGCGGGGTCGTTGTGGTTCCAGATCCGGCGTTCGGCGCGCGAATGTCGGATGCCCTCGATCATCGACGCGTGGTTGAGCGCGTCCGAAAAGACGACGCATCCCGGAATGCGCGACGCCAGCGTGCCGAGACCCGCCCAGTTCGAGACATAGCCGGAGGTGAACAGCAACGCTGCTTCCTTGCCGTGAAGGTCGGCAAGCTCGCGTTCGAGCAGGACGTGGTGATGGTTGTTGCCCGAGATGTTGCGAGTGCCGCCGGCGCCCGCGCCGCATTCGTCGAGCACGCGGTGCATCGCGTCGATCACGATCGGGTTCTGCCCCATCCCGAGATAATCGTTTGAGCACCAGACGGTGACTTCGTGCGTATCGTCATCAACGTAACGCGTGGCATGGGGGAAGGCACCACGATGACGCTCGATCTCCGTGAACACGCGGTAACGACCTTCCTCGCGGACGCTGTCCAGCTCCCGCTGGAAATAGCCTTCAAAGTCCATCGCAGTTTTCCTCCTCACTCAGGAGCTCCCCATTTTCCCCGAGGAACCGGTCGATTGGCGGGCAGGGCCCAACCCCACAGCATGCCGTCGCGAAACGGCAGTATCAGAAACAGGTGCTCCAGCGCGCCGAGCGCTGAGAGTGCGAACAGCAGGCTCGCACCGACCATGGCGGCGCTGCCGGGCGGCGAAGCAAAAGCCGTCGCGCCGAGCCAGCCGGCCAGGGCGGCGGCGCCGATCGCGGAAAGGAGCAAGGGAAGGCTGAAGCGGTTCGGCCCGTAGTAGCTCTTGAGGTAGCCGAGGTGCGGCGGCAGGATGTCGGTTGCCGCGTTGGGAACGCCGTGGAAGATATTGAGCTTGGTGCTCAGCCTCATCACATACAGAAGCACGAACGTCATCGCCGCGATCTGGTTCGGCGCGTTCCACGTCAGCGAAATCAGCAAAAGCGCGGTAACGACGAGCGCGATCTCGTGGTGGACGAGAGTGGCCGCCGCGCTTGCGAAGCGCTCCCATCCGCTCGCGCCGGGCGGGCAGGGCAGGCGACGTGGACCCGCGACGGCGCCGGTCAGGAACGCGATCTCGTGCCACGACCAGACCAGCAATGCGCCGACGAAGGAAGCGTAGATGGCGCCACGGCTGACTTCGTTCATCGCGACGACGATGACGATCAGTCCCAGCAGGCCCGCAGCAC
>CAZKCD010000245.1:0-1618 GCA_964551235.1 uncultured Sphingomonas sp.
CCGACGCGACCGAATTGAGGGGCGCGACCGAGGACGCCAATTTGCACGTCGAACTGGTCCGGCGCGCGGCCTCGCGGACGTTCCGGCCGTAAGCGGGTCGGGTCGGGGGCTTCCCGAATCGCGCGAAGCTTGGCATGGGCCGATATGGCCGACCATCTTCACGACGACATCCCTCTGGGGCTCACCTTCGACGACGTCCTCCTGCAGCCGCAGGAATCCTCCGTCCTGCCGAGCGGGGCCGACACCCGCACCTTCCTGACCAAGGCGATCCCGCTGAACATCCCGCTGCTGAGCGCGGCGATGGACACGGTGACCGAAGCCGACATGGCGATCGCGCTGGCCCAGCTGGGCGGGATCGGCGTGCTTCACCGCAACCTGACGGTCGTCGAGCAGGCCGCCGCCGTGCGCGCCGTGAAGCGCTTCGAGAGCGGCATGGTGGTCAACCCCATCACGATGGCGCCGGACCAGACGCTGGCCGAGGCGATGGAGCTGATGAAGGTCCACAAGATCAGCGGCATCCCGGTCGTCGAGAACAGCGGCAAGCTGGTCGGCATCCTGACCAACCGCGACGTCCGCTTCGCCGACAACCCGCGCCAGCCGGTCAAGGAACTGATGACCTCGGAGAATCTCGCGACTGTGCCGCTCGGCACCGGGCAGGACGAGGCGCGCCGGCTGCTGCACCAGCGGCGGATCGAGAAGCTCTTGGTGGTCGACGACGCGCACCATTGCGTCGGGCTGATCACGGTCAAGGACATCGAGAAGGCCGTGGCGAGCCCGCTGGCGACCAAGGACGACCAGGGCCGGCTGCGCGTCGCGGCGGCCTCGACCGTCGGCGACAAGGGGTTCGAGCGGGCCGAGGCGCTGATCGATGCCGGGTGCGACTGCATCGTCATCGACACCGCGCACGGGCACAATACCGACGTCGCCGCGCAGGTCGAGCGGGTGAAGAAATTGTCGAACGCGGTGCAGGTCGTCGCCGGCAACGTCGCGACGGCGGAAGCCGCGCGGGCGCTGGCCGGGGCCGGGGCCGACGCGATCAAGGTCGGCATCGGGCCGGGATCGATCTGCACGACGCGGATCGTCGCGGGCGTGGGCGTGCCGCAGCTGAGCGCGATCATGGCCGCGTCCAAGGCGGCGGCGGAACAGGGCGTGCCGGTAATCGCCGACGGCGGCATCCGCACCTCGGGCGACATCGCCAAGGCGCTGGCGGCGGGGGCCTCGACCGTGATGGTTGGGAGCCTGCTGGCCGGGACCGAGGAAGCGCCGGGCGAGACGTTCCTCTACCAAGGCCGCGCCTACAAGGCGTATCGCGGCATGGGCAGCGTCGGCGCGATGGCGCGCGGCAGCGCCGACCGCTATTTCCAGCAGGACATCAAGGACCAGCTGAAGCTCGTGCCCGAGGGGATCGAGGGGCAGGTGCCGTACAAGGGCCCGGTGCGCGACATCGTCCACCAGCTGGTCGGCGGGGTGAAGGCGGCGATGGGCTATACCGGCTCGACCTCGATCGCCGAGCTGCAGCAGCGCGCCCGCTTCGTGCGGATCACCAACGCGGGCCTGAGCGAAAGCCATGTCCACGACGTGGCGATCACCCGCGAGGCGCCCAACTATCCGACGCGCT
>CAZKCD010000246.1:0-1614 GCA_964551235.1 uncultured Sphingomonas sp.
GATGGAAGGCATTCTCGAAGAAGGCCTGACACCGGACGAAGTCGATGGCCTGCTCGGCCGACGCGCCACCTTCCAATCCTACGAAGCCAACATCTGGGATCGCCTGCAGGAGTGCGACCCGGTTGCCGTTTCCGTCCAGCTTGCCAAGGAACATGCGCAGACGATCGCTTACGTGCTGTCGATGTCGGGGGCGATCATCGCGTCGGTCATCCCGTTCGTGAAGAGCTACGGCGTCCCCGCTTATTGGCGACCGCACCCCGGCACGCTCTGGGCGCTGGCGCGGCGCAACATGCCGGTCGCCGCCGCCGACGCGGTCGAATGGGGATCGCGGCGCATCGACATCGCGGTGCTCGGCCTGTTTTTCTCCCCCACCGTGGTCGGCATCTATTATGTCGCGCAGCAGGTCGCCTCGCTGCCGTCCAAGCTCAAGACCAGCTTCGACCCGATCCTCGGCCCGGTGATCAGCCGCAACCTGGCCGCCGGCGATACCAAGGCCGTGGCGAAGCAGGTCCGGCAGGTCGGCTTCTGGGTCATCGCCGCGCAGGCCGCCGTCGCGCTCGCGCTGGGCATTCCCGGTGAAGCGGTCATGGGCCTGGTCGGCCCGGAATATGTCGCGGGGACCGCGGCCCTGGCCTTCCTTCTCGGCGCCGAAGTGGTGGCGGCCACCGCCGCGGTCAGCGAAGCGGCGCTGATCTACACCGCACGCCTGCGCAACATGCTGGTCAGCCTTACCATGCTTGCGCTGGAGGCGGGACTGGCCGCCGGGTTGATCCTGGCGATGCGCTCGCTCGACTGGCCGACGATGTGGCAGGCGACCGGGCCGGCGATCGCGCTGGCGCTGGCGCTCGGCTTCGCCGCGGTCGTCAAGGCGACCATGCTGTCGCGCATCCTCGGCGCCAAGGTCTCGGGATGGCGCTGGTCGCTGGTGTGGGCCGCGGCCGCCGCGGCGATCGTCGGTTACGGCATCATCCACTTGCCCGAATGGGCGGAAATCCTGATCGGCATTCCCGCCATCCTCGCCGCGTTCGGCGCCGTGCTGTGGTTCAAGGGCTTCGGCCCCGAAGACCGCGAACTGTTCAAGATGCGCGGCAGCGAGGTGCGCGAGATGACCGAGGCCGAGGCGATGGTGCCCGGCCGTCGCGGGGTCGACGCGGTCGAGTGAGGGGGGGGGGTGCGAAGCGCATCCCGGCTAAGGCCGTCACGGGAGTGAATCCCGTGACGTCGGTCCTGTCGCGCTAGGGCGCGCAGGCCGTCCGCATTTCGGTGGCTCTGCGCGCCGTTCCGGCGACGCTGCGCGTCGGCGTCACGGCGCTCGGCACCTCAATGCCGAAAATGCCGCATCCCGGTAAAGACCATAGCGAGCCCCGCCTCGTCGGCCGCGGCAATCACCTCGTCGTCGCGGATCGAGCCGCCCGGCTGGATGACCGCGGTCGCGCCCGCTTCGGCCGCCGACAGGAGGCCGTCGGCGAAGGGGAAGAAGGCGTCCGACGCGACCGCGCTGCCGACCGTGCGCGGCTGTGCCCAACCGTAGGTGTTCGCGGCCTCGGCGGCCTTGATCGCGGCGATGCGCGCGCTGTCGCGGCGGTTCATCTGGCCGGCGCCGATGCCGGCGGT
>CAZKCD010000247.1:0-1580 GCA_964551235.1 uncultured Sphingomonas sp.
GAAGCGCTGCGAATTCTCGCGACGGAATTCGTCATAGTCGCGGTCGAGTTCATCGATCTGGCGGCTGCGCCACTGGCCATAGTCGCGGTCGTGGAGGCCACCCGAAGCCATGCCCGATACCGTGCGCTGCGTCAGGCCGCGGTCCCAGCGGTCGTTGCTATAGGCGCGCTCCGGTCCGAAATCGCTGCCATAGCTCTGGCTCGACGAGCGGCCGGTGTACGGGCGACGATAGCCCTCGTCGCGGAAGCGGGGGCTGCGCTCATAGTCGCTGCTGCCGAACTCGCGCTGGCGCGGGCTGCGCTCGAAGCGGTCGTCGTAGCGGTCGTCGAGATCGCGGCGGGTTTCCGCGCGCTCATCGCCAAACCAGCTCGCAACCTCATCGCGGGCGCGGTCGAAAAAGCCGCGGTCGTCGCGATCATAGCCCGTCGGGCGTTGGTCGCGAAAGGCGCGGCTGGTGGGACGTCGGTCGTCGTAACGGTCGTAGCTCATGGAAATCTCCCTTTTCACAGAGGGCCTTCGAGGGGGCGAAAGCTCTGCAAAATCAACGTGATGGAAAGGGAAAACGTTCCGGTCGTTTCGACGAGGCGGACGCCGCCAGCGGCGAGCGGAGGAAAGATTGCGAAGGGGCGTTGCGCGGGCGCGAAAGCGCGGCTATTGGACCGCCCACCGACGGTGCGGGGCTGTAGCTCAGATGGGAGAGCGCTGCAATCGCACTGCAGAGGTCAGGGGTTCGATTCCCCTCAGCTCCACCAGCCCGTCGGCCCTCCTCACAGCATTAGGCGAACCCCGGCGACAACGCTGACCGGGCTGGCGTCTTCGCCCTCGGCCTTGCGGAAGCGGCGGGTGTCGCCGAAGGCGCGCTCGGCCTCGATCCCGACGTATGGCGCGAAGCCCGGCCTCACCTCGTAGCGCAGCCGCGCGCCGAGCGAGACGCTGGTGAGCCCCGAGCCGAGGCCGAGTTCGGGCACGTCCTGCGCCGACAGCGCGATCTCGCCGCGCGGCTGGAGGATCAGTTTCGGGGTGATGCGCAGGTCATATTCCGCCTCGCCCTGCGCGGTCAGGTCGCCGCGGTCGGACAGGAACAGGGCCGCATCGACCTCGAACCAGTAGGGCGCAAGGCCTTGCACGCCGAGCACCGCATACGCCGCGTCGTCGCCCGGCCGCGCGTCGTAACGGACGCCGGCCTGCAGGTCGAACCACGGGCCGATCGCGCGGCTGTAGAGCGCCTGCAGCTCGGCCTCGGGCCGGCCCCGCCAGTCGCCCTCGATCTCGGCCTTGAACCAGGCCTTGTGGACATCGCCGCCCCACCAGGCATCGCCGTCGACCAGCCAGCCGTCCGGCCCGTCGGTGACGCGCGCCTCGGCCCGGTCGATGAGGATCGCGCTGTGCGGCATGCCGCCATGTTCGCGGGCAAGGGTCGCCCGGCTGCGCTGCATCGCCTCGTCGCCAAAGAAAGCATCGGCGGCGTGCGCCGGCCCGCTCGTCGCCTCCGGCGGCGGCGGGGCCAGCGGAACCTCGGCGGCCGTCGCACTCATGTCGTGCCCGGCATGGGGATCGGTCGCCGGCATCGCGTGCCCGGC
>CAZKCD010000248.1:0-1550 GCA_964551235.1 uncultured Sphingomonas sp.
CGATCGCGTCGTCGATCCATGCAGGGAGCGGGTCTGCCTCGCGGCCACGCAGGATGTCGTTTCAGCCAGTCGGTGCAGGTGACCACATCACGATCTTCGAGAACATCGATGACCGCGCGACGCTCCAGATCGACGATGATCGTGCCGTAGGTCTGCGACTTCCGCCAGCTCCAGTCGTCGATCCCGATGACGGTCGGCGGCTCGGCAGTATCTTGAGCACGGTTCTTCAGCTGCCTAAGCACCGTGTCATCACTGACCCCAAGGCCCAAGCGGTGCAAGAGCCGCTCGGCAGGCCGCCCGCCGGTCGCGTGCCCAAGATGGCTGACAATTTCCCCGACACGCGAAGTGCGCCGCGCAAAAGGACGCGCAATCGAGCCGATCTGGTCCGAGAAAGTCCGGCGCGGGCAGGCGGGTGCCAAACATCGCCAACGGCAAACCCAGAGGGTTACCGTAACCCCGTCACCATGGGCGGGATAATCCTGCAGCCGCCTACGCCGCCAGCCGTGACGACGTCGCGATTGCAATCCACAGTCTGGGCAGATGCCGTTTGGTGTCAGACTGCCGGATACAGTCCACCCGCCGGAATCGCGCCGCTCAACGCTTTGAACGGAAACATCGCTCCCGGGCGACCAGTGCTTCCTTGAAATCATCACTATCCCTCCTGAATCTTCCCGTTCTCAGGATAGTGCGCCACACAGATTGAGGCAGAGCCGATTTAAAGGCAACGCGACAGTCGGCCATAATCCCCTGCGCCCCGCCGTCGCTGCGCGCCGGGTCCGGCCCGGTCTGGCCGATGGCAGCCAGTTGTTGCGCCAGATCGCCGACCAGCCCCTGCTTGTTACGCCATTCGGCGATACCCTCGATCATCCGGGTGACCGACGCGAGATCCGACAGCGGCGCGCGCACCGGCAGCCAGGGCGCGCAAAGCCGTGCCAGCCGCGGATCATACAGCATCCGATAGCCCAGAAAGGCCGATGCGGCGGCCAGCTTGCCGATCGCTGCCCGCCCAGTGACGCCAAAGCCGCGCGCATCGGCCGCGACCTGCACGACCAGCCGTTCGACCTCGGCGCGCCGGACATCCAGCATCCGCAGATGCCGCGGGATCGACCGCATCAGCCCGTCGGTGACCACCTGCACACAGGTCGTCTGCGCCGATGCCCGCACCGCGCGCAGCACCGCCGGCAGCGTCAGATCCGCGCGGCTGGCGGTGGCCGCTGCTGCCGGCGCCGCCATGCCGGCATCCCCGCCATTCTGGCGTGCAATGATGGCGAAATTGCCCTCGCCCAGATCGCGGGCCAGCGCGTCGATGCGCAGATCGCGGCCATCGAGCAGCGCCCGCAGGATATCGGCAGAATCGCCCTGCAACCGCGCCAGTTCCGCGATCAGCCGCCTGTCCCAGAAGCGCAGATAATAGGCCTTGCCCGATGCGTCCTGCACCCGCAGCCGCCGCCGCAGATGGGCCCGCAGATCGCCCAGCCCGGCATCGGTCCGCAGATACAGGCCACCAAACCGCCCCCACATGCTGGCCGGCGACCGCCCGCGCGTCAGCA
>CAZKCD010000249.1:0-1542 GCA_964551235.1 uncultured Sphingomonas sp.
CGTAGGCCATCACCGGCGCGGCCTCGCGCTTCACCTTGATCTTGCGATCCCCGTCCTCGACCTCGATCTCGGTCAGTTCGGTGGCGGCGAGCAGTTCGGCGAGGTCGCGCACCAGGTCGCTGTCGATCCGCATCTTATGCCCGTCTTTTCCGTCGGCCATGGTTCAATCCCGATTGTTGTCGTTTCTTGCCGCGCTCCCTGTCAGAGCGCGGCGGCGGCGTCCAGTGCCGTAAGGTAACCCTTCGCGCCCTCGCCCTTGATGACGCGCGTCGCGGCCAGCGCGACGAGGTCGGTATGGCGGAAGGATTCGCGCGTCTCGGGGTCGGACAAATGCACCTCGATCACCGGAGTCGCGATCGCCTTCACCGCGTCATGCAGCGCCACGGACGTGTGCGAATAGCCTCCGGGATTGATGATCACCGCCCTGGCGCCTTCGTCCTCGGCCTCGTGCAACCAGTCGATGAGATGACCTTCGTGATTCGACTGGCGGACGTCGATCTCGACCCCCAGTTCGGCGGCGCGCTTCGCCATGACGTGGGCGATCCCGTCCAGCGTCTGCGTGCCGTAAATCTCCGGCTCGCGGCGGCCGAGCCGATTCAGGTTGGGACCGTTGAGGACGTAGATGACCGCCATATTTGCCTTCGCTGCTCAGCCTTCCTATCTGCCCTAGCGCATATGAGCGCGACCGACACCCTCGACATCACGATCAACGGCGAACCGCGGCGCATCGGCGCCGGGAGCATCGCCGACATGGTCCGCGCGCTCGGGCTCGACCCGGCCAAGGTGGCGGTCGAGCGCAATCGCGAAATCGTCCCCCGTTCGACCCTCGCCGACGTGGCGGTCGCCGACGGGGACACATTCGAAATCGTCCATTTCGTCGGCGGAGGCTGAGCAGTTGAGTGACACCTGGACCGTTGCCGGTCGTACCTTTTCCTCGCGCCTGATCGTCGGCACCGGCAAGTATAAGGACTTCGCCGAAAATGCCGCCGCGGTCGAGGCGTCGGGCGCCGAGATCGTCACCGTCGCGGTGCGGCGGGTGAACATATCCGATCCCTCGCAGCCCGTGCTGATGGATTATATCGATCCCAAGAAGATCACCTATCTGCCCAACACCGCCGGCTGCTTCACCGCCGAGGACGCGATCCGCACGCTTCGGCTGGCGCGCGAGGCGGGGGGCTGGGACCTCGTCAAGCTCGAGGTGCTGGGCGAGGCGCGCACCCTCTATCCGAACATGCGCGAGACGCTGCGCGCGACCGAGACGCTGGCCAGTGAAGGCTTCCTGCCGATGGTCTATTGCGTCGACGATCCCATCGCCGCCAAGCAGCTCGAAGATGCGGGCGCGGTGGCGATCATGCCGCTGGGCGCGCCGATCGGTAGCGGGCTGGGCCTCCAGAACCAGGTCACCATCCGCCTGATCGTCGAGGGCGCGAGCGTTCCGGTGCTGGTCGATGCCGGCGTCGGCACGGCGAGCGACGCGGCGGTGGCGATGGAGCTGGGCTGCGACGGCGTGCTGATGAACACCGCCATCGCCGAAGCCAAGGA
>CAZKCD010000250.1:0-1539 GCA_964551235.1 uncultured Sphingomonas sp.
GCAAGATCCGCATCGCCAAGGGCAGCGGGACCACCGTTCAGGAGGTCAACAAGCTCCTGAAGATGCACAAGGACATGGAAACCGCCATGAAGCGGCTCAAGAAGCTTGGCGGCTTCGGCAAGCTGGCCGCGATGTTCAGCGGCGGCGGCATGGAAAAGGCGCTGGGCGGCATGATGCCCGGCGGCCAGCTGCCGGGCGGTGCGCCCGGTCTCCCGGGCCTCGGCGGGCCGGGCATGAATCTCCCGCCGGGCTTTGACAAGTTCGGCAAGAAATAAGCGTATACAACTGATTTAACGAAGGAATATCACAATGGCAGTTGCAATTCGTCTGGCCCGTGGCGGCAGCAAGAAGCGTCCCTATTACCGCATCGTCGTGGCCGATAGCCGCAACGCGCGCGATGGCCGCTTCCTCGAGAAGAGCGGTACCTACAACCCGCTGCTCCCGAAGGATTCGGAAGAGCGCATCAAGCTCGACGCCGATCGCGCGAAGCATTGGCTGAGCGTCGGCGCGCAGCCGTCGGATCGCGTCGCCCGCTTCCTCGACGCCATGGGCATCAAGGAGCGCGCCGCCAAGAACAACCCGAAGAAGGCGGAGCCGGGCGAAAAGGCCAAGGAACGCGCCGAGGAAAAGGCTGCCAAGCTGGCCGAGGCCGAGGAAGCCAAGAAGGCCGCTGAAGCCGAAGCCGCCGAAGCTGCTGCCGCCCCGGCGGAAGAGGCTCCGGCCGAGGAAACTCCGGCCGAGGAGGCTCCGGCCGCCGACGCCGAGACCAACGAAGCGACCCCGAACAGCGACGCGGGCGATGCCCCGGCCGAAGTGACCGGCGAGAGCTCGCAGGAGCCGGCTGAAGGTGCCGCCGAGGAAGCCCCGGCCGCCGAAGCCGAAGCGGAAGCTCCGGCTGCCGAAGGCGAGAAGGCCGAGTAACTCAACATGGAGCCGGTGACCGAAGCAAAGCGCGTCGCGCTCGCCGCGGTTGCCGGCGCCCATGGCGTGAAGGGCGAGGTTCGCCTGAAACTGTTTGCGGACAGCGTCGAGAGCCTCGCCCAGCATGACCGCCTCTATCTCGGCGGCAAGCTGACCAAACTGTCGTCGGTGCGTGACGGCGGCAAGACCGCGGTGGCCCGCTTCGAGGGCGTCACTGACCGCGGGGCCGCCGACGCGCTGCGCGGAAGCCTCGTCGAGGTGGACCGCGATGCCCTGCCGCCACTGGCCGAGGGCGAATATTATCATGCCGACCTGATCGGCCTGACCTGCTTTTCCGAGGACGGTGAAACGATCGGATCGGTCGTCGCGGTCGAGAATTTCGGGGCGGGCGACCTGCTCGACATCGAGAAGGTCGACGGAAAGCGCTCGCTGATCCCGTTCCGCGACCCGATGGCGCGGCTCGAAGACGTTCGGATCGTGCTCGACCCGGCGTTCCTCGCCTAGCGCCGGATCGGCGTTTCCTTCGCCAGGTCGTTGCGGATGGTGGTCGAGGCCACCCCGCCTTCGCCCATCGCGTGGCTGATCTGGTCGAGACCCTTCACGATATCCCCGGCCGCG
>CAZKCD010000251.1:0-1523 GCA_964551235.1 uncultured Sphingomonas sp.
AGGATGGTGGTGCCATGATATTGTTCCATGGCCCGGGATGTGGGGAGGCCCCCCGCCAGCGGCAAGCCTCAGCCCGTCAGCCGCGCCCACCACCCGCGCCGCGCCCGCTTCAGCGCCTCGCGTTCGCGCGCCTCGCAGCGTTCGACGATCGCGATCGCGTCCTTCGTCCGACCATTGGCCTGGTCGAGCCTGCCGGTCTGCGCGTCGGCGAAGGCGATCCAGTCGCCCACGGTCGCGGCGTCGGCGGGAAGCTCAGCCCCCGCCACGCCCTGCCGCCAATGGTCGGGCAGTAGCCCGGCGCAATCGGCAGCGCTCGCCGTCACGATAGGCGTCCCGCCGGCACAGCCCGTCAATCCCGGCGCGAGCGACAGCATCGCCCACCGCCACGTCCGCCCCGTCCGCATTCCTGATCTCCCTCTCGCTCCGCGCCGTCAGCGCGTCCGATTCCCGTTCGCGCGCGGCCGCGGCGCTGCCGCTCGCCACCGCGTCGCGGGCATTGGCGGACGCCGCGCGGCCCTGCGCTTCCCCGACGCGCGCCTCGGCCTTCAGCCGGTCCGTCTTGCGGCATTGCGCCGGGCCGACGACGACCAGCACCAGCGCCAGCAGCGCGCCCCCGATCCACGGCGCGAACCGCCGCGCCCATTCAAGCGCGATCGTCATGGCCCTCGCCCCCACTCGCCTCGAAGCTCGCCCCGAAGGCCGTTCCCTTCACCGACCGCCGGTTGATGGCGAGGCCGAGGCTCAGCAGCACCGCGCCGATCACCGCCAGCAGCCCCAGGTTGCTCGTCGCCAGCGCCTCCATCGCGCGGCCCGCCAGCGCCGGCGTCGCCCGCGCGCTGGCCACGATGAGCAACACCAGCCAGGCCGAAAAGCCCGTCAGCACCGCCGCGCCGGCGACCGACGCCCACAAGGCGATCATCGCCCGCCAGTCGCGCGCGCTCCAGCGCGGCAGGCGGATCATGCCTCCGAACCGATGCGGTTCGCCAGCCAGCCGTAAAGAAAGGCCTCGTTGGCCGGCCGTTTCTCCGCCAGCCGCAGGTAGCGCTCGCCCTGCAAGGCCTCCAGCGCGCGCAGCAGCACCGTCTCCCCGCTGCGCGCGCCCCGCACCGCCAGGAACGCGTCCAGCGCGGCCAACGTCGCCGCCCCGACCCGGCCGTCGGGCGTCAGGTCGGGATAGTCGGCGCCGTTGCGGTTGAGCGCGGTCAGCGCGCGCTGGAGGAAGGTCGTCGCCACCGCCGGCCCCATGTTGACGCCCGTGTCGAACAGCTCCGACGCGATCCTCGCCGACCGCTCGGCCACGGCGTCGAACCCGGGCCGCAGCCAGTAGAGCCGCGTGTAGATCGCCGCCGCCTCGCCCCGCGGCAGGTCGCGCATCGCCCCGCCATAGCCATGCGCCCGCGCCACCGCCTCGGTAATCCCATAATTCGTCGGCCCGCCCCGGTCGGCGGGATGGTTCACATACCCGCCCTCGCGTTCCAGCAATTCGTCGATCAGTCCGTCCAGCATCCCGCCCTCCCGATTCG